>NZ_JAMYSB010000038.1:0-30072 GCF_040321695.1 Mesorhizobium sp. M0292
CGCGACGCGCCAGCGCATCGTAGAAAGGCTGGTTCCAGCGGTTGAGCAGAACCTGGCCGATCGACGTGGCGACGATGACCGCCATAATGCCGACCGACGTCCAGACCAGCCACTTGCGCACCGGTGAGCCTACCAGCGCCCGTTTGATCGTCGCCACCTGATCGCGCAGGCTGCTGGCTTCGACGGTTACCGGCTGAGCGGTGGCGGACTTGTCCGGTTGATCAGCCATGCACGAGGTCCTTGCGTTCAGAAGCGTTGCTGAACCAGATGGAGAGACTTGAAGGCATCCGCCGCTCAAACGGACCGCGAATGCATCTGCGACAGATAGGTGGGAAAAACCCACGCAACACCAGTTTTCATGATGATCACGAAGGTGTCACCTGACGCGTCGTCGATGTCACCCCTTCCGCCCGGCGGCCAAGCCGCGTCGCACCGTGCGGTGACAGTACCGGCACGAAGACACGGCGCGAGGCGCGCTGCGCGACCGGCACGCCCTGATAGAGCCGCTTCTGCGCCTCGACCACGATGACGCCGGAAAAGATCGGCCAGAACCGCCGGCCGGCGCGCTCCAGCACATTGTGGAACCGCATCATGAAGCGCCGCGGCGATGGCGGGAAGAACAGCGCGTCGGACCAGGAAGCCGGTGTGAAATTCGCCTCGCGCAGCAATTCTGTCAGCTGGCCGCGCGAGAACGGCCGGCCATTGCCGAACGGCGTGTGCTCGAACCGCGCCCAGACACCGCGCCGGTTGGGCACGACGATGACGACGCGCCCTGCCGGCGACAGCACCCGCCAGATCTCGTTCAGCGTCTCGCGCGGGTTTTCGACATGTTCGAGCGAATGCACGAGCAGCATGCGGTCGATGCAGGAATCGACCAGCGGCAATTCCTCGTCGAAGACCAGCGCCGTAGCCGTCGGCCCGTTCGCCGGCCAGACGACGGCGCCTTGCGTAGCAGGCATGAAGGCAAACACCCGCTCGGCATCGGTGCCGAACCGCTCCAGCCACGGCAAGGTATAGCCGAGCCCGACCAGCCGCTCATTGGGCACTGTTGCCCATATTGAGGACAGCGCCATGGTGATCGAGCGTTCAGCCAGGCGGCCGAGCGTGGTCGAATAGAAGGAGCGGAGATCGACGATATCGGAATGCATGCGCGGGACGGTAGCTGCGATGCCGCCCAAGTTCAACAAAGCCGGCACGTTCTGCAAAGCTAGATGACATCAGCGGCCAAGCGCCCTATGTCTGCGCCAACAGATGGAGAGATGCCAATGCCCGTCGAAATCGAACAGTTCATGTGCCGCAGCGACAATTTCGGCGTGCTGGTGCATGACCCGAAAAGCGGCGAGACCGCCATTATCGACGCACCCGAAGAAGCGCCGATCATTGCCGCTATCGAGCGTACCGGCTGGAAGCCGACGATGATCCTGACCACCCACCACCATGTCGACCATGTCGAGGCCAATCTGGCGCTGAAGGAGCGCTTCAAGCTGCGCATCGTCGGACCGGAGGCGGAAAAGGAAAAGATCCCCGGCATCGACGAGACCGTCGGGCAAGGCTCGGTCGTCCATCTCGGCGGTGAGCGGATCGATGTCATCGCCACGCCTGGCCACACAGCGGGCCATGTCTCCTATCATTTTCCGGCCTCGAAAGTGGCGTTCACCGCCGACACTTTGTTCGCGCTCGGCTGCGGCCGGCTGTTCGAATGCAAGCCGCCGGTGATGTACGAGTCGCTGAAGAAGCTGGCGGCACTCCCGGCCGACACGGTCATCTATTGCGGCCATGAGTATACGCTTTCGAACGCCCGCTTTGCGTTGACCGTCGACCCGACCAATTCGGCGCTGAAAGAACGCGCCGCCAAGATCGAGATCCTGCGCGCCGACGACAAGGCGACGCTGCCGACCACGATCGGCGAGGAATTGTCGACCAATCCGTTCCTGCGCTGGCACGACCCGGCGATCCGCAAGCATCTCGGTATGGAGGAGGCCTCCGACGCCGAAGTGTTCGCGGAAATCCGCAAGCGCAAGGACAATTTCTGAGCATCGTTCCGGGATCAGCCATGACCAGCGCCGCTGAAATCATCGCCATGCTCGGCCTAAAGCCGCATCCGGAAGGCGGCTGGTATGCCGAGACCTTTCGCGACGACGCGGGTGGCGCGCGCGGCCATTCGACGGCGATCTATTTCCTCCTCGAACAGGACCAGATTTCGGAATGGCACCGGGTCAAGGACGCGGCCGAGGTCTGGCACTTCCATGCCGGAGCACCGCTGGCGCTGTCAATCTGGGAGGAAGGCAGTCCAAAGGTTAACCAGGTGATCGAGCAGGTGCTCGGCATTGAACTTGCGGCGGGCGAGCGGCCGCAGATCGTCGTGCCGGCCGGCTGGTGGCAATCGGCGCGCAGCCTCGGCGAATGGACGTTGGTCGGCTGCACCGTGGCGCCGGGCTTCGACTTCGCCGCGTTTGAAATGGCCGAGCCGGGCTGGCAGCCTTAGGCCAGAAGAAAACCAAGAGTTATGCAGAGCTGGGCGGCGTAGTACAGCACCCAGACCGCATAACGGATGCCGGCGCGATAGGGTGCTATTGCCGGAACCAGGAATTTCTCCGCGGCAAGCAGCCCGTCCGATGCCATGAACATAACAGCGCCGCCGATGACCCACGGATTGTCGAGCGTCAACGCCGAGATGCCCATCGCCAGAATGGCCGCGATATAGACGGCGATCGGCACCCGCAGGCCGGGACTGACACGGCGCCAGAGTGCTGCCAGCATGACGACTGCGAAGGCCGCCATGGCCAGCGCGATGGCGCCGCGCCATGTCTCGGTGCTGAGCACATCCAGCCCGCCGCCGCCGCGCAGGAAGAGCGGCACATAGAGGACATGCGCCGCAAGGAAGCTGGCCAGCCCGCCGAGGAAGGCCTTTTCGCCGTCACGCGACAGGAAGGCATCGCCGACGCCGCTGAGCAGCAGTGCGACGACGAGCAACAGCGGCCCACCTTGCATGAAGGCGAGTGCCGCAAGCATGGCCACGGCCAGCGTCTTTGCCGCCGAGCGGGCCAGCGTCGGCCGCATATCCAGGGTGAAGGCGTAGATCACTGCCGCCACCAGCGAAAAAATCAATGTTGCATTGGCGTTGGCGTCGATGCCGCCGGCAAACGGCATCGTCATGCGCTTGCCCCACCCGTTGCGGCCTTGCGCAGGAACAACGATTTCGCCGCCAGTGCCGCGCCGCCGGTGATCAGCACGCAGGCCGCCAGGATACGCAGCGACGGCTCGGCAACGCCCGCCGCGATCAGCACCAATGTCGACAGCAGTGGCGCCGCATAGCTTGCCGCGCCGAGCACCTGGATGTTGCCGCGCTTTACGCCGATATCCCAGGCGTAGAAGGCCGCGCCCACCGGCATCAACCCCAAACCAAGCACCGCCAGCCACTGGCCGGGACCATCGGGCAGCACCGTCTTTTCCAGGAGAAGATGGCAGACGAGAGACAGGGCTGCCGTGGCGGCGCAGAACCAGGTGACAATCGAGGTCGGCACCGCCGGAAAGCGCCGCGACAGCAGCGAATAGGACGACCACAGCAGCGCACAGACGGCCGCCATCGCATAGCCGAAGGTGTAGCGAGCATCGAAGGCGAGGCCGCCACCCTTGGTGACGATCAGCACGGTCCCGGCGAGCCCGAGCAGCGCGCCGACGACATGGTTCCAGGCCAGCTTCTCGCCCGGCATCAGCGCTGATCCCAGCACGATCAGCAGCGGCCACAGATAGGCGATCAGGCTTGCCTCCACCGCCGGCGCGTTGCGCAGCGCGGTGAAATAGAAGAAATGGTAGCCGAACAGTCCGGCAATGCCGATCACCCAGACCTGGCGTGGGATCTTCAGGCTTTTATCGGTGGCCGGCATGAACAGCCGGGCAACCAGCCCGACCGCGGTGCCGATGGTGAAGGTGATGGCCGAGAGCAAGAATGGCGGCACGGCGCCCGACGCATCGGTGAGCAACGCCAGCAGCGCCCACATGGCGACCGCCGAGAAACCGATCAGTGTTGCGCGCCCCATGCCCGTCTCCGGCGACGCGCCCCATTTCTATTCGGGTGGGAGCGTCTATTCAGTTGCTTCGAACCGCCCCGCGCTGACAGTCAAGGTGCCGATCTGCGTCCCGACCGTGGCGTGGATCGGCGCATATATGCCGGTTTGGCCGAGCGGTGCAAACGTCACCATCATCTGGCTCTTCTTCTTCAGGTAATTCAGCGCCTTGCGGCCCTTGCGGTAGCCTGCCACCGGCTCGAAGCTCATCTTGCAGGTGACGGTATCGCCCTTGTAACCCTTGACCGAGATCGATCCTTTCGAGGCGTAGGTCAGCGTCAGGTCGGCGCGCATCTCGCCGTCATAGAATTTCACCTTGCGCCCGCAGACCTGGTCGAGGCTGTCGGCATGGATAACGGTAGCCGCCATCGGATCGAGCACAGATGCCAGATCGTTGCTGCCCAGCGGTATCCAGTTTTTGGGATTGCGCTTTTTCGGTTCGGGAATGACCTGGGTGGCGGTCACCGCGCCATTGGCAAAGCGGATATCGACCATGGAAGCCTTCTTGCCGGACTTATAATCGGCGCGAAATACCTGCGGCTGCATCTGCTTGCCCAGGATCTTGCCCTTTGACGAGATCGTGCCGCTCGTGTCGTCGAACAAGGTGGCGAGACCAGCGCTGGAGACGGTGCCCTCTATGGAATAGCTATCGCCTTCGTAGTGGCTGGAAAATGTCGCCTTGGCCACGGAAAGGCCGAGGAACGACACCGTGTATTCGCCCTTGAAGGACTGTGCGGTGGCTGCGGGCGCGGCGGCAAGGGTTGATGTCGGCAAGGCGGCGACAAGTATGGCGACAACGGCATGTGACGGGCGAAGCATGGCGGGCTCGGTCCTTGATTTTTTTAACCGGAGGCGGGCGACTCCGGCTTGAGATGTCCCTGTCCGACCGCTTATAGGCTGAATTCCGGCCTTTATGTGAAACGCTCGTCACAGTCGTGGGCAAGCCGGAGCTTGACGCATTGGCGAAATGCAACTATGGAACGCCAACTTTTCCATAAGGCCGCCTGACTGAAACCGCGCGCCACCCGGCGCGGGCGAACAAGGTTTGGCAGGCTAGACAGAACTGAAGGTTAGAACCATGTCCCGCACCTGCGAACTCACTGCCAAGGCAGTCCAGACCGGCAACAATGTGAGCCACGCCAACAACAAGACCAAGCGCCGCTTCCTGCCGAACCTCGTCAATGTGACGCTGATTTCGGAAGCGCTGAACCAGAATGTGCGCCTGCGCATTTCGGCCAACGCGCTGCGTTCGGTCGAGCATCGCGGCGGCCTCGACGCCTTCCTGGCCAAGGCCGACGCCAAGGAATTGTCGCAGCGCGCGCGGCTGCTGAAGAAGCAGATCGCCAAGAAGCTGGCCGACCAGCCCGCCGCTTAACGATATCAAGGCGGGGGACGACCGCCCTGAGCATCGGAGCAATCCGATGCTCAAAACTTCTAAGGCAGCAGCATCGGAGCAATCCGATGCTCAAAACTTGCAAGGCAGCGCGATCCGGATTTCGGCTAGCGCCTGGCTGGTTCCATTACCCAGGATAAAAAAATGACTTCCTTCTCGCGATATCTGCCCTTTGTGGCCGCCATGGCGCTTGTCGTCGTGGTATCGAACATCCTCGTGCAGTTCCCGATGCAGGGTCAGGCCGGCGGTCTGTCGCTGGCCGACATCCTGACCTGGGGCGCCTTCACCTATCCCTTCTCCTTCCTGGTCACCGACCTTGCCAACCGCCGCTACGGCCCGACGGTGGCGCGCCGCATCGTCTTTGTCGGCTTCATGACCGCGGTGGTCTGCTCGATTCTCGTCCCGCCCTTCCTGTTTCGCCACGGCCTGATCGAGTTCGAGACATCAGCCGACCGGCTGGTGCGCATCGCCGCAGCTTCCGGCGCGGCCTTCCTTTGCGCGCAATTGCTCGACGTCACCGTGTTCAACCGGTTGCGCCGGCAGAGCTGGTGGCGCGCGCCGATCGTCGGCACGCTGGTCGGCTCGGTGTTCGACACCCTGGTGTTCTTCAGCATCGCCTTTTCGGCCGCCTTCGCTTTTGCCGGCCCGAACGACAGCTTTGCGCTGGAGACGGCGCCGCTGATAGGCGTGCTGCCGGTCGAGTCCATGCGCTGGGTCTCCTGGGCGCTGGGCGACCTCTCTTTGAAGCTGATCATCGCTGTTGTGGCCCTGATCCCCTACCGGCTGCTCGCCGCCCACTGGAGCCAGCCGGCCGTGGCTGTCTAGGCCGTGATTCCCTGGGTCCAGCTCGGCTCGGCCAAAACGCCTGACGGCGGACAGGAACTGCGCCTCAAGCAGCGCGGCAGCGAATTCTCGATCATGCTCGGCACCAATGAGCTGATGAACAGCCGCCTCAGCGGCTCCGAGGAAGCGCTGGCCAAGCTCTCCTGTGAAAAGATCGGCGGCCGCGCCCAACCGAAAATCCTGATCGGCGGCCTCGGCATGGGTTTTACGCTGCGCGCTGCGCTTGCCCAAATGGGCGCCGACGCAGGCATCACCGTTGCCGAGCTTGTCCCCGCCGTCATCGCCTGGGCGCGCGGCCCCATGGAGGCGGTCTTCGCCGGCTGTCTCGACGATCCCCGTGTGACGGTTCGCGAAGCCGACGCCGGGCACATCATAAGATCCGACAAGGCAGCCTGGGACGCCATCCTGCTCGATGTCGACAATGGCCCCGAAGGCATCGTCTACAAGGGCAACGACGCCCTCTATGGCGCTGCCGGCCTCGGCGCGGCGCGTGCAGCGCTCAGGCCCGGGGGCGTGCTGGCTGTTTGGTCGCAAGGCCCCGATGCCGGCTTCACACTTAGGCTCAAGCAGGCGGGCTTTGTCGTGGACGAGGTGAAGACGCGCGCCAATGGCAAGCGCGGCGCGCGCCACGTCATCTGGATCGCCACCAAGCCTTAGGGCTCTCAATCCTGGTGCAGGATGAATTCCAGATAGAGGTTGCGCTGCAGGATCGAATGGTTGTCGTCCGAGATCAGCGACACCATCAGCGCTCTGTCATCGCGGGTCCAGACGTCGAGTCCTTCCATATTGTCGATCTGGTAGCCCATGTCGGCTTCCATCAGCACCGGCCCGTCGGCAACCGCGCCCTTCTCGACGCTTTCGCCATAGATGCGCCTTAGCCGCATCCTGACACCGCCGGCCATCGAGAAACTGCGCTCCAAAAGCAGCAGGTCGCCATCCGGCAGGAAGGCGCCGTCAGTGATGTCGAAATCACCGTTGCGCTTGACCGTGAAGACGCCCTTGTGCGGCCCTTCGATGATGGCGGCATAGATGTTGCCAGCCTTGTCCAAGCTCTTTTCCGAGACCACGACGAGGCCGCCCTCGTGCTGGCCGTTGGGATTGGCGTGGGTGACGGTCTCGAAACCGCGGTTCTGTCGCAGTTCGCGGGCTGGAACCAGAAAGTTCAGTTGCTTGAACGGGGCCGTCATGTTGCTGGGGTCAATCTTGAACTGGGCGACGCGGTGATCGCGCTCGAAGCCGACGGTGGCGATGCCGTCCTTGACTGCAAGGCCCTCGGCATCGACTTCCCATTTCCTGTCGATCGGCCGGCCCTTTTCATCGACCATCTGCTGCATGCGGAAATTCTGGATGCCGGACGGCCGCTTGTCGGCATCATGGGTGATCGAGCCGAAGAACCAGAAGCCCGTATCGGCGACGCCGATGAAATCGCTGCCGGGTTTGACGAACCGAAATGCCGACAGCGCGCCGAAATCGCGCGTCGTCGAGTTCATCTCAAGACCGCCGACGAATTCCAGCAGCCCAAACTGCTTGTCGGCGCTGCCGATATTGAAGGTGGTGATCGGCCGCGCCGAGACTTCGACCGGCTCGACCGCGCTTGGGCCGGCGGCGATGGCCGGCGCAAACGCCATGCCGAACAAGGCAGTGACCGCGAAGAGCATCTGCCGAAACCCGCCGCGCAAAAAAATCATCCAGCGCGCCGGTAGCCGCCGCGGCGTGTATCGCGCACGTTTTCCTCGGCAAACAGCGAGGCCAGCTGCTCGGTCATGGCGCCGGCCAGTTCCTCGGCATCGACGATGGTGACGGCGCGCCTGTAATAGCGGGTGACGTCGTGGCCGATGCCGATGGCCAGAAGCTCGACCGGCGAGCGCGTCTCGATCAGCTCGATGACGGCGCGCAGGTGCCGCTCGAGATAGTTGCCAGGATTGACCGACAGCGTCGAATCGTCAACCGGCGCGCCGTCCGAGATCATCATCAGGATCTTGCGCTGTTCGGGCCGGGCGATCAGCCGGTTGTGCGCCCATAACAACGCCTCGCCGTCGATGTTTTCCTTGAGCAGGCCCTCGCGCATCATCAGGCCGAGATTGCGCCGGGCGCGGCGCCACGGATGATCGGCGGATTTGTAGATGATGTGGCGCAGATCGTTGAGCCGGCCGGGGTTCGGCGGCTTGCCGTCCTTCAGCCATTTCTCGCGCGCCTGTCCGCCCTTCCACGCCCGCGTGGTGAAGCCGAGGATCTCGACCGAGACGCCGCAGCGCTCCAGCGTGCGCGCCAGAATGTCGGCACAGGTGGCGGCAACCGTGATCGGCCGGCCGCGCATCGAGCCCGAATTGTCGAGCACCAGCGTCACCACCGTGTCGCGGAATTTGGTGTCGCGCTCCTGCTTGAACGACAAGGGCTGCATCGGATCGATGACGACACGAACCAGGCGTGCCGGATCGAGATAACCCTCTTCGAGGTCGAAATCCCAGGAACGGTTCTGCTGCGCCATCAGGCGGCGCTGCAGCCGGTTGGCGAGCCGTCCGACGACGCCGGAGAGATTGGCCAGTTGCTTGTCGAGGAAGGCGCGCAGCCGGTCGAGTTCTTCTTCCTCGCACAGCTCTTCCGCACCGACGGTCTCGTCGAAGGCGGTGGTGAAAACCTTGTAGTCGATCTCTTTCGGCAGGTTGGCGAACGGGTTGTCGTTACGGCGCGCCTCGCCCGGCGTTTCGGCGTCCGCATCGTCATCGTCGGAAAGATCGTCGGCAGTGGCGTCGGAGGCCTCAGTCTCGGACGACTGTTCGTCGTCGGCCGAGGCCTCGGCATCCTCGGATTGCGACTGCTCGGAGCCGGAATCCTCTTCGCCGCCCTCCTCGCTCTGCTCCTCGCCTTGCGGCTGGTTCTCGTCATTGTCCTCGGAGTCTTCGGTCTCCTGATCGTCGCCGAGTTCCTCGGCCATCTCCATGGACGCCAGCATCTCACGCACGACGCGGGCGAAGGCCTGCTGGTCGCCAAGCTTGGCCGACAGTCCGTCGAGATCGGCCTTGGCCTTCTCCTCGACCCAGGGCCGCCAGAGTTCGACCAGCCGCTCGCCGCTCTTCGGGATCGGCCGCCCGGTCAGCTTCTCGCGCACCATCAGCGCCAGCGCTTCCTCGATCGGCGCGTCGGCCTTGTCCTTGACGTCGACAAGGTTGGCCTTGGCGTATTTGTCCTCCAGCATGGAGCCGATATTGTCGGCGACGCCCTGCATGGCGCGGCTGCCGATCGCCTCGACGCGGGCCTGTTCCACGGCGTCATAGATCGAGCGCGCCAGCTTGCCTTCCGGCGCCAGTTTGGTGTGGATACGCTGATCGTGGCAGGCGCGCTTCAGCGCCATGGAATCGCCCAGGCCACGAGTAATCGCGATGTCTGTCTTGGACGCTTTCTTCGGCAGTTCGGGCAGACGGGCGCGGCTGCCGGCGAGCGCCGGGCGGTCCTTGGCGAAACCGACTTCGAGCTCCTTGTCGCCGGCGATTGCGCGCATGCAGACGGTGACGGCACGCTTGAAGCTGTCGGCTTCAGACCCCGTCTTCGACTTGTTGCGCGTGTTGTCGCCCGGACCCGCCATCGAGGCTCTGCTCAGCCCAGCACCACGTTGGCGGCGCTCTCGGGCAAATCCTCGCCGAAGGCGCGCTGGTAGAACTCGGCCACCACCGAACGCTCCAGCTCGTCGCATTTGTTGAGGAAGGTCAGCCGGAACGCCATGCCGATATTGCCGAAGATCTCGGCATTTTCGGCCCAGGTGATGACGGTACGCGGGCTCATCACGGTCGACAGATCGCCATTGATGAAGGCCGAGCGCGTCATGTCGGCGACGCGCACCATCTTGTTGACGATGTCCTTGCCCTTGCCGTCGCGATAGTGCTTGGCCTTGGCCAGCACGATATTCACCTCATTGTCGTGCGGCAGGTAGTTCAGCGTGGTGACGATCGACCAGCGATCCATCTGCGCCTGGTTGATCTGCTGCGTGCCGTGATAGAGGCCGGTGGTGTCGCCGAGGCCGACCGTGTTGGCGGTCGAAAACAGCCGGAACGCCGGATGCGGGCGGATGACCCGGCTCTGGTCGAGTAGCGTCAGGCGGCCCGACGATTCCAGCACGCGCTGGATGACGAACATCACGTCCGGACGGCCGGCATCGTACTCGTCAAAGCAGAGCGCGACATTGTGCTGGTAGGCCCAGGGCAGGATGCCGTCGCGGAATTCGGTGATCTGCAGGCCATCCTTGACGACGATGGCGTCCTTGCCGACGAGGTCGATACGGCTGACATGGCTGTCGAGGTTGACGCGCACGCAGGGCCAGTTAAGGCGGGCGGCGACCTGTTCGATATGGGTCGATTTGCCGGTGCCGTGATAGCCAGACACCATGACGCGGCGGTTGTAGGCAAAGCCGGCAAGGATCGCCAGCGTCGTCGCCTTGTCGAACAGATAATCCGGATCGATGTCCGGCACGTGTTCCGAGGTCACCGAATAGGCCGGCACCACCATCTTGGACTCGAAGCCGAATTTGTCTTTCACCGACACCGTCGTGTCGGGCAAATTGGCGATGTCGCGATCGACCTTGTTCATCTCTATCCAAGTCTCCACGGGCGAAATGCCTGATTTCGCCGGCAATCGATTTTGTCCGGGGGCGGTCTTAGAGCCTTTTCCACCCTTATGAAAGTTGGAAAACGACACGAACCGTTAGGTTGCTCAGCACAAACCCGCCTGCTTGAGCACGCGATAGGCCTGCAGCACATCGCGGAACCGGTCTTCCGAACCTCTATCGCCGCCATTCGCATCCGGATGGTGGCGCTTCACAAGTTCCTTATAGCGCGCCTTGATGTCCTTGCCAGTCGCCTTTGTATCAAGGCCAAGCGTTTCCAGCGCCTTGGCCTCAAGCGGCTTGGCCTTGCGTTCGCGCGCCTCGCGCGGGTCCTTTGGCCCTTTGAACAGGTCGAAAGGATCGCGCATGCGGTTGTAATAGCCGGCGCGACCGGAACGCTGCTGGGCGAAATCGGGCGAGGAGCGCGTCGAGGCGCCGGCGACGCCCATCTTCCATGTCGGCCGGTGGCCGGTCATCGCTTCCTTCTGGAAGCGGGCGATCTCGGTGTCCGGCACGCCGGAGAAGTAGTTGAAACCCTTGTTGTATTCGCGCACATGATCGAAGCAGAACTGAAAATACTCGCCTTCCTTCATGCGTCCGACCGGCGCCCGGTGAGTACCGGCCTCCTTGCAGCCGTCCCACTGGCAGATCGGCGAGTGCGACTTCAGCTCCGCATCCTTGTCGGGACGGACCCGAATTTTCTCGAAATATTTGGGGTACGGTTTCATCTCACCCATTTATGGGCTGTTCGCACGTGCGAAACAAGAATTGACATTTTCGCGATCATCGCCCTAACCGCTGAATCGCGGCATAAAGCAGGGCGAATGGCGATTTTTGAGGCGGCCCGGCGGGATCGATCCCGATTTCCCGATCACGCCTTGCAGATATGGTGAAGGGAGATGGCGATGTCCATACAGGCGACGATGGAAGACAAGCTGAACAAGGCGTTTTCGCCGGAGCGGCTGGCGATCGTCAATGAAAGCCACCTTCATGCCGGTCATCACCACCACGGCTCCGACGATCACGGTGCCTATGACGGCACCGGCGAGACGCATTTTCGCGTCCGCATCGTCTCATCCGTCTTTGCCGGCATGAGCCGCATCGACCGCCACCGCGCCGTCAACGAATTGCTCGCAGCGGAGCTGCAAGCCGGCGTCCATGCGCTGGCAATCGAACCGGCTGCACCCGGCGAAAAGACCCGTTGGTAAGTCTCTCCGCCTCAGATCACCGCTTCGATGAGAAACGGTCCCGGACGCGACAGGGCACTGTCGAGCAGCGCGTCGAACCGCTCGCACGTGTCGGCGCGGGCCGCCTCGACGCCCATGCCTTTGGCCAGCGCAACCCAGTCCAGCGCCGGATGGTCGAGATCGAGCATGCGCCTAGCGTTCTCGCCGATCTCATTGACCCCGACATTCTTCATTTCGCCATGCAGGATGGCGTAGGTCCGGTTGGAAAAGATGATGGTCACGACGTCAAGCTTTTCCCTGGCCTGGGTCCACAGTCCCTGCACCGTGTACATGCCGCTGCCGTCGGCTTCGAGATTGATCACCTTGCGGTCCGGGCAGGCGATCGCCGCGCCGGTAGCCATGGGAATGCCGCCGCCGATCGATCCGCCCGTACCCATCATGTAGTCGTGCGGCGCCGCAAAGGCGGATAGCGCGAAGAACCGTCTCGCCGAGGTGACTGCTTCGTCGCAGACGATGGCATTGGCCGGAAGTTTGCGCGCCACCGACAGCGCGATGGCATCGTCCGTCAGTCTGCCGCTCAGCGTCGGTTCGTCTGGAAAGGCGGTTGCGGCGGCGAATTGCTGCGTCGGCTTGATGCCGAGCTCGTCGGCCAGCGCCTCCAGCGCCGCTTTCAGATCCTGGCCATGCGCCGCCAGCGAAAGCACCTGGCAATCGTCCCGAACCAGCCGCCCGGGCTTGCCGGGATAGGCGAAGAAGGCAACCGGCTCCTTGGCGCCGACCAGCACCAAGACATCAATATCGCTCAGCGTGGCCGTCGCCGCTTCGACCGGATAGGGAATGCGGGTCGGGGCGAACCGCCCGCGGCCGCGCTGCATGCGGGCGATCAGAACCTCACTGAACAGCCTGACATCGCTTCCCGATGAGATTCTCCCTGTGATTTCAAGTGCATCGGCGCGCGCCGCTTGCCCACGCACCACCATGCCGACACGGCCCGGCGCGGCGCGGATTGCTTCGGCGATCGTGTGCACAACAGCCATGTCGACGGCGGGCGGCGGCGCCAGCTTCACCTTGCCAGGCGAAATCGCAGCAACTTCGCCCCAGGCCGCATCCGCAGGCAGGATCAGCGTCGTGACGCTAGGCGGCGTGAGTGAGGCGCGGAAAGCCGCCTCTGCGGCCGGCACAATATCGGCCGGCCCCTTGACGCGGCCAACCCAGTTCGACATCGGCGACGCCAGGCCTTCTATGTCGCTGGTCAGCGGGGCATCGAGCGGCAGATGGTAAGAAGCATGGTCGCCGACAATGTTGATCATCGGGCTGCGCGCACGCCTTGCGTTGTGCATGTTGGCCAAACCGTTGGCGAGACCCGGTCCGGTATGCAGCAACGTTGCTGCCGGGCGGTCGGTCATGCGCGCATAGCCGTCGGCGGCGCCGGTCACCACGCCCTCGAACAGGCCGAGCACGCAGCGCATCTGAGGTTTGCGGTCCAGTGCGGCAACGAAATGCATTTCGGATGTGCCAGGATTGGCGAAGCAGACCGTGACGTCATTGGCCAGGAGCACGTCGCACAGCAGATCGGCGCCATTCATGATTTTCTTTCCCAATCGACAACTCAGGAACAATTGCACCTGTAGCCGCCGGGTCGGCAATGTCCCGCCGGGGCTTTTGGTCTGATCCAGGACGCCTCGCGGGGATCGGGGATCAACCGACGGTCCATTCAGGAAGGCCAGCATCGCGGCGGTCAACGCGTCGCCGTCCTCGCCGAAGTCGTGATTGATCGACATATGCGTGTAGGCGTTGCCGTCGAACAGCGTCACTTCAGTGCCGATGGCGCGCAGGCGTTTGGCAAAGCCTTCGATTGGTCGTCGCGGCCTTCGGCGCGCGAATAGGCGATGAAGGTCGGCGGATGCTTGTGTCCATCGAGATAGCTGGCCGGCGACAACGCCGCCCATCAGCGCCGCAGCACCGGGCAACCCGCCATTCCAGCCACTCCGAATGTTTCCTCCCAAGCCTTCTACCCGGATTGCAGCCACTCTCCTTCATGTGAAGGGAACCAACAATGCTTTCCGACAGTTGAAGGTGATGAGGCGATTGGAATCCAGATCGGCTCCGAGGGCAGAACATCATGCGTGCAACCCAATCCGACGTCTTCGATCTTTTTTCGGAAATTTATGCCAATGCGGCGGACGAAGAGGTCAGCATCCAACAGTATCTTCTTGCCTGTCGGGAAGACAAATCGATGTACGCTTCGGCGCCCGAAAGGATGGTCGACGCAATCGGCGAACCAAAACTGGTTGACACCAGCAAAGACGAGCGGCTCGGCCGCATTTTCTCGAATCGGACCCTCAAGGTCTACCCTCATTTTTCCGACTTCTATGGAATGGAGGATACGATCGAGCGCATAGCCGGGTATTTCCGCTATGCCTCGCAGGGTCTCGAAGAACGCAAGCAGATCCTCTATCTCCTCGGCCCGGTCGGCGGCGGCAAATCCTCTCTGGCCGAGCGCCTGAAGAAACTGATGGAGCAGCGCCCGATCTACACGCTGAAGGTCGGCAACCAGATCAGCCCGGTTTTCGAGTCGCCGCTTGGGCTGTTCCATCCCGATCACATGGGTGATCTGCTAGAGGATAAATACGGCATAGCCCGGCGCCGGCTGAACGGATTGATTTCGCCATGGGCGGCCAAGCGCCTCGACGAATTGTCTGGCGACATCTCCAAATTCAGCGTCGTCAAGCTGATGCCTTCGCGGCTGCGCCAGATCGGCATTGCCAAGACCGAACCTGGCGATGAGAACAATCAGGATGTCTCGGCCCTGGTCGGCAAGGTCGACATCAGGCAATTGGAAAATTTTAGCCAGTCCGACCCCGATGCCTATTCCTACAGCGGTGGCCTGAACCGGACCACGCAAGGTCTGCTTGAATTCGTCGAGATGTTCAAGGCACCCATCAAGGTTCTGCATCCGCTGCTGACCGCGACACAGGAAGGCAGCTACAACGGCACTGAAAATTTCGGCGCCTTTCCCTACCAGGGGATCATCGTCGCCCATTCCAACGAGTCGGAATGGCAACAGTTCAAGAGCAACAAGAACAACGAGGCGTTTCTCGATCGCATCCTGGTGGTCAAGGTACCCTATTGCCTGCGGATCACCGAAGAGAGGCAGATCTATGAGAAATTGCTGCGTGAGAGCGAGTTGGCCGCCAGCCCCTGTGCCCCTGAAGTTTTGGACATCCTCAGCCGCTTTGCAGTTTCGACGCGCTTGGCCGAGCACGACAACTCGCCGCTCTACACCAAGATGCGCGCCTATGACGGCGAAAATCTGAAGGAAGTCGATCCCAGGGCAAAGTCGGTCCAAGAATATCGCGACGCCGCCGGCGTCGATGAAGGCATGACGGGCGTCAGCACGCGCTTTGCCTTTAAGATCCTTTCGCAGACATTCAACTTCGATAATGAGGAGGTGGCCGCCGATCCTGTGCATCTGATGTACATTCTGGAGGAGGCGATCAAGCGGGAGCAGTTCCCGAAGGAAACGGAAGCGGCCTATCTTGAATTCATCAAGTCGGAGCTTGCGGCGCGCTACGCCGAGTTCATCGGCCACGAAATCCAGAAGGCCTATCTGGAGTCCTATAGCGAATACGGCCAGAACCTCTTCGACCGCTACATCGCCTATGCGGATGCCTGGATTGAGGACCAGGACTACAAGGACCCCGACACCGGCCAGATCCTCAACCGGGAGATCCTGGACAACGAACTTTCGCAGGTCGAGAAACCGGCAGGCATCGCCAATCCCAAGGACTTCCGTAACGAGGTGGTGAAGTTCACTCTGCGCGCTCGCGCAAGAAACCACGGCCGCAACCCGTCATGGACCAGCTATGAAAAACTGCGCGAGGTCATCGAGAAGCGGATGTTCGGACAGGTCGAGGACCTCTTGCCGGTGATCAGCTTCGGCTCCAAGCAAGACAGCGTTACGGAAAAGCGCCACAACGAATTCGTGCAGCGCATGATCGAGCGTGGCTACACAGAACGGCAGGTACGCCGGCTGGTGGACTGGTACATGCGGGTGAACAAGGCGGGTTGACAGAGCCGGATGGTTCCATGCCGATCTTCATCGACCGTCGCCTGAACCCCAAGGACAAGAGCCTCGGCAATCGACAACGCTTCCTCAGGCGTGCTCGCGAGGAGTTGAAGCGGAGCATTCGCGATCAAATCCGCACTGGCAGGATCGCCGACGTGGATACCGAGCACGCCGTGCCCATGCCTGAAAGGAAAACGGCCGAGCCGAGCTTCAACGATGACAGGGCCAGCGGACGGCGCCGACACATCCTTCCGGGCAACAGGCATTTTTCCCCTGGAGACCTGCTCCCGAAGCCGCATGGGGGCGGCGCGGCGTCGTCGCCAGGAAACACGGCGTCGGAAGACGATTTTCGTTTCGTGCTGTCACGCGAGGAGGTGCTCGAACTCTTTTTTGAGGATCTCGAACTGCCCGACCTGGTTAAGCTCAATCTCAAGGAAATCCTTGCCTTCAAGCCGCGCCGGGCCGGCTTCGCGGCAACCGGTTCCCCGACCAACATCAATGCCGGCCGCACCATGCGCAACAGCCTAGGCCGGCGCATTGCGCTGAGGCGCCCCACGCAGCAGGAACTGGAGGCGATCCTCCGGGAAATCGTCACCCTTGAGTCGGCCCCGGCCGGCGCGGCGGTGCGCCAGCGCATCGCGGAATTACGCGACGAGCTTGACCGGCTGGAGCGACGGCGCAGGCGAATTGCCTTTGTCGATCCGGTCGATATCCGATTCAACCGCTTCGACGCCCGGCCGGTGCCGAATGCCAATGCCGTCATGTTCTGCCTTATGGACGTGTCCGGATCGATGGGCCAACGCGAAAAGGACTTGGCCAAACGCTTCTTCGTGCTGCTGCACCTGTTCTTGAAACGGCGCTACGAACGCACGGAGATCGTCTTCATCCGCCATACCCATGAGGCGCACGAAGTGGATGAGGACACGTTCTTCTACAACACGCAGAGCGGCGGTACGATCGTCTCCACCGCGCTCGACGAAATGCACCGCATTATCGGCCAGCGCTATCCTGCCAGCGAGTGGAACATTTACGCCGCGCAGGCCTCTGACGGGGACAATTTCACCACCGATTCCGAGCGATGCATAGAGCTCATGAACGGCAAGCTCATGCGCCTGTGCCAGTATTTCGCCTATGTCGAGATCATCGACGAACGCGAGAGCCACATATTCGGTGCTACCGAAAACGGGACGTCGCTTTGGCGCGCCTACAGTACGATCGAGCTGAAATGGCCCAACTTCCAGATGAGCCGCATCGCTGCTCCCGCGGATATTTACCCGGTCTTCCACCGGCTCTTCGCCAGGCAGCCGGTGGCCATCAAGAGCGCTTGAGAGAGAGAGATGGTCAGGCGAGCCAACGAAACGAATTTGTTGTTTTCCGGTTCCGACTGGAATTTCGAGAAATTATCGCGGGCTTTTGAAGAGATCGAGGCGATCGCGGTCGACGAGTTGCATCTCGATACTTACCCGGTCCAGATGGAGATAATCTCCTCCCAGCAGATGCTCGACGCCTACTCATCTATCGGCATGCCACTGATGTATCGGCATTGGTCGTTCGGCAAACATTTCCTTCACCAGGAGCTTCTTTACCGTAAGGGTGGTCGGGGGCTGGCCTATGAACTGGTCATCAACTCCAATCCCTGCATCGTCTACCTCATGGAGGAAAACACCATGGCGTTGCAGGCCCTTGTGACGGCCCACGCGGCGCTTGGCCACAATCATTTCTTCAAGAACAATCATCTGTTTCAGCAATGGACCGACGCCGGGGCAATCCTGGGTTATCTGGACTTCGCCAAGGGCTACATCGCCCGGTGCGAGGAGCGGCACGGCCTTGCAGCAGTGGAGGCCATTCTCGATTCCGCCCATGCGCTGATGGAACAAGGGGTGTTCCGCTACCACCGGCCGCCAAAGCTCTCGTCGGAGCGACAGCGCGAAGGGCTTCGCGAGCGCCTCGAATACGAAGAGCGCTCCTACAACGACCTGTGGCGCACGCTGCCGCCGTCGCAGAACAAAAACAAGTCCGGCAATGAGGATCAAGGGATGGCGGAGCGCAAGAGATCGCTCAACCTTCCCGAGGAAAACCTCCTTTATTTCCTCGAGAAGAACAGCCTGATCCTGGAACCCTGGCAGCGCGAGATCATCAGGATCGTCCGCGTCATCGCGCAATATTTCTACCCGCAGCGACAGACTCAAGTGATGAATGAAGGCTGCGCCACCTTCGTGCATTATACGCTCATGAACATGCTATTCGATCGTGGCCGGATCGGCGAAGGTGCCATGCTCGAAATCCTGCGCAACCATTCGAACGTGATCTTCCAGCCGGCCTTTGACGATCCCCGGTTTTCAGGCATCAATCCCTATGCCCTCGGCCTCGACATGATGCAGGACATACAGCGCATTTCGACCGAGCCGACGGCGGAGGACCGCGACTGGTTCCCGGACATTGCAGGACATGGCAACTGGCGCGAGGTCCTGCTTGAGGCCTGGGCCAACCACCGCGACGAATCCTTTATCCGCCAGTACCTCAGCCCGAGCTTGATCCGAAAATGGCGGTTCTTCGTGCTTGGCGATGGAGCCGACAAACCGCATTTCGAAGTCGCGTCGATCCACAACGAACGTGGCTATCACAAGATACGCGCCCAGCTTGCCCACAGTTACGACCTTGGAGCGAATCGGCCGGACATCCAGGTGATTGATGTCGACCTGCTCGGCGACCGGCAGTTGCGGCTGCAACACAGGGTAAAGGATGGTGTTGTGCTCGAAGGGGCCAGCCGTGACGCGACGCTCCGCCATGTCCGCAGCCTCTGGGGCTACGAGGTCAGCCTGGTCGCAGTTGACGCTCAAACCGGTGCGACAATCCACGAACGGTCTACGAGCCAGATCGCGGCATAAGCTCGGCAAAGAGCGTCACGTGGCGGACCTGCTCGGTACCTTTAGGATTCGCCCGCCGGCCTGATCCTGATCCTGGCGATCCGGTTCTTGTCGCGTTTCATCACCACGAAGCGCTTGCCGTGGAAGGTGAAAGCCTGCTTTTCCTCGGGGATCGACTGCGTCTCGTGGATGACCAGCCCGGCAATGGTGGTCGCTTCCTCGTCAGGCAGGTTCCAGTCGAGCGCCCGGTTGAGATCGCGGATCGGCACGGTGCCGTCGACGACCACGGAACCGTCCGCCTCCTGCTTGACGCCCTGAATGTCGACGTCGTGCTCGTCGGCGATCTCGCCAACGATCTCCTCGATAATGTCCTCCAGCGTCACCAGCCCTTCGACCTCGCCATATTCGTCGACGACGATAGCGAAATGCGCCTTGGCACGCAGGAAGGCGTTGAGCTGTTCCTGCAGCGTGGTGGTGTCGGGCACGAACCAAGGCTTCGACGCGATCTTCATCACGTCGATCCGGGAAAAGTCGTTGCCGACCTCGTTCAGCGCTCGCAGCAGGTCCTTGGCGTGCAGCACGCCGACAATGTTGTCGAGCGAGCCTTTCCACAACGGCATGCGGGTGTGCGGGCTTTGCAGGATCTCGCGCACCACCGCTTCCGGCCCATTGTCGGCATTGACCGAGCGCATATTGGTACGGTGGACCATGATGTCGGAGACTTCGAGCTCGGCGAGATCGAACAGCCCGCCGACACGGTCGCGGTCCTCACGCACCATCTGGCCGTCGCGGCGGAAATCGTCGACCGCGCCGCGCAACTCGTCCTGTGTCGAGCGCTGCGGCTCGATGCGCGACAGCTCATAGCCGAACATGGCAAGCAGGCGCGTGCGCACGGCCAGGACCAGCAGGATGAGGATGGCAAGGACGGCGACGACGGTCCAGCCGGGCTCGTTGATCATCGCTGCCGGCTTTCCTGGCCCGGGTGGTTCTCCCTGAGGAACGAAAGCACTTCCGACGCCGGTACATCCTTGGCAATAAAAGCCTGGCCAACACCGCGCGTCAGGATGAATGTCAGCGCGCCGCGCGACACTTTCTTGTCCTGGGTGATGAAGCCAAGCAGCGCCTCGGCATCGGGCAACTCACCAGGGATGTCGGCCATCCGCCAGGGTAGACCGACGGCGCGAAGATGCGCCTCGACCCGCGCCGCGTCGTCGGGGCTGGCCAGATTGAGCCTTGCGGAAAAGCGGTGCGCCAGCGCCATGCCGATGGCGACGCCTTCGCCATGGACGAGGCGGGCGCCGTCATACTGTGTGGCGCCTTCCAGCGCATGGCCGAACGTGTGGCCAAGATTGAGCAGTGCGCGGTCGCCGGTTTCGAACTCGTCGCGGGCGACGACATCGGCCTTGGCGCGGCACGCCTCGGCGATGGCCTCGGCCCGCTCCGGTCCGCCAGCGAACACCTTTTCCCAGTTCGCTTCCAGCCAGGCGAAAAACGCCGGTCGGTCGATCAACCCGTATTTGGCAAGCTCGGCATAGCCGGCGCGAAATTCGCGGATCGGCAGCGTGTCGAGCACTTCGGTATCGGCCAGCACCAGTTTCGGCTGGTGGAAGACACCGACCAGATTCTTGCCGCGCGGGTTGTTGATGCCGGTTTTGCCACCGACCGAGGAATCGACCTGCGCCAGCAGCGAGGTTGGAATCTGGACGAAATTCATGCCGCGGCGCACGATGCCGGCGGCAAAGCCGGTGAGGTCGCCGATGACGCCACCGCCGAGCGCAATGACGACATCGCCGCGCTCCAGCTTGGCGGCGAGCACGCCGTCGACCACCTCTTCGAGATGGGCAAAGCTCTTGGTCTTTTCGCCGGCCGGCAAAGTGATGACGGCAGGCTGGATGCCGCGTGTTTCCAGACCGGCCTTCAGCGCGTCGAGATGTGCCGCCGCGACATTATCGTCGGTGACCACCGCCGCCCTCGTGCCGGGCAGGCGGCGCGAAATCTCGGCGCCGGCGCGCGCCAAAAGGCCGGGGCCGATCAGGATGTCATAGGCACGCTCGCCAAGGCCGACCTCGACAGTGACCGGTTCGCTCACAGCCGCACCTCGCCCGGCGCAGTCGGAGCCGGAATGCCGAAATGCCCGCACAGCGCGTCGACAACCTCGGTCGCAATGACCTCCTTGCGGTCGTCGCGTGTCGGCACGGTGATGTTGGACGTGGCATAGAACGGGTAGCGCTCGCCCATCAGCCGCTCGAGCACGGCGCGCGGATCGGCGCTTTTGAGCAACGGCCGGTTCTGCTTCTTGGACACGCGTTCCATCAACAGGTCGATCTCGGCCTTCAGCCACACCGACACGCCATGCCCGGCGATCGCTTCCCGCGTCTGCGCATTCATGAACGCGCCGCCGCCGGTCGACAGCACCTGCGGCCCACTCTCCAGCACGCGCAGGATGACGCGCTGCTCCAATGCCCGGAATTCGGTCTCGCCATAGCGTTCGAACAGTTCCGGCACCGTCATGCGCGACACGGTTTCGATCTCCTGGTCGCTGTCGACGAAGGGCAGCGACAGCATCGTCGCCACCTTGCGGCCGATCGCCGTCTTGCCGGCGCCCATCAGGCCGACAAAGACGATCGAGCGGCTTCCCAGCCTGTCGAGCAGCGCGGCATGGCTATCGCCGGGAGGATTTGCTGGTAACGCGTTCATGAGACCATGCTGTTTCTAAGCCGTCTTTGCAGGCGTATCGACATCAAAAGCCCGTTTGCGTCAAGCATAGCGCCTTTCGCACGCAGAGCCCTTCGTCCTTGAATTGACGGAATTAGCGTCCCATAAGGACACGGGCTTGGAATCGCAGAGCAAGAAGACGGGCGAAGATTGATGCCGACACTGTTCCGCTTTGTCGTGACGATGATGATTCTTGCCGGCATTGCCTATGGTACGATGGTGGCGCTGGCGATGTTCGTCGAGCCGAAAAAAGCCGAAATCACCGTGCGCATCCCACCGGAAAAGCTGAACCCCAAGAAAAACTGACCCAAAACTGACCCCTGGAACATGAACAGCGCGGCTCGCATCGAAGCCTTTCTCGAGATGATGAGCGCCGAACGCGGTGCCGCTGCAAACACGCTGTCTTCCTACCGCCGTGATCTCGAAGACGCTTCGCAGCAGATTGCCGGCGGGCTTGCCGCTGCCGCCTCAGCCGACATCCGCGCCTATCTCGACGGTATCGCGGCGCGCGGCTTTGCTTCGACGTCGCAGGCGCGCAAACTGTCGGCGATCCGCCAGTTCTTCAAGTTCCTCTACGCCGAGGGCTTGCGCGGCGACGACCCGACCGGCACGCTGGACAGTCCGAAAAAGGGCCGGCCGCTGCCCAAGACGATGAGCGAGGCCGATACCGGTCGGCTGCTCGACCGCGCCGCGCTTGAGACAGGCGATGCCGTCAATGGTGACCGGGTGGCTGCACTGCGCCTGCACGCTTTGGTGGAGGTGCTCTATGCCACCGGCTTGCGCGTCTCCGAACTAGTCGGCCTGCCGGTGACCGTCGCCCAGCGCGACGACCGCTTCTTCATGGTGCGCGGCAAGGGCGACAAGGAGCGCATGGTGCCGCTGTCGGCCAAGGCCCGCACGGCGATGCGGGCTTGGCTCACAGCCCGGGCCACGGTGCCGGCTTTCGCCGACAGCCCGTTTCTGTTCCCGGCCGCCGGCGACAGCGGCTTTCTCTCCCGGCAGGTCTTTGCCCGCGATCTCAAAGGCCTTGCCGCGCGGGCCGGCATATCGGCGGCGAAAATTTCGCCGCATGTGCTGCGCCATGCTTTCGCCAGCCATCTCCTGCAGAACGGCGCCGATCTCAGGGCGGTGCAGCAGCTGCTCGGCCACGCCGATATCTCGACCACGCAGATTTACACGCATGTGCTGGAAGAGCGGTTGGTGCGGCTGGTCAACGATCATCATCCGCTTGCCGACTAGGCCTCATATCGCTATGTGAGGGCAACGTGCCCGCGCGGAGCCTACATCTGCGCGATGTTTGCCTTCCGACGCATCGGTCCGCTCAAGAATGTACAATTACCTCGATTTCGAAAAGCCGGTGCAGGACCTTGAACTCAAGATCCTCGAGCTGAAGAAGCTTGCCGAGAATGGCGAGGCGGTCGATGTCGGCGACGAAATCAGCCGGCTCGAGAAGCGCGTGCGCGACGCGCTGCGCGACATCTACAAGGCGCTGACGCCGTGGCAGAAGGTGCAGGTCGCGCGCCACACCGACAGGCCGCATTGCCTCGACTACATCAAGGGTCTGTTCAGCGATTTCACGCCGCTCGCCGGCGACCGCAATTTCGGCGAGGACCAGGCGATCATCGGCGGCTTCGCCCGATTCCGCGGCGAACCGGTGGCCGTCCTCGGCCAGGAAAAGGGCTCCGACACGGCGAGCCGGCTCAAGCATAATTTCGGCTCGGTGCGCCCTGAAGGCTACCGTAAGGCCGTGCGGCTGATGGAACTTGCCGACCGCTTCCAGATCCCACTTCTGACGCTGGTCGACACCGCCGGCGCTTACCCCGGCGTTGGCGCCGAGGAACGCGGCCAGGCTGAAGCCATCGCCCGCTCAACCTCGGCCTGCCTCGGCCTCAAAGTGCCATCGATTTCGGTTGTAATCGGCGAAGGCGGTTCGGGCGGCGCCATTGCGATCGCCACCGCCAACCGCGTCTACATGCTGGAACACGCCATCTATTCGGTGATCTCGCCGGAAGGCGCTGCCTCGATCCTGTGGCGCGACACCACGCGCTCGAAAGATGCGGCGACCAACATGAAGATCACCGCCCAGGACCTTCTGGAAATGAAGATCATCGACGCCATCATTGCCGAGCCGCTCGGCGGCGCCCAGCGCGCGCCCGAAACGGTGATCGCCGCCACCGGCGATCTCATCGCCAAGACGATGAAGGATTTTGCCGGCGCCAACACCGATTTTCGCGAACAGCGCCGCGAAAAATATCTGGCGATGGGCCGCAGCCTCTGATTTTGGCCGGCAGCGCACCGCAATGTGGCGTCAAGGAGCAATTTCGCCACAAAAATGCCGCCGCATTCGGCTCAATAAAAAATCCGTGACACCGGGCGAATTGCCGTGGGGGGCGCCGTCCGACGCTTGCGGTAAGGAATTTTCAAGGTTAACGGGCTTAGGGTCCGTCAGTGTTCAGCATGCAGGCCCGGGCGCTATCCGGCCGTGCCGCGAGAAAAAGACATAGCCGTATCCATGTTTACCAAGCTTGCCCGCACTGGACTCCTGATCGCCGCGCTTGGCGTTGCCGGCTGCAACGATTCCTCGATGAAGAATTTTGCGCCGGAAGCCAGCAAGCCGCTGCCGGACAAGATCCTGGCCGACATGAAAGCCAAGGGCATGATCCGCACCTCGTCGGTGATGGCTCGCATCTTCAAGGAAGAAGGCAAGCTCGAAATCTGGAAGGCCAAGACCACCGGCCGCTACGAGATGGTCGCCAGCTACGACATCTGCAAATGGTCGGGCAAGCTCGGCCCGAAATACACCGAGGGCGACCGCCAGGCGCCGGAAGGTTTCTATACGGTCCGCCCGTCGCAGATGAATCCGCGCTCGAACTATCACCTGTCCTTCAACATCGGCTATCCCAACGCCTATGACCGTGCCAATGGCCGCACCGGCGCCAATCTGATGGTGCACGGCGCCTGCTCGTCGTCGGGCTGTTATTCGATGACCGACCCGCAGATCGAGCAGATCTACGCTTTTGGTCGGGATGCCTTTCAGGGCGGCCAGACCGAGTTCCAGATCCAGGCCTTCCCGTTCCGCATGACCGCCGCCAACATGGCGCGCTACCGCAACGACCCGAACTATGAGTTCTGGAAGATGCTGAAGGTCGGTTACGACAACTTCGAGATCACCAAGGTGCCGCCGAAGGTCGATGTCTGCGACAAGCGCTATGTCTTCAACCAGGTGGCGCCTGAGGGCACGACATTCGATCCGACTGGCGCCTGCCCCGCGACCACGCAGCCGGATTCGCTGAAGAGCGCACTCAACGCCTATCAAAGCAGCTATGACGCGGCCTTCACCGGCGCGGTCAAGGCCAGTGTTCCGGCGCCCAAGCCGACCATTGCCGGCATCAAGGAAGCCAGCATCGTTTCCGACTGGTCGAAGCGCCGCGCCCGGGGCGAGCGCGTGCCGATCGAACCGCCGTCGCTGAATTCCGACGGCACGCTGACCGAGACGGCGCGCATGGGCCGCATCGATTCGCCCGCCGGCCGCAAGATGGCGGCGCTGGACGCAGAGAAGGAAGCCAAGCGCAAGGCCGAGGAACAGCGGGTTGCTGCCATCGAGGCTGCGAAAGCCGCCAAGGCCCAGGCACTGGCTGAAAAGCAAGCGGCAAAGGCCCAAGCGCTGGCCGAAAAGGAAGCAGCCAAGCAGCAGCCGGTCGCCACTGCGAGCGTCGAGGCGGCGCCTGCAGAACCGCCGGCGGACGAAAGCCGGATGTCGAAGATCAAGAACAAGCTGCTAGGCATGTTCGGCGGCTGAGGTTTTCGCCTTGCCGATGCATGCCGCCCAAAAGTGCGCCGCGGTTTTGGGACAAAGACATGCATGAAGACAAACAAACAAATCACACCGCGATCTATGACCTCAAGGGCCTGAACTGCCCTCTGCCCGTTCTCAAGGCGAAAAAACGCCTGGCGGCAATGCAGCCGGGCAGCCGGCTTTGGCTGGAGACCACCGACCCGCTGGCGGTCATCGACATCCCCGCCTTTTGCGCCGACGCTGGTCACCAGTTGGTTGAAACGTCAGCCGTCAGCGGCGGCCACCGCTTCCTGGTCGAACGCGGCGCATAGCGAGCCTGAGAATCAGCCCCCGGCTATCGCCAGCGGATTGCTCTCCAGCGCCGCGCGATCCGGCGTGTCGATCGACGGCCGGTTGGTGAAAGCGGAAAACAGCCGGCGCACATAATCTTCCGGCATATCGAGCGTGATCAGCACCAGCCTGGTGCCGCGTTGGCCGTCCGGCCATGCCGGCAGCCGCGCCGGCGGATGCAGGATCTTCTGTACCCCGTGGACAACAAGCGGCCGCGACGGGTCCTCCGCAAGCTCGATGACGCCCTTCATCCGCAAAAGCTTGTCGCCATGCGCAGAACGCAGCAGGTCGAGGAACATCTCGATCGCCGAGAACGGCACCGGCCCATCATGGACCAGCGAGTAGGAGCGCACGCGGGAATCGTGGTGATGGTGGTGCTCATGCTCGCCGTGGTCATGATCATGATGATGATGGTGCTCATGGGCGGCTTCTTCGCCGAGCCAGCGCCGGACATCGGCGGATTTGGCCGCCGGATTGTAGAGGCCGCAATCGAACAGCGCCGCGACGCCGGTTCGGCCGTCGCCGGCCTCCAGCACCACGGCGCCTGGATTGAGCTGATGGACTCGCGTTCGCAAAGCATCGACGTCGCCGAAATCGCTGGCCAGATCGACCTTGGTCAGCACGATGCGATCGGCGACCGCCACCTGCTTGACCGCCTCGACATGGCCGTCGAGCGTCGCATTGCCGTTGACCGCGTCGACCAGCGTGATGACGCCATCAAGTCGGAAGGCCTGCACAAGGGCGGGATGCGCCATGATCGACTGCAGCACCGGCGCCGGATCGGCGAGCCCGGTGGTTTCGACGACGACGCGGGCGAGGCGGGCGATACGGCCCGTCTGCAGCCGGTCGACGAGGTCAGCCAGCGTGTCGACCAGTTCGCCGCGCACCGTGCAGCACAGACAGCCGTCGGACAACTGGATGATGCCGTCCGAGGCCTGCTCGACCAGCAGGTGGTCGATCGCCACCTCACCGAATTCGTTGATGATGACGGCCGTGTCGACCAGTGCCGGATCTTTGAGCAGCCGGTTGAGCAATGTCGTCTTGCCGGCGCCGAGGAAGCCGGTGACCACCGTGACGGGTATCGGAAAGCCAGCCATCGCCTAGTTCGCGGCTTTGACCAGCTGGTCGCCCTGCACCGCGGTTGCCTGGCCCACCACGGCCGGTTCGGCGCCCTTTGGCGCCGGAATGTCTGGCCGCCAGCTCGGCAGCGGCACATCGGCGTATTCCTGGCCGCCCTGGTCGAGCATCGCCTTCGGCGCCGGCCCGGTGGCGCCGCCGAGGCCGACTGCAACCAGCGTCGGCACGTGGTCGAGCTTTTCCTGATAGGGCGATTTCGGCACGTCGGCGCCCTTCGCGGCCACCGGCGGAGCCGCCTCGGACTGCTCGTGCGGCGCCTTCTTCCTGCAGATCTCATCATGCATGTCGTTGGGTGACATGGTATCGCCATAGGAAGGCATGGCCGCGACCGTGAGCCAGTTCGGGTCGGGCATGGCAAAGCCCTGGTCAAGCAGCCTGGCGGCGGTCTCGGCACGGCTGATCGCCGATTTTTCGCCGAGCACGACCGCGACCAGCGTGCGGCCATTGCGTGTCGCCGAGCCGATCATGTTGAAGCCCGAGGGACAGACGAACCCGGTTTTCATGCCGTCGGCGCCGGGATAGCGCCCGATCAAGAGATTGTAGTTGGAGATCGCCTTCTTGCCGACGGCAAGGCCTTCGATCGAGAACCAGGGGGCGTATTGCGGGAATTCCTTGCGGATCGCCATCACCAGCAGGGCAAGATCGCGCGCCGTCGTATACTGCTCCGGCGAAAACAGGCCGTTCGGATTGACGAAATGCGTTCCGGTCATGCCGAGCCGCGCCGCCTCCGCATTCATGCGAACGGCGAATCCGGCCTGCGAGCCGCCTATGTTTTCGCCGATGGCCATGGCGATATCGTTGGCCGATTTGACCAGCATCATCTTCAACGCATTGTCGAGCCGCATCACCGAGCCCGGCTTGAAGCCCATCTTGCTCGGCGGTTCGCCCGCCGAATGCTTGGTCACCTTGATCGGTGAATCGAGCTGGACCTCGCCGGCGGCAATCGCCCGGAAGGTGACATAGGCGGTCATCAGCTTGCTCAGCGAAGCGGGATACCAGCGCTTGAAGGCGTCCTGGTGCTGCAGAACCTTGCCGCTGTTGAGGTCGAACAGGATCACCGGATTGGCCAAAGCTGGCCCAGCCAGCATGGGTAGCGCCAAGCCGCCCGTTAGCAGTAATTTGAGGATATGGCTGTGCCGCATCATGGAATCCGAAATCGCCTCTTGCCGTAGTCGCCCCTGGCTCCGTAAGATTTCGTTACGCGATGGCCAGCATGACCTGATCCGGCCCTCAATTTCCGGATCACATTGTCTGGGGTGCTATTTACCCTATGTGACGCCAAGATGGCAAAGTGCCAAGATGGCAACAAGCATGGCAATCACAATTGCAATCAAGCAGGCCAGATCGTCTGCTCCAACAGCGAGATGGAACCATTATGCCGATTCTCAACCGCGCCGCCGAGATGCAGGATGAAGTTGCCGGCTGGCGACGCCATCTGCACCAGACGCCAGAACTGAATTTCGATGTCTTCAAGACCGCCGCCTTCGTCACCGAGAAGCTGAAGGAATTCGGCTGCGAC
Organism: Mesorhizobium sp. M0292; assembly: GCF_040321695.1. NCBI lineage: Bacteria > Pseudomonadati > Pseudomonadota > Alphaproteobacteria > Hyphomicrobiales > Phyllobacteriaceae > Mesorhizobium > Mesorhizobium sp. M0292. The sequence goes on from NZ_JAMYSB010000038.1 coordinate 28,521, forward strand.
GACGTGGTGACGGGCCTCGGCAAGACCGGCGTCGTCGGCATCATCCATGGCCGCAAGGGGCAAGGCGCGACCATCGGCTTGCGCGCCGACATGGACGCGCTGCCGATCAACGAGATCACCGGCAAGCCCTATGCCTCGACCATTCCCGGCAAAATGCATGCCTGCGGCCATGACGGCCATACGGCGATGCTTTTGGGCGCCGCCAAATATCTGACCGAAACGCGCAATTTCGCCGGCTCGGTCGCGGTCATCTTCCAGCCGGCGGAAGAGGGCGGCGGCGGCGGCAACGAGATGGTCAAGGACGGCATGATGGAGCGTTTCGATATTTCGCGCGTCTTTGGCATGCACAACATGCCGGGCCTGCCGGTGGGCCAGTTCGCCATCCGGCCGGGCCCGATCATGGCGGCGACCGCCGAGTTCACCATCACCGTGAAGGGCCGCGGCGGCCATGCGGCGATGCCGCACGGCACGATCGACCCGATCGTCATCACCAGCCAGTTGGTCGGCGCCCTTCAGACGGTCGCTTCGCGCAGCACCGATCCGGTCGAGGCGGTGGTGGTTTCGGTGACGAAGTTCCACGCCGGCGACGCCTACAACGTCATTCCCGAGACCGCCGAGATTGCCGGCACGGTGCGCACACTGAAGAAAGAGATCGCCAAGAAGTCGGAAGAGCGCATCCGCACCATCTGCGAAGGAATAGCCACCGCCTTCGGCGCGACGATCACTGTCGACTATGACGCCAACTATCCCGTGACCTTCAATCATCCGGAAGAAACGGTCTTTGCCGGCGATGTCGCGGCACATGTCGCCGGCAACACCCAGGTCCACCGCGCCATCCAGCCGGTGATGGGCGGCGAAGACTTCTCCTACATGCTGGAAGCCCGACCTGGCGCCTTCATCTTCATCGGCAATGGCGAGACCGCCGGCCTCCATCATCCGGCCTACGACTTCAACGACGAAGTCATACCGCACGGCATGAGCTACTGGGTGAAACTGGCCGAAACGGCGCTGGCAGCCTGACCTGCCCCGACGAAAGGCCGGCCGATTAGCCTTCGGCCGGCCTCTTCATTGCCTTCGGCGAGCCTCTTGGCGAAACGATCGGAAGCGGCTATGTGTCGGGCCGCGTGGTCCCGTAGCTCAGTAGGATAGAGCGGCAGATTCCTAATCTGTAGGTCACAGGTTCGATTCCTGTCGGGATCACCAGCAAGATCAAAGGCTTGGTGACTGAGATAGCCTGTCGGCATGTTGCAGCACTGATGGACTGGTTTTCGGTGATTTTCACGGACGCGACCAAGCAAGCAGCCTGACTTTAGTTCCATAGAAAAAGTCCATCCCTGAGGTCTCAGGAGCGAGCTTTAAGCATCTACAGCCGCGAAGAGAATCGACCTCTTGCAAGTACAATTCCAGATCGAGCGATGGTTCCCAGTCGATCCGTTACGGTCTGAGTTCGGCGCCGCCAACTCAACGAAGCCGGCCGTATCCTAGCTGGCAACCAGGGGCACCGTGACGGTCGTGGCGTAATTTATCGGATACTGGTCGAAATACGGGAAAG
>NZ_JAMYSB010000039.1:0-29112 GCF_040321695.1 Mesorhizobium sp. M0292
TTCCCACTAAACGCGGGTACGGCACGAGGTCGGGGGCCCCCCCCCCCCCCCCCCCGGGCGGGGGTCTTGTCAGGGCGCCAAGCCTGGGATACTCACATCGCCGTAAAACCATTATCGACAAACAGATGCGTCCCGTTAACGAAGCTGGACTCATCGCTGGCGAGGTACAGCGCTGCCTTGGCCACTTCCTCAGGCTCACCGATGCGGCCCTGCTGTGCGGCCAATGCGGCGTCCGATACGTCGACGCCGAGCTTGCCGAGATCGGCGACCTCGCGCAGGCCGTGCGGCGTGCGGATGAAGCCGGGACAGACGGCGTTGCAGCGTATGTTGCGGTCGCGGAATTCGACTGCGATGGCGCGCGCGAACATGTGGCAGGCGCCCTTGGTGGTGTCGTAGAGCACCTCCATGGGTGTGGCCGCCACAGCCGAGATCGACGAGGTGCAGACGATCGAACCGCCACCGGCAGCGATCATGCCCGGGAGCACGGCGCGCGTCATCAGGAACATCGAGCGGACATTGACCGCATGCAGCCAGTCCCATTCCTGCACCGTCGTCTCCAGGAACGGCTTTATCACGATGGTGCCAGCATGGTTGAACAACACCGTGGCCGGGCCGAGCCTGGCAGTCACCGCCTTCACTGCGGCCTCGACCTGCGCCTCGTCCGAGACGTCGGCCACCCAGTGTTCGGCGATATGTCCCCGCGCGCGTATCGCCGCCGCAGTGGCTGCCGCCGCCTCGCCATTGCGGTCAATGATCGCCACCTTGGCGCCTTCGGCGGCGAACAATTCCGAGGCCGCTCCGCCCATTCCGGTCGCGCCGCCCGAGATGATTGCAATCTTGCCGGCTAGTCTTGTACCCATGTTCTGTTCCCCGTTCCCGATCGAAATAATCCGCATTTACGCCGGAATGGCGATGCTATCGCCTATGCAGACGTCGGCCAAGCTTGTCGCTCGCTTGTCTCCAACAGGGGGTCTCCCAGCAATGCCAAACCAAATAATAAGGAATACTGAGAAAATCATTCTACATATCTCCAAAAAATAGCACTCGACAAAGTCTACTGATTTTATAGATTAAACCGCAAGACGGAGGTCGATATGTCCTATATCCAGAACGCCGAGACGGACCGCACCAGCCAGAGGCTGGCCAATAGCCAGGCTTTCCGCCCGGCCTATGCCGGCGCTTTCGCCTATCTCGTCTTTGCCATTGCGTTCGTGTTCACCGGGGCAGTCGTGCTCGGCTTGATTCCCTGACCGATCAGGCCGAAAGGGTGGCGACCTAGCGCTTTCAGTGAGTGACCGGAGTTGATGAACCGAACGCGGACGCGCTTTGGCGCTGATGCTTGTTTTTACGCATGTCGTCGCTCAAAACCGGGGGCGACATACATCCAACGTGATGGAGGAGATGGCAATGCCGATCGAGTTCACGCATGTTCCCGGTAAAACGCACGCCGCCGATGCCGGTTCGGCCGTACCGTTCTTCTATGATTTCGTCGAGACGGCGACCAAGCTGTCGCTGATCGAGGATTCCGGCTTCCAGAACATCGTCGTCGACGACCCGGCCGGGCTGTTGACCAATATGGACATCGCCGCCCAGGCGCTGGACCGCACCTCGTCGCTGGAAGTGGTGCTGACGCACTGGGCCGGCGTGATCGCGCCAGCCGTTGCGGCGCGGCAACTGGCGGCGCTCGACGCCAGGAGCGGCGGCCGGCTGGCGCTGAGAATGCTGAGCGAGCCGCTGGATGACGACGATGCCGAGACGCGTCCGGTCGGCCACACCGTGGTCTGGCAGCGCATCGACGAATATCTGGTGCTGCTGAAGCGGCTGTGGTCGAACGACCGGCCCTTCGACCATGAAGGTGCATTCTACAGCATCAAGGGTGGCTATGTGCCGCGCAAGGGGCCGCATGGCGTCGACGTGATCATCCGCATGGGTGGCCAGTCCGGCACCGCGCTCAAGGTCGCCGGCCGCCATGCCGACGTGTTTGAACTCACGGCTGGTTCGCTCGACGAGATCCGCCAGCTGATGGAACGGGCGCGCAGCGCCGCCGCCGAGCATGGCCGCGCCGGCAAGCTGCGTTTTGCGCTTCCGGTCCGGGTCCGCTCGGAGGGTGGCGCCTCTACCGTCGGCCACAAGGCGGTCGAACTTTCCGGACCACCGGCGCAGATCGCCCTGTCGCTGCTGCCCTATGCGGCGCTGGGCATCAGCGAGTTCATGATCGTCGGTGTCGACCGGCCGCGCGAGATCGCCAGCGTCGGCCGCGAGACGATCGCGCTCTTGCGCAACTCGCTGGCACGCCGGGAGGCGGAGGTGCCGCAGCCCGGCGCGTTTGCCTCGCGGGGCGGGTCGGATATTCACGCAGGGTGAATTTGCGGGTGGAATGAAAGCTATTTCGTAGCGTTCCGTCACACACCCCTCTGCCCGGCAGGGCAGAGGGGTGCTGTCCCGCCAGCGTCTAATCACCACTCAGCACTGCCAGCGCCTCCAGCACCGCGCCAGATTCCGTCAGCGCACCAAACACCCCGTCCTCCACCGTCACCATATGCAGCGCCGCGTCATGCGCGTATTGGTCGCCGCTGGCGCAGGCGTCGGCGATGGTCAGGCACTGGAAATTGAGGTCGCAGGCCTCGCGCAGCGTCGTGTGCACGCAGACATCGGTCGTGCAGCCGGAAAAGATCAGATGGGTGATGCCGCGTGCGCGCAGCACAAGCTCCAGATCCGTATAGGTGAAGGCGCTGTTGCAGGTCTTGTCGACGATGATGTCGTGCGGCGCGACGTCGATCTCGGCGACGATCTGAAAGCCGGGGCCGGAGCGCAGCAGCACGTCGGTGCCTTCTAGACCCGCCCGCTTGCGGCGCCATCTCTCGTACGGCGTCATGTCGGCCATGTCGCCGCGATATCCCTGCCTGGTGTGAATGATGGTAAGGCCGGCCGCGCGTGCCGCTGATATCAGTCGGTTGACCGTAGGCAGGATGGCGCGCAGCGGCGCGGGGTCATAACCCTTCCTGGCGAAATAGCCGGTCGGCGAGAGGAAATCCTCCTGCAGGTCGATGACCAGCAGCGCGGTGTTTGCCGGCACCAGCCGGCCGTCATAGGGGAAATCGAACGGTATCGCCTTGATCATCGCAGCCTGCCTCAATTGCTGCTCGGCATCGTGGCCCAGCAACCCTGGGCCGTCCATCCCTCGGTGCGACGACACCAGGTAGACCGATGCCAGGACGATGTGCCGTTGAGACATCGCGCCCACAATCGTCGGCCAAAAAGCCATCTTGTTTGTTGACTACAAAGCTCATGTTTTATAGTCAAGCAGGGGCACTCGGCCGCCTGAATTGTTTCCCAGCGGCGGTGCCGCGTTTGAGAGAAGCCAGAATCCGTGGCTGGAGTTTTCGGGGTCGAGATGGGGGTGTTCCCGCATCCCGTCACCGGCCAGCCGATCGGTTACGTGCAATGACGAAGCGAGGACGAAGCGTGTCCAGAAATGGTTTGTTGGCGGCGCTGGCCGCGGTCATGCTGTCGGCCGGCAGCGCTGCTGCGCAAGAGCAGCCAAACACGCAGCCCAGGGTGACGACGGTGCCCGCTGCAGATCCCCAGTCGGCGCCAACCGTAGTCGAACAGCCCGCACCGGCTGCGCCTGTCGCGCCGGCTTCGCCAACTGCCGGGCAGGCGGCGCCGACCGCGCCCCAGCCGGCAAACCAGCCCGGTGCATCCGCGCAGGCCGAGCCTTCGGCAATATCGCTGACGCTGCCGCACGATCTGTCGCCCTGGGGCATGTTCATGGCCGCCGACATCATCGTCAAGGCGGTGATGATCGGGTTGGCCTTCGCCTCGCTCGTCACCTGGACGGTGTGGCTGGCCAAATCGCTGGAGATTCTCTTCGGCAAGCTCGGCGCCCGGCGCGCTGCGCGCGCCATCGGCAATGCCGCGACACTGCGCCAGGCCGGGCGCTCGCTTGGCAACAATGGCGGCCCCGGTGCGCTTTTGGTGCGGGCAGCCGAGGAAGAGACTGCCCTTTCGGCCGGTGCGCTCGGCCATGTTACCGGCGACGGGCTGAAGGAACGAGTGGCGTCGCGCCTGTCGCGCATCGAGGCGGCGGCGGCGCGGCGCGTGTCGCGCGGCACCGGCGTGCTGGCGACGATCGGCTCGACGGCGCCCTTCGTGGGCTTGTTCGGCACCGTCTGGGGCATCATGAACGCCTTCATCGGCATCTCGCAGGCGCAGACCACCAACCTCGCGGTCGTCGCGCCCGGCATCGCCGAGGCGCTGCTCGCCACGGCGATGGGCCTGGTCGCGGCTATTCCCGCAGTGGTCATCTACAACCTCTTTGCAAGGTCGATAGCGGGCTACCGGCAGATTCTTGCCGATGCCTCGGCCGGGGTCGAACGGCTGGTCAGCCGCGATCTCGATTTCCGCACGGTGCCGCAGGCGCCCGCGCTGGCGGCGGAGTGATGGGCCATGGCGGCTAGAATTCGCGAGGCTATCGATGGCGATCTCGAAGAAAACCACGAGATCAATGTCACCCCGTTCATCGACGTCATCCTGGTGCTGCTGATCATCTTCATGGTCGCTTCCCCCTTGGCGACAGTCGACGTCAATGTTGATCTGCCGGGTTCGACGGCGACGCCAGCACCCCGGCCGGAAACGCCGCTGTTCCTGACGCTGAAGGACGATCTGACGCTGGCGATCGGCAATGACAGCGTGCCGCGCCAGGCTTTCGCCGCGGTGCTCGACGGCAGAACCAAGGGCGACAAGCAGACCCGCATCTTCCTGCGTGCCGACAAGGCGGTCGGTTATGGCGAACTGATGGAGGTGATGAACCTGCTGCGCGGCGCCGGTTATCTGAAGATCGCGCTGGTGGGGCTGGAGACGGTGCCGGCGGACGCATCCGCGGCGCACCCGGGCGCCGCCCCGTGACGCAACTGGCCGCCGCCGCCCCCGCGGCGCCGCGCGCCGGCGTGCGCGAAATTGGCTTGTGGGCGGCTGCGGCCATTGTCATTGTCGGCGCGCATGTCGCGATCGTCTATGCCGTCCAGAGCTTCAGCCTGGCCAACATGGCCGATGGCGGCCCGCCGCCGGCTGTGGCTATCGAGCTGTCGCCGATGATGGTGGCGCCGGCGGTGCAGGAGGACTCGATGGCCGACGTGGTGACGCCCGAGCCGCCGAACCAGATCGAGGAGGCGGTTGCCGAACTCAAGCCCGTCGTGGAGCCCGAGCCCGGTCAGCCGGAGCCGGTCACCGAGAAGACGGAAGCGGTTCAACCCGCCGCTCCGATCGAGACGGCAGCGGCCGAGCAGCCCGATCAATCGCCGCCGCTGGATGAGGTGGTGCCCGACATCGTCCCGACCATAGCGCCGGATGTGGTCATTCCGCCGCCCCAGACCAAGCCGGTGGAGACCACGCCGGTGGAGACCAAGTCGATCGAGAAGGCGAAGAAGGCTGCCGAAAAACCCAAGCCGAAAGCAAAGAAAGAGAAGAAGGAAAAGGCCGCGCCGGCGAAAGCGGTCGTGACCGCCAGTGTCGATCAAAAGGCAGTGGCGAAGGCGTCGGCGCCAAAGGCTTCGCAATCGAGTGGATCATCAGTCAGTGCAAGCAAATGGAACTCCCAGCTGATCGGATGGATCAATCGGCACAAGCGCTACCCGAGCGCGGCAAGGTCGCGGCGCGCCGTGGGTACCGCAAATGTGACCTTCGTCGTCAGCGCTTCGGGCAAGGTGACCTCCGTCCGGCTGACACGATCTTCGGGGGACGCCGATCTCGATCGCGCCGCGCTCGGCATTCTGCAGGGTGCGACGGTGCCCGCGCCACCGGCTGAGAAGGCCGGGACGGCTGTCGTGGCGCCTTTGATGTTCACGCTGCGGAACTAGAATCAGTCGGACAAGGCCGATCCCATGACCACGTACTTTCCCGCTTGACTGACCCGCCGGACCGAATACGCTAGCGCAAAATACCGGCCTTGGTCGCCGGGCGGCAAATATGCCTCGCATGCCTCGCCCTCCGGCGCTGGCTGCGGGGCATTGTCATTTCTGAGGATCGGTTTGAAACGGCGTATCGAGATCGGCATCCTGTATTCCCGTTCGGGCAGCTACCAGCTGGTCTCCGATGCGTGCCGGATGGGCGCCATGCGCGCCATCGCCGACATCAATGCCGATCGGAGCTATGGCATCGAACTGGTTCCGGTCGAGCGCGATCCGCAAAGTAATGCCGATCGCTACGCGACTTTGTGCGAGGACATTTTCAGGACCAGCAGCGCGCGCCATGTCGTCGGTTGCGTCACCTCGTGGAGCCGCAAGGAAACCATCCCGGTGCTGGAGAAGGCCGGCGGCATGCTCTGGTATGCCTGCCCCTATGAAGGGTTCGAGGCCAACGAGCATGTCGTCTACATGCACGCCTGCCCCAACCAGCACCTGGTTCCGCTGATGGCGCATGTCGTGCCGCGTTTCGGCGCCAACGGCTTCCTGCTCGGCTCGAACTACATTTGGGGCTGGGAGATGAACCGCGTGGCGCGCGACCTGATCGCGGATGCCGGCGGCAAAGTGCTGGGCGAGCGCTATCTGCGCATCGGCGAGACTGACGTGTCGCGGCTCATCGCGGAAATCCGGGCGACGAGGCCGAGCTTCATCCTCAACAATTTGATCGGCACCTCATCCTACGCCTTCCTGGCGGCTTACCGCGAGTTGGGCGATAAGGATGCGGCATTCAGGCCGGAAAACTGCCCCGTCATCTCCTGCAACCTCACCGAAGGCGAGTTGCCGGCGATCGGCGAGACAGGGAAAGGGCATCTGTCGGTCGGGCCCTATTTCGCGCCCCGGCCGGCTGCCTTCGCTTCGTCCTTCGAGGCCTCGGCCTATGCCTCGGTGCAGGTGATGGCCGACGTGCTGTCGCGCGACACTGATGCCGGCCCGGCGGAATTTTCCAAAGCCTTCGCCGAGCGGCGCTTCTCGACCCGGCTCGGGCCGATCGCCATCGACGCACATTCCCAGCACGCGACGCTGCCGGTGATCATCGGCCGGATCGCCGATGGCTTCTTCGAGGTCGTCAGCCAGGAGGATGAGGTCGCGCCGGATCCATATCTGTCGCGCTACGACCCCGCCAAGACATTCGGCCGTCCGCGCCTGAGAGTGGTGTCATGACCCGGACGCGCATCCCCAATCTCGGCGGCGCGCGGGCTTTCATCCTGCATCGCCCGCATCCGACGGTGCAGGCAATCACCAGGCAATTGTCGGCCATCGGCCTGGCTACGATCGACTGCTGGCCGGAATTGCCGCCGGAAGCTCTCGCCGCCGATTTCGTCTTCTTCGATGCCGATCTCGGTTTCGACGAGCAATTCCCGTGGAAGCCGGGCGAGGCGCCGATGCCGCTGGTGGCGCTGATCGGTTCCGAGGCGCCGGGGCGTATCGAATGGGCGCTGTCGCACAAGGCCGATGCGCAGCTGCTGAAGCCGGTCGGCAATGCCGGCGTCTACAGCGCTCTGTTGATCGCGAGACAGAGTTTCGAGGCCCGAAAACATTTAGCCGGCGAGATAGCGTCGCTGCGCCAGCGCGTCGCCGAGCGCCAGACCATCGTGCGCGCGGTGACGGCCTTGTCGAAAGGCAGCGACGACGAGCGCGCCTATGCGCAGCTGCGTTCGCTGGCGATGAGCTGGCAGATCAGCGTCGAGGATGCCGCGCGTCGGATCGTGGGAATGACAAGCGAGGAAGCGACGGGGGAAGAAGGCGGCGATGACCAGTCCCATCGCGCCTGATCTACCGGTGCGCATGCCGGCAAAACCGCGCGCCGGTGTCTGGCGCCGGCTGGTGAAACGCCGCCTCGCGCTGCTCGGCCTGGTCATCGTCGCCATTGTCCTTGCCGGCGCTGTGCTGGCGCCCCGGCTGACCGGCTATGACCCCAACGAGCAGATGTTCGACGGCCTGACCATCGAGGGCTCGCCGCTGCCGCCCAGCGCCCAGTACTGGCTCGGCACCGACCTGCTCGGACGTGACCTCTTGACCCGCATCCTCTACGGCGCCCGCACCTCGCTGATCATCGGCATCGTCGCCAATGGCGTGGCGCTTTTGATCGGCACTTTGGTGGGCGTCACCGCGGGCTATTTCCGCGGCTGGATCGGCAGCGCGCTGATGCGCTTCACCGATCTGATGATGGCGTTCCCGGCGCTGCTGCTCGCCATCTGCCTGGCGGCAGTGTTTCAGCCCAGCCTGTGGATCGTCGCCATGGTCATCGCGCTGGTCAACTGGGTGCAGACGGCGCGTGTCATCTACACCGAGACATCGTCGCTGGCCGAACGCGAGTTCATCGACGCCGAGCGCAGCATCGGGGCGAGTGCGCCGCGCATCCTGTTTCGCCACATCCTGCCGCATCTCCTGCCCACCATCATCGTCTGGGGCACGCTCGGCATCTCCACCACGGTACTGCTGGAGGCGACGCTTTCCTTCCTCGGCATCGGCGTGCAGCCGCCGACGGCGTCGTGGGGCAACATCATTTTCGAGAACCAGACCTATTTCCAGGCCGCGCCCTGGCTGGTGTTCTTCCCCGGCGCCGCAATCCTGGCGTTGGCGCTGGCCTTCAATCTGATCGGCGACGCGCTGCGCGACATCCTCGATCCGACGCAAAGGGGCCGGGAATAATGGGGGGCCGGTCATGATCGCCTATCTCGGCCGCCGGCTGATCCAGTCGCTGCTCATCCTGCTTGGCGTCTCGCTGATCACTTTTGCGCTGCTCTACCTCTTGCCGGCCGACCCGGTGCGGCAGATCGCCGGCCGCAGTGCTACGCCGCAGACCGTGGAAAACATCCGCCAGCAGCTCGGCCTGGACCAGCCTTTCGTCGTCCAGTATTGGCACTACCTGACGAAGCTAATCAGCGGCGATCTCGGCCGCTCCTACATCCAGCGCTCGGAGGTTACCGAGCTCATCGTCTCGCGGCTGCCGGCCAGCCTGCTTTTGATGGTGGGCGCCATATTGTGCGAGTTGCTGATCGGTCTAAGCATGGGGCTGATCGCCGCCGTCAAGCGCGGCTCCGCCACCGACCAGACCCTGATGGTGGCCTCCTTCGTCGGCGTCTCGGCGCCGCAATTCGTCGTCGGCTTATTGCTGCTCTACGTCTTTGCCGTGCGGCTAAGCTGGTTTCCGATCGGCGGCTACGGCACATGGCGCCATCTGGTGCTGCCGTCGTTGACCATGGGCGTACTCGGCGCCGGCTGGTATGCGCGCATGATGCGCTCGTCGATGATAGACGTCCTGCGCCAGGATTATGTCCGCACGGCGCGGGCCAAGGGCCTGGCGCGCAGCGCCATCATATTCCGCCACGCACTGCCGAATGCCATCCTGCCGGTCATCGCCATGATCGGCATCGACATCGGCATCTTCATGGGCGGCATCGTCGTCGTCGAAAGCGTGTTCGGCTGGCCCGGCATCGGTCAGCTGGCGTGGCAGGCGATCCAGCGCGTCGACATTCCGATCATCATGGGCGTCACGCTGGTGTCGGCCTTCGCCATCGTGCTCGGCAATCTGCTCGCCGACATCATCGCGCCGTTCATCGATCCCCGCATCAAGCTCAGATGAAAATGAAACAGAGAAAGGGAACACAACAATGAAAAAGTTTCTCGCATCCACAGTCGCGGCATCCGCCTTGGCCCTCATGCTCGGCATGACAAGCGTCCGCGCCGAAGACACGGTCGATCCCAACGCCAAGCAAGGCGGCGCCATCACCATCACCTACAAGGACGATGTTGCGACCCTCGATCCGGCGATCGGCTATGACTGGCAGAACTGGTCGATGATCAAGAGCCTGTTCGATGGGCTGATGGATTACGAGCCAGGCACCACCAATTTGAAGCCCGATCTGGCAGAAAGCTACGAGATTTCGCCCGACGGCCAGACCTTTACCTTCAAGCTGCGCCATGGCGTGAAATTCCACAATGGCCGCGAGATGACGGCCGACGACGTGAAATATTCGCTCGACCGCGTCACCAATCCGAAGACGCAGAGCCCCGGCGCCGGCTTCTTCGGCTCGATCAAGGGCTATGACGATGTCGCTGCCGGCAAGGCCGAAGGCCTTTCCGGCGTCACCGTCGTCGATCCCTACACGGTGAAGTTCGAGCTGACCCGGCCCGACGCCACCTTCCTGCATGTCATGGCCATCAATTTCGCCCATGTCGTGCCGAAGGAAGAGGTCGAGAAATATGGCGCCGATTTCGGCAAGCATCCGGTAGGCACCGGCGCCTTCAAGCTCGCCGAGTGGACACTCGGCCAACGCATCGTCTTCGAGCGCAATGCGGATTACTGGCACAAGGGCCTGCCGCATCTCGACAAGATCACCTTCGAGATCGGCCAGGAACCGATCGTGGCGCTGCTGCGCTTGCAGAAGGGCGAGATCGATGTGCCCGGCGACGGCATTCCGCCGGCAAAATTCCAGGAGGTGATGGCCGATCCCGAGCAGAAGGCGCGCGTCGTCGAAGGCGGTCAGCTGCACACCGGCTACGTCACCATGAACACCACCATGGCGCCGTTCGACAATGTGAAGGTGCGTCAGGCCGTCAACATGGCGCTCAACAAGGCGCGCATCATCCAGATCATCAACGGCCGCGCCGTGCCGGCCAACCAGCCGCTGCCGCCGTCGATGCCGGGCTACGACAAGGAATACAAAGGTTATCCCTATGACGTAGCCAAGGCCAAGGCGCTGCTGGCCGAGGCCGGTCATCCCGATGGTTTCGACACGCAGCTGTTCGCCATGAACACCGATCCCAACCCGCGCATTGCCCAGGCGATCCAGCAGGACCTGGCGGTCATCGGCATCAAGGCCAGCATCCAGTCGCTGGCGCAGGCCAATGTCATCGCCGCCGGCGGTGACAAGGCCGGCGCGCCGATGATCTGGTCGGGCGGCATGGCCTGGATCGCCGACTTCCCCGATCCGTCGAATTTCTACGGCCCGATCCTCGGCTGCGCCGGCGCGGTGCCGGGCGGCTGGAACTGGTCGTGGTACTGCAATAAGGACCTCGACGCCAAGGCGGCCGAGGCGGATTCTGTGGTCGACCCGGCAAAGGCCGGCGAACGCGACAAGATGTGGAGCGCCATCTACGACAAGGTGATGGAAGACGCGCCCTGGGCGCCGGTCTTCAACGAACAGCGCTTCACCATGAAATCCGCCCGAATGGGCGGCGCCGACAACCTCTATGTCGACCCGGTCCATATCCCGATCAACTATGACAATGTGTACGTAAAAGATGTGCAATAGCTGCGACTACACCATCCATGGGCGCCATCACCATTTCGGCTGGGACAATTCCTTTGTCCCGGCCGAGCGGGTGGCGCCCGGCGCGACCATCGAGTTCCAGTGCCTCGATGCCGCCGGCGGCCAGCTGAACGCCGACAGCACGGTCGCCGAAATCGTCAAGCTCGACTTCGCCGGGGTCAACCCGGTGACCGGGCCGATCTTCGTCGAGGGCGCCGAGCCGGGTGACGCGCTCAAGGTGACGATCGAGATGTTCAAACCGTCCGGCTTCGGTTGGACGGCGAACATTCCCGGTTTCGGCCTGCTCGCCGATGACTTCACGGAACCGGCGCTGAACATCTGGAAATACGATGCAGCCGCGCTCGAACCGGCGCTGTTCGGGAAAAACGCGCGCGTGCCACTGAAGCCGTTCGCCGGCACCATCGGCAATGCGCCGGCTGAGATGGGGCTTCACTCGGTGGTGCCGCCACGGCGGGTCGGCGGCAATCTCGACATCCGCGATCTCGCTGCCGGCACGACGCTCTATCTGCCGGTTGAGGTGGCCGGCGCGCTGTTCTCGGTCGGCGATACGCACGCCGCACAAGGCGATGGCGAGGTCTGCGGCACGGCGATCGAGAGCCCGATGGACGTCGTGCTCAAGCTCGACCTTGTCAAGGACGCCAGGCTGAAGACGCCGCGCTTCACCACGCCGGGCCCGGTGACGCGCCATCTCGACGCCAAGGGTTACGAGGTGACGACGGGGATTGGGCCGGATCTGATGGCGGGCGCGAAGGAGGCGGTGGCGCAGATGGTCGATCTGCTCGCTGGGCGTTACCAGATCGATCCGGTCGAGGCCTATATGCTGGCCTCGGTGTGTGGTGATCTGCGCATCAGCGAGATCGTCGACATGCCGAACTGGGTGGTGTCGTTCTATTTTCCGCGTTGCGTGTTTGAATGATGTCAGGTCGGCGCTGCACCCCCACCCCGCTGCTTCGCAGCGACCCTCCCCATAAGGGGGAGGGTAAAGCGCTGCCGCCCTACCTCCCCCTTGTGGGGAGGTCGGACCGGACGTCCGGGTGGGGGTCAGCGCCAAGGTTTGTGCGAATGGTGCGACGGAACCAATCCGTCGCAGGGCTCCACCCACAATGACCCTCGCCGACACCCCCGTCCTCTCCATCGCCAACCTCTCCGTCAGCGTGCGCGGCGAGGACGGCGAGCGCGATGTCGTCTCCAACCTGTCGCTGACGCTGGCGCGCGGCGAGACGCTCTGCATTGCCGGCGAATCCGGCTCCGGCAAGTCGATGACCGCGCTGGCGATCATGCAGCTTTTGCCGCAGCCGGCGGCGCGCATATCGTCAGGCATGATCCGTCTTCGGGATGGGAATCGGGGCGACACCGACCTAGCAACCCTCGACGAACGCCAGATGCGGCGCATTCGCGGCGACCGCATCGCCATGATCTTCCAGGAGCCGATGACCTCGCTCAATCCGGTGCTGTCGATCGGCCGGCAACTGACCGAATCCATCGAAGCGCATACCAGCCTGTCGTCGGCGCAAGCCCGCCAGCGCGCGATCGAGGCGTTGAAGGCGGTGCGCATTTCGGAGGCGGAAAGCCGGCTAAAGCAGTTTCCGCACGAACTCTCCGGCGGCATGCGCCAGCGGGTGATGATCGCCATGGCGCTGGCGCTCGAGCCCGACGTGCTGATCGCCGATGAGCCGACGACGGCGCTCGACGTCACCGTGCAAGGCGAAGTGCTGGAGCTGTTGCGCGACCTGCAGCGCCAGCATGGCACCAGCGTCATCCTGATCACCCACGATATGGGCGTGGTTGCCGAAATGGCCGACCGGGTCATCGTCATGCGCGACGGCCGCATGGTCGAAGAAGGCACGACATCGGATATTTTTGCCCGCCCGCAGGCCGACTATACGCGCGAACTGCTGGCTGCCGTGCCGCGCATCGGCAGTGGTGTCGGTCGACAGAAATCCAGGGATGCGATTGACGTCTTGGAGCCGGCCAATGTCGCCGAGGTCAACGACCTGCATGTCCGCTTCGATCTGCGTGGCGGCATCTTTGGCCAGGTCACCCGCCGCGTCCACGCCGTCGAGGGCGTCAGCTTCTCGATCGCGCCCAACGAAACGCTCGCTCTGGTCGGCGAATCCGGCTGCGGCAAGTCGACCACCGCCAAGGCGCTGGCCGGACTGGCGCCCTATAGCGGCGACATCGTCATTGGCGGGCGCAATCTCTCCGGTCTTGGCCGCGACGAACGCAAGGCGGTGCGCCGTGACGTCCAGATGATTTTCCAGGATCCCTTCGCCTCGCTCGATCCGCGCATGCGCGTCGGCGACCTCGTTGCCGAGCCGCTGGTGATCCATGGCATCGCTTCGAAGGACGAGCGCCGGGAACGGGTGGCGGCGCTGTTCGAGCGTGTCGGCCTGTCGGCCGAACAGATGGAGCTTTACCCGCACGAATTCTCCGGTGGCCAGCGCCAGCGCGTCTGCATCGCCCGAGCGCTGGCGCTACGACCAAAACTGATCATCGCTGACGAAAGCGTCTCCGCGCTCGACGTCTCGGTGCAGGCGCGTGTGCTCGATTTGCTGAAGGAATTGCAGCGCGAATTCGGCGTCGCCTATCTCTTCATCTCGCACGACATGGCGGTGGTCGAGAACATTTCCGACCGCGTCGCCGTCATGTATCTCGGCCAGATCGTCGAAATGGGCACGCGCGACCAGGTGTTTTCCAACCCGCTCCATCCCTATACGAGGCGGCTGATCGAAGCGGTGCCGGTGCCCGATCCGGCGCAGCGCAGAACGCGCTTCGCGCGCCTCGACCAGGAAATCCCGAGCGCCACCCGCAGGATCGGGGAGGCGCCGCTGAAGCTGGCGCTGAACGATGTCGGCGGCGGCCATCTGGTTGCTGCGGAAAGCTGAGCCCGCACTGGCTGGCAGCTGTTCTTTTACTTTGTTGAGTACAACCAAGAACTGCCGTCTCGGGTTTACCGCGTCTTAGGTGGACGGCGGCCACTATACGGTCGGAGTTCTTGCCACGGGGAAAAATAGTGCTCAAGGCGGTTCTGCAGCTGCTGCCGGGTCGGTTCATGGATGTGCGCATGCGCGTGTCCGCCGACTACGAGACGCGTGTCGTGGAGCGGCCCGGGCGCTGGATGAAGGCGGCCGAGCTGGAGCAGTTGAGCAGCGATCTGCGGCTGGTGGCGTCGAAGACGCTGAAAGTCGGCAGCCTGACCTACGGTGTGTTTTCCGGTGACCGCAGCCGGCTGGAACATTCCATCATCACCATCGTCTATCGCCGCAGCGACGGGCGGCCGATCGCCTTCAACGCGCTGGCGCTGATGGAGATTTCGCTGGCCGGCAAGCCCTATGAAGTCTTGCACCTCGGTCTGGTCATGATCGATCCGGACGAGCGCAGCCGCGGTCTCAGCTGGATCCTCTACGGCCTGACCTGCTTCCTGATGTTTTTGCGCAACCAGTTCAGGCCGATCTGGATCTCCAACGTCAGCCAGGTGCCGGCGGTCGTCGGCATGGTCGCGGAGGCGTTCAGCAATGTGTTTCCCGGACCGCATGCCGGCGCGCGGCGCTCGCTGACCCATGTGCTTCTGGCGCGGCAGATCATGGCGCGGCACCGCCATGTCTTCGGCGTCGGCCCCGAAGCGGGTTTCGACGAAGAGCGTTTCGTCATCACCAATGCCTATACGGGCGGCTCGGACGATCTGAAGAAAACCTTCGATGAGGCGGCCAAGCACCGCGAGGAGACCTTTAACGAGTTCTGCCGCAAGGAACTCGACTACGGGCGCGGCGACGATGTGCTGCAGATCGGCCAGATGAGTTTCCAGTCCGCGCGCACCTATCTCGCCGACGCGGTTCCGCGCGGCTCGCTTGCCGCCCTTGCGGTAGCAGGTGCGGTGGCCACGCTGCAGCGGCTGGTTTTGCCGGTGGTACACTGGGCGGATAGCAGCCGCCAATGGAATGTGCTTAGACCATGGACACGCTGATGGCTTCATCCGTGATGATGCCTGGGTGTGAGCTGATGGGCGCTGACCGATGAACCTCGACGACACGCTCGTGGCCGACACCATCACCTCGCTGGCGGCGCTGTTCGGGCTGCTGATCGTGATATCGGTCGTCGGCGGGCGCGACACCGGCGATCCGCTGTCGCGGCGTTTTCTGTTCGGTTTGCGGGTGCTGACGGTTCTGCTCGCCTGCCGCATCCTCGACTGGACTACCGGCCTCGCACTCTTCCGCTTCGTCACCATCGCGGCGGCGGGCCTGCTGCCGCTGGCCGCACTGCTGCTGACCGAGGGGCTGTTGCGCCGGCATGCGCCGTTTGCGCTAAAGTTCTTTGCCGCCGGCGGCGCCCTGCTGTTTCTACTGCTGGCGCCGATCCCGGAACGCTTTGCCGAGCCATGGCGGATGGCGGTACTACTTGCCTTCCAGTTCGGAGGTTTTCTCGCCATCGGCTGGCTGGTGATGACGCGCGATCGCGACAGCCTGTCGGCGGCCGAAAACCGCACGGTCGAGCGCATGGCGCTGTCGCTGCTGTTGATCATTCCGTTCATGGTCACCGACTACCGGCCCGGCCTGTTCGAAGTGCCGGTTCGGCTTGGCGGCATCGCCATCCTGTTCCTGTGTTGGCTGACGATCGGCCTTGGACGCGCGAGCCTCGGCCATCGCGACACGATCGGCGCCTTTACCGTGATTACGCTGAGCTCGGTTTTCGCCGGGCTGGCGCTGGGCGGCATCGACGATCTCGGCTGGCGCGGCAGTGTGCAGGGCGTGGTGATCGTGCTTTCGGCGACGCTGCTGGCAGTCATCTACAATGACAGCGTCAGCCTCACCGCGGAGAAGCGCCGCGACTCGTTGCTGAAGCATATGGCCGAGGGCGACCTCACCGATTCGGCGCGCTTCCTGCGCGGCCTGCAGAGCCATATTCTTGTCGACGGTGCGCTGATCCTGCCGGCAGCCGACCTCGGTGATTTCGACCTGAAGGTGCTGGCCCGTGCACTAGAGCAGGAGCCCGTGCGCTCGCTCGCCGATACGCAGCCGGGGGCGCCAGTCGACCAGGATATACGCGAGCAGCTGGCCTGGCTGTTCGAGAAATTTGAGGCGACCCATGTGCTGCTGGCGACGCTCGAGCCGTTGACCGTGGTGGCGCTCAACATGCCGGCGCTGGCATCGTCGCCGGGCGTGGAAATAGAGCTGCGGGCAGTCCAGCGCATGGCGATGCTGATCTCGCAGCGGCATGCGAAGGGTTGATCATACTGAACGGGCCGGCTCTTGCGTCGGCCCGTTGCCGTAGCCGGGTCAGGCGGCCTTGGTCTTCGAGGCTTCTTCGTCGCGCACCATTTTTGTCACGGCGGCGAAGTCGAGCTTGCCGGAGCCAAGGACCGGTACCTTTGAGACCACCCGCACTTCGGCCGGGACCATCAGGTCCATGGCGCCGTTGGCCTTGGCGTAGGCGAGGAATTCCGCTCGTGTGGCGCCGGATGCCTCAGTGATGAGGATCAGCTTTTCGCCCTTGCGCGCGTCGGGCACCGTGGCGACCGCCGACAGCGAGCCCTTCCACAATTCGCCGGCCAGCGCTTCGACAGCGGCGAGCGAGATCATCTCGCCGCCGATCTTGGCGAAGCGCTTGGCGCGGCCGCGAATGGTGATGAAGCCGCCTTCGTCGATAGCGACGACGTCGCCCGTATCATGCCAGCCGTCCTCCAGCGGTTCGAGCACGCCGGGCTTCTCGGCCCGGAGATAACCGGCCATGACATTGGGGCCGCGCACGAACAGCCGGCCGCCTTCGTCGACGCCGGGGACCGGACCGAGGCGGTATTCCATGCCGGGCATGATCTTGCCGACGGTTCCAGAGCGATTGTACATCGGCGTGTTGATGGAGATCACCGGCGCCGTCTCGGTGACGCCATAGCCCTCGAGTATGCGGACGCCGAACTTCTCCATATAGGTCATGCGCGTCGCTGTCTTGACCGGCTCCGCGCCGGCAAAACAATAGCGTATCGAGCGGAAGTCGTAGGGGTGCGCGGTGCGGGCATAGCCGGAGAGGAAGGTGTCGGTGCCGAAGATGATCGTCGCGTTCGAGCCGTAGATCAGTTCCGGCACGAGGCGGTAGTGCAGCGGCGAGGGGTAGAAATAGACCGGCACGCCGGAGATCAACGGCAGCACCGTGCCCGCGGTCATGCCGAAGGAGTGGAAGATCGGCAGCACGTTGAACACCTTGTCGCCCGAATGGAAGTCGATACGCGACGCCGCCTGGGCGGCGTTGGCCAGGATGTTGCGGTGGGTCAGAACGACGCCCTTCGGCGTGCCTTCCGAACCCGAGGTGAACAAGATCACCGCCGCATCGCCGGGCTTGCGTTTCGCGCGCGGCGTCGACTTGCGCAGCAAGCCGAGCAGCTTATCCTTGAGACTGATGGTCTTTCTGAGATCGTCGAGCCACACGATGTCGACCGAGCGACCGAGTTCCTCGACTACAGCGCCGAGCTTTGCCTGTTCGACGAACGCGCGGGACGTCAGCACGGTGCGGACTTCGGCGGCCTTGCAGGCGGACAGAATATTGGCAGCACCTGCGGTGAAGTTCATCATCGCCGGAACCTTGCCGGCGGACATGACGCCGAGCAGCGTCGCGCAAGAGCCGTTGGCGTTGGGCAGCATGATGCCCAGCGTCTGCTGGTCGGCATAAAGGTTCTGGAACTTCTCACCAAGCACGGCGGCAGCCGTGAGCAGCTTGCTGTAGCTGAGAGAACCGGTGACCGGATCCTGAACTGCGAGCTGATTCATGCCGCGTTCGTTCGCCGTCTCGATGATCTTTTCCAGTACGGTCTTGTCGATGTCCTGGGTGCGGAAAACGAGATCCGACATCACCTGGTAGAGCGCGGAACCCGCCGCGGCGCGGCGCTTGCGGCCCTTCAGCTCTTGCGGCACCTCGAGCTTGACCGGTTCCAGAATGGTCACCTTGACCTTCGGGAACAGGCGGCGGCGCACATGCTGCGAGCTCAACCGCGAGAAGTAGGTCTTCTCCAGCCCGTCGATGCGCACCGGCACAACCATCGAGCCGGTCTTGTCGGCAACCATGGCGGCGCCGTCATAGACCTTCATCAGGCCGCCGGTCACGGTGATGCGTCCCTCCGGGAAGATCACCAGCGGATCGCCGCCCTGCACGATCTTGATCAGCGTGCGGGTCGACATCGGCTTGGCCGGGTTGAGCGGCAAAGCGCGGGCAAGTTTCATGAACGGCTTCATCCACCAGGCCTGGGCAATGGTGTAGTCGATGGCGAAGACCGGCTCCTCATCGGTCAGCGTCAAGGCGAGCGGACCGTCGAGGAAGCTGACATGGTTGAGCGCCAGGATCGGCGCCTTGCCGGCCGCCTTGAGGTTTTCCATACCCTCGACTTCGAGGCGCAGGAAAGCGCGGAACAGGATGGAGACGAAGTCACGGAAGGGGTTCGTCGGCAAATATTTCAGCATCAGCCAGGCGGCAATCGCATTGGCCGCGACGAGGCCGAACAGGATGCCGCCGGTCGAGACCTTCGTCTGGATCAGGGCCATGATGATGCCGCCGCCAGTCATGAAACCGGCATTGACGATACTGACGGCGGCGACGACCCGGGCGCGCCGCGCTTCGGGCGACCAGGCCTGCACGGCGGCGAAGGTCGGCACCACCAGGAAAGCGGCTGCAATGGCCATGCCGGCGAGGTCGATGGCGACGCGGATCGTGTTTGGGCCGGCGAAGAATGCGCCAATGGTTTCCGCCTGGGGCGACGGCGTCATGCCGGAGATGGTCCAGGCGAGATGCAGGCCGAACAGGGCGAGCAGCGCCGTGCCGACCGGTGCCGGCAACAGCACGATGCGGCCCTGCGACATCCAGGCGGCGATGGCCGAACCGATGGCGATCGAGACGGCGAACACGGCGAGGTAGACGGTGACGGCCATTTCGTTGCCGCCGAGCGAATCCTTGATCAGGACCGGCAGGAGCGAGAGCACGATGGCGCCGATCAGCCAGAACCACGACGTCATCAGGCCGGCGCGCCAGATGCGCGTGTCGGTGCGCAATTCGGCGACCCGGCGCCAGGTCGAGCGGAAGATGTTCTTGTCGATGACAAGGTCGGGCGCCGCCGAACCGGTGGACGGGATATAGCGGCTGACGAGCCAGCAACCGACGGCGAGCGCCATCATGATCGGTCCGAACACCGCGACGCCGATGCCATCGGCGGAAACGACGCCGCCGGCTATGGTGCCGCCGAGAATCGCGGCAAACGTGGCTGACTCGATCCAGGCGTTGGCCTTGGGCAGTTCCTTGCGTTCGAGGTGATCGGGCAGGATTCCGTATTTGATCGGTCCGAACAGCGCCGAGATAACGCCGAACATCAACAGCGCCGTCATCAGCACGGGAATGGACGACAGGGCGATGCCGACGACGGAGACACCCGCCGCGGCGATCTCGGCGAATTTCAGACGCTTGGCTATGAGAGCCTTGTCGAAGCGGTCGGCGAGCTCGCCGCCGAGCGCCGACAGGAGCAGGAAGGGGGCCATGAAGACGGCGCCCGCCAAGGTGACCAGTGATGCCGCCTGGTCCGCCGCCAGCGTGAACAGAATAAGGAACACCAGCGTGTTCTTGAGGAAATTATCGTTGAAGGCGGACAGGAACTGCGTCCAGAACAAGGGCGCAAAGCGCCTGGACGTCATCAGATGAGCTGTCGGTCGGTTGATCGGGGCGATTTCCATAGCGGCGACTTCCATTGGGCAAGACCGATTAAAATCCTGGCTGGATTGATCAGCGGTCTTGCGCGTTGAGCCTTGTTTAGCGGGAACCCGGTTACACTTCGTTACTGCGGCTGACTTCCATCAGCAACTTCTCGGTCTTGGCGTCTTCCAGCCGGTTGATGAAGCGGCTTGCCTCTTCCGAGTCGCGCAGCGTCTTGGTGATGGTGATCGAGGTGTGCACGAGCATGATGGCGGCCATGGCGTAAAACCCCTTGGCGGCGAAGCTCGCCTCCATGAAGTAGATGCCGCCGGCCATCATCGTGGCGGCAACGGCGAAACTGGCCATGGTGAAGGTCTTCCAGGCGCTTGAGTCCTTGGGGGAATAGGTGTTCGGGGTCATCGATATGGTCCTTCCGTTTCAAGGTCAGGTTGGTTGGGCGTGGGTCTGTTTCAGGCTGGATACAATCAGGCCGGATACAATCAGACTGGATAACAATCAGGCCGGGTACGATCAGGCCGGCTTGGTCATGGTCTTCGTGAGCCGTTCGAGCACGGCGTCGGCGCTGCTTCTCAGCGGCGCGCCGCAGCCGGCGGCCGCAAGCTTCTCTGAGACCGCGGCAGGATCGCCCGACTGTTCCATCTCGGCCATGGCGGCCGCGGTGGCGTCGATCTGCTTTTGCCTGGTGCGCAGGCGCAGCAGCGTCTCCTCTGCGTCCCTGAGCGCCGACAGGCTGGAGTCGGGCGCGCTTTCTCGCAGGCGCTGGGTCGAGTCGACCGCGGCAACGATGCGCTGGCCGCGCTGCAATTCGCGCAGGCGCATTTCGGAGACGCGGATAATCCGCTTGAGACGCTCGATCTCGGTGCCGAAGCTTTTCTGCGCCTCGGCGGAGGCGTCGCGTTCGGCTTCCAGCATGGCGATGGTTTCGGCGGCTTCGCGGGCCAGTTCATTCTGTCCCTGCTCGATCGCGGCGATCGTGCGCTTCTCCAAATCGTCGATGCGGAGGACAAGCTTCTTGAACTGCGCGACTTCCTGTTCGTTCTGGGCGACGGCAATTGCAACCGCCCGGCGGGCGGCCGCGATAGCGTCGGCGCAATCGCGGATCTGCTGGCGCAGGATTATCAGCGCGTTGCGGTCGACGACCGCCTCGGCGGCTTCGTAGCTTCGGCCGCGAACGAGAGCAAAAAACTGTTTCAACATTTCCGTTTCTCCTCTATGAACGTTGTTCACGAGGCAAAGTAGCACATTGTGAACGGCGTTCAAGGAGAAAATGAACGGTGTTCATGATTGCGCATAAGAGAAGGTTAATGACCGCAAAACGGGACGCCAAACGCGAGGACCTCAAAGGCAGGCTGATCGAGGCCGCGCAAGCGCGCATCCAGTCCTCGGGGCTCGCCGGTCTGCGTGCGCGCGACATCACGGCCGATGCCGGCTGCGCGCTGGGCGCGCTCTACACCGCCTTCGCCGACCTGGACGAGCTCATCCTGCACGTCAATTCGATCACACTGGCCAGGCTGGGGGCGGCCCTGCAGCAAGAGGCGACCGGCGTCGCCGAGCCTAGGGCAAGGCTGAAGGCGCTGGCCAAGGCCTATCTCGGCTTCGCCCGCGACAACCGCATGGCGTGGAAGGCGCTGTTCGAGCACCGTATGGCGCCAGGCGTGGCGGTGCCCGAATGGCATCTGGCCGAACATGCGGTGCTGATCCAGCATCTGGTTGAGCCGCTGGCCCAGCTGCTCCCGGCGCTGGACACGCCCGACCTGCTGGCGCGCGCCCGCACGCTGTTCTCCGCCGTGCATGGGATCGTCACCATCTCGCTCGAAGACCGTTTCATTGGCCTGGCGTCCACCGACCTCGAAAGTGAGCTGCTGGGTTTCGTCGACACGCTGGTGAGCGGGCTGGAGACGGAAAGAGAATGAGCTGCTGCGATCGGCTCTTGCTTCACGGCACTCTGCCCTTATGAAGATCGTGGCGGGGACTCGCCGGTTGATCCAGGCCGGCTGAGACTGTTGGGGATATCCGGTGACAATCGATCAGAACCGTCGGTTTCGACCCGAAATACAGGGGCTGCGCGGCTTGGCGGTCGCGCTTGTCGTGGTCTATCACATATGGCCGGATGTGCTGCCTGGCGGATATGTCGGCGTCGACGTCTTTTTCGTCATCTCTGGCTATCTGATCACGGGCCTGCTGGCGCAGATGGCGCTGCGCGGCGGCCGGATTTCACTGATCGAATTCTACTCGCGACGGGTGCGACGGTTGTTGCCGGCAGCAACCCTGGTGCTGCTGGTCGCATTGCTGGGCACGCTGCTTTTCATCTCAAAGGCGCGCTGGGAGGAAATAGGCAACCAGATCGTGGCGAGCGCTCTTTATGTCGAGAACTGGCGGCTGGCCTCGATTGCGGTCAGCTATCTCGAGGCCGACACCTTGCCGAGCCCGGTGCAACACTACTGGTCGCTTTCCATCGAAGAGCAGTTCTACATCGCCTGGCCGTTGGTGATGATCGGCGTGATCTGGCTGGCGCGCCGCCGTGACCTTCCGCTGAGGGCCTGCTTGATCGGGGCGTTGTCGGTCATTTTCGCGGCATCACTTGTTGCCTCTGTCGTTTTGACGGCGACGGATCCGGCCCAGGCCTATTTCGTCAGCCATACCCGCCTGTGGGAATTGGCGCTGGGTGGTCTGCTGGTGCTGACCGAACACCAGTTTCGACTGGCGGCACTCACTAGACAGTGGCTGGCGATCGCCGGCATCCTGGGCATCGTTGCGTCCGCCTTGCTGTTTTCCGCTGCAACTCCATTTCCCGGCGTCATTGCGTTGTTGCCGACCTTGGCCACAGTGCTGGTCATCCTGGCTGGCGAGGTTGGAGTCGGCCGGTTTCGTGGGCTCGATTCGTTGCCACTTCGTTTCATCGGCGATCGCTCCTACTCGGTCTATCTATGGCATTGGCCGCTGATCACCATCTTCCAGGCGCAGGGTCATTCGCTGACCCTTGCCGGCGGTTTCGGCCTGATTGCGGCGACCCTGTTTCTATCGGATCTGTCCTATCGATATGTTGAGCAGCGCTACCGGCAAGCTCGGGGCGGCGCCTGGCGGAAGCCGCTGGGATACGGCACCGCGGCAGTTCTCACATGCGTGGCCGCATCCGGCAGCCTGCTGCTCTTTCTGAAGACCGAACGCATCGACACCGCGCTGATCGGCACGCCTTCCTACCCTGGGCCCGCCGCTCTCGTCTCCGGCGCCGTGGTCCCGGACGGTGTGAACCTTCTGCCGCCGCTGGCCCGGCTGAGGCGGGACGTGCCGGTCGTGTATGCAAGGAAGTGCCACCAGGAGGAAAGCTCGGAGCCCAAACGATGCTCTCTAGGCGATCCCACGGGTGCGAAAACAATGGTTCTGGTGGGAGATTCTCATGCAGCCCAGTGGGTGCCGGCTCTGGACAAGATCGCAAAGGACCGCAACTTCAAACTGGTTACCTTTACAAAATCCGCCTGCCCATTCACCCGCGTGGCCATCACGGCGGATGGCAAACCCAACATCTTATGCGCGCAGTGGCACGAAAAGGTGCTGGCCGAGATCCTAAAGCTGAAACCGGATCTGATCTTCACCAGCCAGTCCAATTACGGAGCGGTTCAGCAAGACGTGATGATCAAGGGGCTGCGAAGTCTCTGGGGCGGGCTGACGGACGCCGGCTCGCAAATCGTTGCCATCCGCAACACGCCCTATATGAAATTCGACCCGGGCGAATGCCTGAGTTCGACGCCAACGAAATGCGTCACCAAACTGAGCGATATTGAGCGGAGCAACGTGTTGGCGCTCGCCGCGGAGGGACAGAAAAATGTGCGCGCTATCGATATGGTCGATGCGATTTGCGGGCCGCAACTATGCCCGGCAGTTGTCGGCAACATCATCGTCTGGCGGGACAGTCATCATCTGACCGCCAGCTACTCGCTTGCCCTGGCGCCCTATCTCGCAGCGAAGACGGGGCTTTGACGAGACGTCTCGGAAGTCAGATGTGTCGACAGGCACGAAAAATCCGCTGGTGGAGCTGAGGAGGATCGAACTCCTGACCTCGTCATTGCGAACGACGCGCTCTCCCAGCTGAGCTACAGCCCCGTCCAGCGGATGGCGCATTTATCGAAGGCTGCGGTTTCCTGTCAAGACGAAACGGCTCACCAAGATAGCGGCATGGCGCACTTGGGAAAGCGGGTCTTGCCGGTTCCGGATGCAGTGGCTACATGTCGTGCGTTCGCAAGGAGCTACTGATGGTCGCCGTCTTTTACACGCTGCATGCCGCACTAAGTATCTATTGGTGGATCATAATCGGCGCGGCCATCTTCTCGTGGCTTTACGCCTTCAACGTCGTCAATTCACGCAATCAGCTCGTCAACTCCATCGGTACCACGCTCTATCGACTGACCGAGCCGGCTTTGCGACCGATTCGCCGCCTTCTGCCCGACCTCGGCGGTGTAGACATTTCACCAATCATTCTGCTTTTGGCGCTGACATTTATCAGCATGTTCTTGAACTACACCGTTCAGCCGATGTTCGGCATCGGGCCGATGTGACCTCTGCCACCAGCTTGCCGTACCGTCTGCGCGAGGACGGCATCGACCTGTTCGTGCGGCTGACGCCCAAGGCAGCGGTGGACAGGCTCGAAGGCGCGGAGACGGCGGCCGACGGGCGCTGCCACCTAAAAGCCCGCGTGCGCGCCGTGCCGGAGAATGGCGCCGCCAATCAAGCATTGCAAAGACTTGTCGCCAAGGCGCTGGGCGTTCCTGCATCGGCGGTGTCGGTCGTTGCTGGCGCCACCGCTCGCATGAAGACGCTGCGCATGCTCGGCGACCCGGCGGTGCTGGTGACGAGCATCAAGGCGATCGCCGGCTAATCCCCCAGCGGCAATTTGGGATCATCGACCTTCAGCGTGTTCACGCTCTGCTTGATGCGGCGCAGGTTTTCGAGAACCCTGGGTCCGCGCGTCTCGGCCACGGAGGTGACGATCATGTCGACGATCGACAGCAGAGCATAGCGCGACGAGGTCGGCTTGTAGATGTTGCCGTCCTCCAGCGACTGGAACTGGATGACGGTATCGGCGGCCTTGGCGAGCGCTGATTCCGGCGGGGTTACGGCGATGGTGGTGGCGCCATATTGCTGGGCGACCTGCACGGCGTCGATGACCGATCGCGCATAGCCGGACACCGAGAACGCGATCAACGTCGTCTCCGATGTGGCGACCGCGGCATACATGCGCTGCAACTGCCCGTCGATCTGCGCCAGCACCGGCACGCCCAGCCTAAACAGCCGGTTCTGCATCTCGGTCGCCATCATCGAGGAAATGCCACCGGAGCCGATGCACAGCACATTGCCCGAACTGACGATGCGCGCGGCCACGCCCACCAGCGTCTTCATGTCGAGGTTTTCGCTGGCGCGCTGGATGGCGGCGATTGCCGCTTCGGTGATGGCCGACGCAATGCGCTGCTCGCGCGCGTCCCGGTTCAGCGGTTCGGGCGATAAATACTGGCCGCCAATGGCGATCGCCTGCGCCAGGTAGAATTTGAAATCGCGCAGACCCTCGCAGCCGAGATTGCGGCAGAAACGGGTGACCGTCGGCTCGCTGACGCCGACGCGCGCGGCAATCTCGGAGATTGCCGCCTTGGAGGCGAAGTCGAGATCGGTCAGCACGAGGCCGGCCAGGCGGCGGTCCGATTTGGTGCCGTCCTGCGACATCAGCTGCAGGCGCGTGATGATGTCGGCCGGCGTTTTCATTTCTGGGTTGTCGTCTTCATAGCGCTGCCTTCATAGCGGCAGGCCTGTTGCCGTGTCGAACAGATGAATGTTGCCCGGCGCGACGGAGACCGGCAGCATTTCGCCGGGCTTGACCTGAACCCGGTCGCGGAATACGGCGCGCACCGTGTCAGCGCCGATGGCGCCATAGACATGGGTTTCCGAGCCGGTCGGCTCGACGACGTCGACCTTGATCGCCATCGCGTCGACAGCCTCGCCGATGACGAAGTGTTCGGGCCGTATGCCGGCCTCGACCGTGCTGCCAGCCGGCACCGTCTTGCTGCCGAGCGCCAGTCGCCCTCCGCCGGCCGATTCGAACCAGCTTTTCTCGGGCGTCGTCTTCAGGGCGCCGGAGACAAAACTCATCGACGGCGAGCCGATGAAGGAGGCGACGAATTTGTTGGCGGGGCGGTCGTAGAGTTCCAGCGGTGCGCCGACCTGCTGGATCTTGCCGCGATCCATCACCACGATGCGGTCGGCCATGGTCATGGCCTCGATCTGGTCGTGGGTGACGTAGACGATGGTCGATTTCAGCCGCTGGTGCAGCGCCTTGATCTCGGTGCGCATCTGCACGCGCAGTTGCGCGTCGAGATTGCTGAGCGGCTCGTCGAACAGGAACACCGAGGGTTCGCGCACGATGGCGCGGCCCATGGCGACGCGCTGGCGCTGGCCGCCCGACAACTCCCGGGGATAGCGGTCGAGATAGGAGAACAGGTTGAGGACGCCGGAGGCCTTTTTCACCTTGTCGTCGATTGCCGTGCGGCTTTCGCCGCGGATCTTTGGGCCGAAGCCGATATTGTCGGCCGCTTTCAGATGCGGAAACAGCGCATAGGACTGAAAGACCATTGCAATATTGCGCTGCTGTGGCGGCAAATCGTTGGCGCGCATTCCGCCGATCAAGAGGTCGCCTGAGGTGATCGGCTCCAGCCCGGCCAGCATGCGCAGCAAGGTCGACTTGCCGCAGCCGGAAGGGCCGACCAGCACGACGAACTCGCCGCTCTTGATGTCGAGGCTGATGTTTTCGAGGATCTTGTGGCGTCCGAAGGATTTCGACAGGTCGCGGAACTCGACATCGGTCATGGTCAGGCTCCCAATATGTCGTCGATGAAGGGCAGGAAGCCGGCGGTCAGTCCAGCGTCGACCGGCACCACCGCGCCGGTTATCCCCGATGCGCGATCCGAAACAAGGAAGGCCACTGCTTCGGCCACTTCCGTGGCGTCGACGATGCGGCCGAGCGGATAGAGCCGTTTGAGCTTGCCGAGAACATCCGGGTTCTTGGCCAGCCGATGGTCCCATGCGGCGGTGCGGATCGAGCCGGGGCAGACGACATTGGCGCGCAGCCCGTTGCGGCCGAGTTCCACAGCGATCGCTTTGGCATAGGCATTGATGCCGGCCTTGGCTGCGGCATAGGCCGGGTTGCCGAAATGGGCGATGGCGTTGACGGAAGAGATGAAGACGACGCTGCCCGAACCGCGCGCGGCCATCGCCTTGATCAGTGGATCGGCGAACAGCATCACCCCGGTCAGATTGAGGTCGAGCTCGTGCTCAATCTTATCGGGTGTCAATGCGGCAAGCGTCTCTGCGCGCGTCCAGCCGGCATTGTTGATCAGCATGTCGGGAACGCCATCTTTCTCAAGGATCGCTGGTATCGCCGCCTCGATGGAAGCCCGGTCGAGGAGGTCGAAGGCGTGACGCGACGCCAGGTGTGGGCTGCGCAACGCATCTTGCGACTGGTCGCAGCCGACGACCCGCGCGCCTCGTTCGGCCAGCAGCGCCACAATAGCCGAGCCGAGCCCGCCGCCGGCGCCGGTCACCAGCACGGTCTTGCCCGCGAATTCGGCCGTTGAAACCACCCTGCGCGCCTCCCTGGGATCTACGATAGTCGGAAACGCTATTTTAAGAAATGTAATTAAGCAACAGGATAATCCGCTTGCACAGCGCGAAATCATGGATAATGTAGGAAAGTCACATAAAGCCTTGGCCGCCCCAAAGCCGCAAGAGTGCAGACGCAATCAAAAGGGAGAGATCGAATGAAGCTTGCAAAATGGACTGTCGGCCTGATGGCCGGAATGAGCCTGCTCGCCCTGGCCGCGCAGGCAGATGCCGGCGAGGTGCGCGTAACCGTCGCCGAATACAGCGCCAAGACCGGCCCGTATTTCGAAGCGGTGAAAAAGGAATTCGAGGCAGCCAACCCGGGTATCACCGTCAAGTTCGAAGTTGTGCCGTGGGACGTGCTGCTGCAGAAGCTGACCACCGACATCACGGCCGGCACCAATGCCGACCTGTCGATCATCGGCACCCGCTGGCTGATCGATTTCGTCCAGCAGGATGTCGCCGAGGCGCTCGACGGCTACATCAAGCCAGACTTCAAGGACCGCTTCATCGACACCTTCCTGTCGCCGTCGATCATGGAGGGCAAGACCTATGGCCTGCCGATCGCGGCCTCGGCGCGCGCCATGTACTACAACAAGGAATTGTTCGAGAAGGCCGGAATCGCCAACCCGCCGGCAACCTGGACCGAGTTGCAGGAGGATGCGCGCAAGATCAAGGCGCTGGGCACCGGCACGTTCGGCTTCGGCCTGCAGGGCAAGGAGATCGAGACCGACGTCTATTACTATTATGCGATGTGGTCGCAAGGCACCGAGATCCTCAACAAGGACGGCACGTCGGGCCTCGGCACGCCGGGCGCGCTCGAAGCCGCCAAGCTTTACAAGTCGATGATCGACGAAGGCCTGACGGAACCCGGCGTCACCTCCAACAACCGCGAGGACGTCCAGAACCTGTTCAAGCAGGGCAAGGTCGGCATGATGATCACCGCGCCCTTCCTGTCCAACCAGATCAAGGACGAGGCGCCGAACCTGAAATATGGCGTGGCCGCTATCCCCGCCGGACCGACCGGCGCGCGCGGCACGTACGGCGTCACCGATTCCATCATCATGTTCAAGAATTCCAAGAACAAGGATGAGGCCTGGAAGCTGCTCGACTTCCTGTTCACCACCGAACAGCGCGCCAAGTTCACGCAAGGGGAAGGCTTCCTGCCGGTGAACAAGGAAGAGGCCAAGATGGACTATTACGTCAACAATGCCGATCTGGCAGCGTTCACCGCGCTGCTGCCCGACGCCCGCTTTGCACCGGTCATCCCCGGCTGGGAAGAAGTCGCCCAGATCACCTCGGATGCCATGCAGAAGATCTATCTCGGCGGCGACCCCGAGGCAGGCTTGAAGGAAGCGGCTGCCAAGGCCAACGCCGTGATCAAGAAATAGGGCGTATCTCCCTGCGCCCGGGGCGCCCCCCCCGGGGGCCCCCCCAAACATCCCGCCCCCGGGGTGGGGGTGTGGGGGGCCGCCCCCACGCCCGTCGGGTGTGGGGCCACCACCTGGCAACCGCCGCGAACGGACATAGGAAGGGCAATAGGGGCAAACATC
>NZ_JAMYSB010000040.1:0-28555 GCF_040321695.1 Mesorhizobium sp. M0292
CGCGAGCACAAGAAGCTCGCTCTGCGCCAAGCCGCATGACCAGCATCATGGCCGCCCCATTTTGCAGAACTTGACGCACACAACCGCATTTGGGCGGTGGCTCGCGCAACCCAAGCGCGCATTGGCCGATTGCCGCCACTGCAAACGCACAAGGCGCTCCGGCAGACTTCCTGCAATGCTTTCGTTGCAGGCTTGAGCACCCCATACTTGGATCATCTACATACCTCTGCGTAGCATCGAGGCTGTTGTGTTTTCCGGACGATGATCAAAGATTCTATCAAGGGACGCCGGTATTTGATTTGTCGCTAATGGATCCTTTCCCTAGGCAGGTGTGGGGCGCCTACCGAATCGGACGAAGGGTATGTCAATGACAACACTCCATTACGCCTCGGGCGGGTCGGCCTCCGAGGTCGCGAAAGCCGGATTCAATCTTGTTGATGTATCTTCCTTGGACCAGCTCAACGCCTTGCCGGCCGGCCAGAAAGGCCTGGTGTGGCTCAATGAAGCAGATGGTGCAACCTCCTCCTTTATCCAGAAGGTCACGCCCTTCATCGGCAATCCGAAAGTGTTTGGCTTCTTCCTCGTCGATGAGCCGGACCCGACCGGCAAATGGGGAACTTATGCCACCGCCGCTGATCTGAAGGCGGAGTCAGACTGGATCCACAGCCACCTGCCCGGCGCCAAGACCTTCATAACAATGATGAACATGGGGTCTTCCGCTAACCCCGACTTTTCAAACACCTTCAATCCTGCCAACACGCATATCGACTATTACGGCTTGGATCCCTACCCGGTACGGACCGGAACAAGCACGATTGATTACAACATGATCGACAGGACTGTGGCGGCGGCCGTCGCCTCGGGCATCCCGCTCAGTCAGGTCGTTCCCGTGTATCAGACCTTCGGCGGCGGCGACTGGACGACCGACACGGGCGGTCGCTATGTCCTGCCCAGCGTTGCTCAGGAAAAGACCATGTTGGACCACTGGGCCAAGGTAGCGCCTTCGCCGGCCTTCGACTATGCCTATGCTTGGGGTTCTCAACAGGGCGACACGGCGCTTGAGAGCTCGCCGACGCTGCAGGCTCTGTTCCTTCAACACAACCAGAGCACCGCAAGCGGTCCTTCGGCCAGCGAACCGACGCCGCCGCCTACCAGCACAGCGCCTCCGCCCACAAGTGTCCCTCCGACCAGCACCGGCGATCACATTTTCTACGGCACGGGTAGCGCGGATGTGCTTCGCGGCACCGCTGGCGCGGACACGATGATGGGCCGCGGCTACAACGACACCTACTATGTCAACAACGCCGGCGACAAGGTGGTGGAACTGCGGCACAGCGGCAACGACAGCGTGCTGGCATCGGTCAGCTACGCGCTGTCGGCCGGCTCGCAGGTCGAGCATCTTGCGACCACCAGCAAATTGGGAACTGCCGCCATCAAGCTCACGGGAAACGAATTCGCCCAAACCATCGATGGCAATTCCGGGAGCAACACTATCAACGGCGGTGGCGGGAGAGACGTTCTGACCGGACATGGCGGCAACGACGTCTTTGTCTTCGATTCGGCTCTCAAGGTCGGCAATATCGACAAGGTCACCGATTTCAAAGTGGGCCACGACAAGATCCAACTCGACCACACCGTGTTTGCCGGCCTGCATACAGGCGCCCTTCCCTCTTCGGCGTTTTACGCCGGCAGGGCCGCGCACGACAGCGGCGATCACATCGTCTATAACAGCACGACCGGCGCGCTTTCCTTTGACAGCGACGGCTCGGGCGGCGCACATCAGATCCAATTTGCCACTCTATCGCCACATCTGGCTCTGACGGCGTCCTCGTTCATCGTGACGTGACCGTGGGACGTCAGCCTGAGCAAGATGGTCTGACGTTCTTGAATATGGCTGACGGAACCAAGAAGCCCCGCCGAGCTTGTACTTGGTATGAGCGCGCGCGGCATCGAATTCCTGCAGAAATGGGTAGAGGATAAGATCCCACTCTACACCAAGGCCGATCCGGCTCTTGCGGCGAAACTTGCGGACCAAGCAACGGCGGATGCCATCAGAGCGGGAATCCGCCCCGAGGAAATCTCTGAGGAAGTCGGAAGCATGTTGACGACCATGCTCGAAGTGCTCGATCAGCACGATTCGACATGATTGCGCGCTTGGCGGCAGATGCTGCCCGGCTTGGCGCCAAATGCATAAATGTGTCATGGATCATAGGTCATGGGCCAGCCTAGGCAGCATGACCAACATGCTCTCCCAGAACGCGCGCGACGATCCCGTCCACGTCGTGAGGTTCAGCACCATTGACTTGTATCAACGGCCATCGGTCCTGGCGCAGGCACTCGCCGACCTCTCTTGAGATTTCGGCCTGCCTTAATCCTTTGTCCACGCCAAGTTCGAACAGCATAACCTCGAGGAGCGGTTGCTGCGCATGCCTATCCACAAGACGGCGGCGTAACGTTTCCTGGGGCGCGTCGAGTTGCACAACGAGATCCGGCCGCGGCAGGAACGCCAGGCACTCGCGGACCGCGTCGAGGCTTGGAGTTCTAGCCAGCACACCCAGCGCACACAAAGCCTGAATCATGCCCTCTTCGAAGATGAAGCAACCGGGCGACTCCCGCGCTTGGCGCCAGGACTGGCACAGTTGGGCGATGTCGACCTTCATTCGCCATGACCACACGCGGCTTCGAAGAGGGATCGATGCCAGAAGCCGGGCCGCGACACTGTCCTTTGGCAAGGTCGACAGCAAGATAGGACCGGATGTGGCAATCTTTTTGCCAATTCTTCCTATGCCATGGCGGATTTCCGGAGCGTCATCCTGAGCCGATCCAGGTTCAATCAGGCGATACCCATTTACTGTCTTCACATTGATGCCGTGTCTCGCCAGCCCTTGGCAGAGGCCGCGAAGCAGCGTGGTTTTACCCGCGCCGGGCGGCCCAAACAACTCGATGATCATATGCTCAAGCGTCTCCGAACGAGCAGTCATTCCCCTACGGATCAAGCTTAGCCGGATTTCAGATCACACCAACGTTCATTTGAATGATTGTTCCAGTCAGTGAATCTGGGCACCGAGCCCGGATTCTAGCGGAGATGCCGATCGCTCCGTTCGCCTGGGCAAGCCGTCTTGCGCTCGACGGAGCTTGCAAGGAAAAACGACCGGTGCTGGACACAGATGGCAAAACTTCTGAAGGACGCTCGGGAAGCGCTGGCTAGGCAAGATCGAGGCATCATCCGAATGATTGATGAAAAGATCTCCGCGGCGAGCGATGTTCGACCGTCAGCTTGGCGGGGCCCTGAATGTCCTCAGTGTGTTTGCATTCGGAAGTGGCAAATCAAAACCTACAGGTGGATCTGCGACCCACCCGAAAGTGGTCAGTCGTTCCCGAATATGATCTTGACCAAGGGGGGCCAGTCTGGCGCCGTTACCGACAGATGGGTGCCAAATTTGCGGACACTCCAATCTTCGACCACCTTGGAGATGTCGCCAGGCGGTATCCTGACAAGCTCGCAATCAGCGACGGCGCGAACCGCCTGACTTTTTCTGAGCTTTTCCGGGCGGTCGAGACGCTGGCAACTCATATCGCTGCCGTCGTCCCCGAAGGGCAGGCCATCGGCATCCTGCAAGCAAACTCCGCTTGGTATCCTGTGGCGATGTTGGCGACCATGGCGGCGGGACGGCCTTCGGTCCCGCTCAACACAAGAGATCCCGCCTCTCGCATTTTCGATATAGTCAGTGCCGCGGGGCTCGGCGCGATTATAGGCGCCGAAAATGTTCGCCCGGTCGAATTGGCCCAAGAGATCGTCTGGATCGAAATTGCGGCCGCCGTGGCGTCCAACGATCAACACCCAGAACAGCAGCATAAGCCCCCTATGGTTTCGGTCGATGCGCCCGCATTGGTGCTTTACACTTCGGGCAGCACCGGGCGCCCCAAGGGAATCGTCAACAGCCAACGCAGCCTGCTATGGCGGGTCCGGCAATATGTCGATGCGTGCCATATCAGCGCGGATGACGTTTTCCTGCCGCTGACCGGGCCAGCCACGATCGCCGGTTGCCGGGAGATCTTTGCGGCGCTGCTGACGGGCGCCACGTTGCATCTTCTCGAGGTGGAGGCTGTCGGCCTGCGCGCTACGCGCGCTCGATTGCAGTCCGAAGGTGTGACGATCGCCTATCTTGTGCCGGCACTGCTTCGAGCCCTCCTGGCTGAGGCGCCCGCCGACGCTTCCTGGCCGCTCAGAGTGGCCCGGATCGGTGGGGAGAAAGTGTCATGGATGGACATCGCTTTGCTGCGCAAAGCCGTTTCGGACCAGTGTCTGATCCAGATCGGCTACTCATCGACTGAAACCATCGGTTCGCAATGGTTCTTGCCGCCTGACTGGCCCGAGCAAGACGCGTCGGTTCCCGTCGGCAGGCTGCTCCCTGGTATGACATTCGCTATCGTCGACGAAGCGGAGCGCAATGTAGGGCCAGGCGAAAGTGGAGAGCTTCTGATCAAAAGCCGCTATGTCCTGCTTGGTCATTGGGAGAACGGTGTGGTCGTTCCCGCGCAGCCGGACCCCGACGATCCCGAGGCTCGGCTTTTTTCGACCGGGGACCTCGTTCGGCTCGACGATGATGGCATCTTGAGGATCGTCGGCCGCAAAGGGCGCCAGATCAAGATCAATGGTCGACGCATCGAGCCCGCCGAACTCGAACGGGTCTTGCGTTGCGCGCCTTCGGTGGCGGATGCCGTGGTGATGGTAACGGCCGCGCAGGAACTCATCGCCTTCGCGGTTCCCCAGCGCTTCGCAGGCGGCGCTTTTGCAGACGACCTTCGCCAGCTCCTCAGAATGACCTTGCCGGCACCATTGCGTCCCTTGCGATTGCACCCCGTTGACGCAATCCCACGCCTGTCGGGAGGTAAGGTCGATTTGGCAACACTGGCCGAGATAGATCGTTCGCACGGAAGGAGGGCGCGAGTCGCCCGGTCGTCCACTCTCGATGCTCCGCCCGCCGGAGGAGCAAAGGACACGCGTCAAATAGTGCAGCACGCGTGGACGCAGGTTCTCAACACAGGCACTGCCACGGGAAACTGGGATGATGCTGGAGGAGATTCGCTGCAGCTGCTGCACTGCGTGATGGCGATCGAAAACGCCATCGGGCAAGAGCTGGGCCTCGAAGCATTCACCGTCGGCATGAGCTTGGACGAGATGGTTGAGGCGGTCGTCTCTGCACGGTCGGGCGAAGGGCGCGAAAAGAAGCACCACCCCCCGGTTCTTTTCCTGTTTCCAGGGTCCGTTGGCTATGGTCCGAGCCTGGCTGCGTTCGCAGCCGCCATAGGGAAAGTCGCCCGTGTAAACCCGATCCGATATCCGAGCCTTGCGGCGATACTGGACGGACACAACACCCTCAGCGCCATGGCTGGCGCCGCACTCGAGCAGATAAGCCGCATCCAACCTGCGGGCCCCGTGCGACTTCTCGGCCATTCTCTGGGTGGCGCGGTTGCATTCGAGGTTGCCGCACGGCTCATGAAGGCCGGGCGAACGGTGCGGTTCCTGGGCATCCTCGACACGAGCCTTCTGGACGAGCCGAGCAACCATTGGGAGACACTTACCCGTACGTTCTATCGTATTCGCACCAACCGCATATCCGCGCATCGGATGGCTTGCAGAGCCCTTGCGAAGATCACCGTCGCCGTGGGCGGCGAAGCGCGTCTGGCCAGGATTCTGGACAGATTTGCCAATGGAGAGTTCAACCCGACGATCTTCAGGACCAAACTGGAACTGCAGGAGGTTTTAAGGGCGAAGTCATTCTTCCAATGGCTTGAGGCACCGAAACCGGCTCTGCCCCTCTCCGGTACCTTGTTCCGATGTCGCAGGGAGGGAATGCCGCGGGCCTTGGGCTGGGACAGCGTCTTGGCACACCTGGACGTCATTTCGATCACGGGCAGCCACATCGACCTTGTCGTCGAACCAAACCTTGCCACCAACCGTCCGCTTATCGAGACGGCCATCGTGCAGACCTATTCCCCCGCCGAATCTCGCAAAAGGGAGGACTTGTCATCGACATAATTCCGGAATTCAGCAAGGACATGCTGACGCTCGATGCCCGCGCGGAGGTCGATCGCATCGTTGACACCTTGCGCACTCAGGTTCTCGGCACCCTGCATCGTCGCGGCGTGGTTGTCGGTCTTTCCGGCGGTATCGACAGCTCCGTCGTCGCGACCTTGTGCATGCGCGCGTTCGGGAAAGACAAGGTCCTGGGACTGTTCATGCCGGAGCGGGATTCTTCCGGCGACTCCCTGAGACTTGGCCGCCGCGTCGCGGCACAGCTTGGCATTGAAAGCGTCCTTGAGGACATAGCACCGGCACTGGAGGCCATTGGGGCCTACCGCCGGCAGATCGATGCGATCCAGACCGTCGTTCCCGACTATGGGGAAGGGTGGAAATGCAAGCTGGTGATCGCGTCGGTTCTGGAGAGCAGCGGGCTCAATATAACCCGCCTCACGGTCCAGGATCCGCAGGGTAAAGTAGATACCGTGCGTCTGCCGCCAGCTGCCTATCTGCAGATCGTTGCTGCGACAAACTACAAGCAGCGCCTGCGCAAGATGACGGAATACTATCACGCCGACCGCCTCAAATACGCGGTTGTCGGCACTCCAAATCGCCTCGAGTACGACCAGGGCTTTTTCGTCAAGCAGGGCGACGGAGCCGCCGACGTGATGCCGATCGTTCACCTTTACAAAACCCAGGTTTATCAACTCGCGGAATATCTCGAGGTGGATGATGAAATCCGGCAGCGGCCACCGACCACCGACACCTTTTCCATGACCCAAAGCCAGGAAGAATTCTATTTCGCGCTGCCCTATCACCTGATGGATCTATGCCTCTACGGCCTGAACCACGGGGTCGCCAGCAATGAGCTCGCGGCGGTTGCTGGCCTCACCGAGCCCCAGCTTCAGAAAGTGTTCAAGGACATCGAAGCGAAACGAAGGGCGGCCCACTATCTTCACGCGCGGCCTTTGCTGTCCGCCGAAGGCGGAGATTGACCGAGCATGTGCGGCATCGCTGGAATCGTGGCGCTGAATGCCACAGCGGCTTCTCCTTCGCGGCAGGCGCTGATGCAGATGATGGGCGCGCTGGCGCATCGCGGTCCCGACGGGCGCGGTCTCTACCGGGACAGACGCGCGGGGCTGGCGCATGTGCGCCTGTCCATCGTCGATCTTTCTAGTGGCCAGCAGCCGATGGCGGATACAGGCGATACGACGTGGATCGTGTTCAACGGCGAGATATTCAACTACGTCGAATTGCGTGAAAAACTCACGGCACTCGGCCACCGCTTCCGAACCCGCAGCGACACGGAGGTCGCGCTGCACGCCTATCGTGAGTGGGGAGAAACGGCCTTCGAGCGGATGAACGGCCAATGGGCAATTGCGATCTGGGATTCAGTGGCCAATCGTCTCATATTGTCGCGCGACCGCTTCGGCATTTGCCCGCTGTATTTCAGCGAGCATGCGCACCGGCTTTATTTCGCCAGCGAAGTGAAAGCCATTTTCGCGGCCGATCGAACCATACCTCGCGCCCTTGATCCAGCCGGCATCGATCAGACGTTCACGCTCTGGACGGTCGTTCCGCCGCAAGGAGTTTTCCACGGAATCAACGAACTCGAGCCGGGTCATGTCCGCATCTATCAGGATGGCACCGTTCGTGAGCGGATTTTTTGGCAGCCTTCCTATCCCGACAAGTTCGGATCGCGGCAGGGCGAGTTCACCGGGTCCAGCGATGACGCGGTGGACCGCGTGTCTAGCGCTCTTGAGGCCGCGACGGCGCTCAGAATGGTGCGCGCCGACGTGCCTGTCGGGTGCTACCTCTCCGGAGGGCTGGACAGTTCGCTTGTGGCCACGCTCGCGAGGCGCTTCGCGGGCGAGCGCTTCCAAACCTTCTCCTTGCGTTTTGCCGACGCCGAATATGACGAGACCCGCTTCCAGCGAATGGTTGCCGAGGCGACCGGCAGTGAGCACCATGAAGTGGTCGTTTCGCGCAGAGATATAGCCGGAATCTTTCCGGAGGTAATCCGACACACCGAACGCCCGATACTGAGGACTGCCCCGGCGCCACTCTTCCTGCTCTCGCGCCTGGTGCGCGAGCGTGGAATCAAGGTCGTGCTGACCGGCGAAGGCGCTGACGAAATGTTCGCCGGCTACGACCTGTTCCGCGAAGGCAAGGTCCGCCGCTTCTGGGGGCGCCACCCGACTTCGACACGACGCTCTCGGCTCCTGGAACGCCTTTACCCCTATCTCACCCGCTCGCCGGTGCAACAGCAGGCGATGGCGCGTCAGTTCTTCGGGCGAAATATTCAGGCTTACGACGCGCCGGGCTTTGCTCATGAAACCCGCTGGCAAACCACCAGGGCCATCAAGCGCTTGTTTACGGCCGATATGCGGGCTCGAACGCAGGGCCGCGACGCCGTGTCCGAGTTGCTCGCCCGTCTGCCCGCGCAGTTTGCCCGTTGGAGTCCCCTTGCGCAGGACCAGTATCTCGAGGTGCAAACACTGATGTCGGGCTATCTGCTTTCCTCGCAAGGCGACAGGATGCTGATGGCTCACTCCGTCGAGGGGCGCTTCC
Organism: Mesorhizobium sp. M0292; assembly: GCF_040321695.1. NCBI lineage: Bacteria > Pseudomonadati > Pseudomonadota > Alphaproteobacteria > Hyphomicrobiales > Phyllobacteriaceae > Mesorhizobium > Mesorhizobium sp. M0292. Next base: position 8,597 of record NZ_JAMYSB010000040.1, read on the forward strand.
CGTTCCTGGACGATGAACTTGTGAGGCTCGCGAATTCGCTGCCACCCTCCTTCAAACTCCGCGGCCTCGACGAAAAGCACGTGCTGAAGCGCATGGCGGCACCCATCCTGCCCTCCGAGATCGTAGCCCGCAAGAAGCAGCCCTTCCGCGCGCCCAACGCGCTTTGCTTCGTCGGCGCAGACGCTCCGGATTACGCTCGCGAGGCGGTTTCGCAGGCGGCCCTGCGCGAGGCGAATGTCTTCGATCCAAAGGCGGTCACGCACCTGCTTGCCAAATGCCAGGCCAGAACTGGCGATGGCGACCTGTCCAATGCCGACAACATGGCGCTGGTCGGCGTGTTGTCGACCCAACTTCTTCATCAGCAGTTCGTCGCGGGTTGTCCCAGTGCAACGCTCGAATGCACGCTCAGCGTCGACGTCGACTGCGAACATCGGGAAGAGCGCCTGTATGTTGCATGATGCCGTACCACTGCTGCATGACTACCTCGCCCATTCCGCCGTCCGACACGGAAGTAAGGTGGCGCTGGTGTGCAACAGGCAGCGTGTCACTTACCTCGAACTCGAAACGCGAGCCAACGCGATCGCCTGGGACCTGTCCGCATCCGGAGTCGTTCGCGGTGATCGCGTGATGATCTTCGCCGACAACACCGTCGAGACGGTGGTTAGCTTCTGGGCGGTGCTAAAGGCGAATGCGGTGGTGTGCATCGTCAACCCGCTCACCAAGAGCGACAAGCTCGATTATCTGCTCAACGACTGCCGGCCGACGGCGCTCATCACGGACGGCCATCTGCAAGCGATCTTCCGCGAGCCGGCGCGCGGCTGCCCGTCACTTCTGCGGGTGATCGTATCGGGACCGATCGACGACGTCGAACTCGCCCAGCTGCCGTTTGCCGTGCGCTGGGACGCCGCCCTCGCCAATGGCGCGGATACGCCGCCGGCACGGCAGTGCATCGATGTTGATCTGGCAGCCATCATCTACACGTCCGGGTCGACGGGCGAACCCAAGGGCGTGATGCTGACGCACAGAAACATGATGGCCGCGTGCGCGTCTGTCGCTTCCTACCTGGCGATTGCCGAGGACGAGGTGATCCTCAATGTCCTACCCCTCGCCTTCGATTATGGACTGTACCAGATGATCATGGCTTTTCGTACCGGCGCCCGGCTGGTGCTCGAACGCTCGTTCGCTTTCCCGGCACAGATCCTCGGGTTGATCAGGCAGGAGGGAGTTACGGGCTTTCCCGGCGTGCCCACAATCTTTGCCGCACTCTCCGAACTCAGGTCCCTCAAAGACCAGGATTTCTCGAGCATCCGCTACGTCACAAACACTGCGGCAGCCCTACCCCTCAAGCATATTTTCATGCTTCGCGAGCTGTTTTCGAGTGCACGCATCTATTCGATGTACGGTCTCACCGAATGCAAACGTTGCACCTATTTGCCGCCAGAGGACCTCGAGCGAAAGCCATTGAGCGTAGGGATCGCAATCCCGAATACGGAGATGTGGATCGTTGACGAGCATGACAGGCGGATAGGCCCAGGCGTTGTCGGCCAACTCGTCATTCGCGGCGCAACGGTGATGAACGGGTATTGGGGCAAGCCCGAGGCAACGGCCAGGAAACTCAAACCCGGCCCGCTGCCCGGCGAGCAGGTCCTATACACCGGCGACTACTGCCGGATGGATACGGAGGGTTACCTCTACTTCGTTGGCCGTGGGGATGAGATCATAAAGTCGCGAGGCGAGAAGGTGGCGCCAAGGGAAGTGGAAAATGTACTGATGGACATTCCAGGAGTCCGAGAAGCGGCTGTCATAGGTGTTCCCGACGAGCTCCTCGGGCAAGCGGTGAAAGCTTTTGTGGTGATGGAGCATGGAAGAGCCATTGGCGAAAGGGAACTGCAGAAGGAGTGCCAGAAGCGTCTGGAAAACTTCATGGTCCCGAAATCCATCGTCGTTGTGGCGAACCTGCCGATGACGGACACGGGAAAACTCAAGAAAACGGCGCTGTCATGATACGGGGCCAGAACCAAGTCGCTGATTTAATGGTGACGCCACGGAGGACGAATTCATGTTGACCATCAAGGAACGCACCGGAATCTACAGCGAGCAGATTCGTAGTTTCTTGGTTTCGAATTTCTACGTCAGCGACGTCAAGGCATTGCTGGATGACGCATCCTTGCTCGATCAAGGCATTGTCGACTCGACGGGTGTGCTTGAGATTATCGGCTTCATCGAGGAGACCTTTGGCATTACCGTCGAGGATAGCGAACTTCTGCCTGAAAACCTCGATTCCATCCAGGGGATCGAGCAATACATCATCCGCAAAATGAACTGATGGGTAAGCGTAACGCCCAGAGCAGCCCCGTATTTGGTCTGATTGTCGCAGGATTCATGCCTGCGTCTTGACTTGCCCCAGAACCACCCGGCCCTCGCCCGCTTCGTTCGAGACCGAACGGATGTTCTCGAATGCCTTGCTGCGTTCCAGCAGACCCGCTACCTGTCGGTCTTGGCCAAGCCCGACCTCGAAGAGCAGGATGCCGCCACGCCGCAGGTATCGCGGTGCGTCTTTCAGTACGCGCATATGAATGCTCAGGCCGTAAGGGCCGGCTGCAAACGCCTCGCGCGGCTCAAGCTCGATCAGATGGGCGCGGTCGCCCTCGAGCCGCTTTTCAGAAATGTAAGGCGGATTGCAGACGATTACGTCGATAGTTCCGTCTAACCCAAGGCCGATGAGAGAGTCGAACAAGTCGCCCTGAAGCACCGAAAGACGCTCAGCCATGCCGTGATGTGAGGTGTTGCGGCGTGCCGTTTCGACGCATTCATCGGTGAGATCGCTTGCCCAGACAAGGGCGCTGGGCACATGGTAGGCGATCGCGCACGCCAGATTCCCAGTGCCGCAGCACATATCAACTATGCGCGGAGCCGGCAGGTTCATCTGATGCAACACACCAAGCGCGGTCTTGCCGAGCAACTCGGTCTCAGGTCTGGGGACGAGCGCACCGGGCGAAACCAGCAGTTCAAGTCCCATGAACATGGCGCGGCCGGCGCCATAGGCATCAGCTACACTGAACTCTTTGCTCATGGCCGACCCCATCGCTTGATCTCCCCAGTATAGATCTGCGGCGCTCATGCGCCAGCCAAACCTGCTCCGAAATCATGAATTCTCAAGCCTTTCCTTCGAAAAACTGCAGGCACAAACTCGGTGCATCGCACTTCTGACGCTCATTGACCGATTGCAATCTCAGGTCGCCAAAGATGGAGAGAGAGGTGCTGCTCATGCTTTGAAGAGCCAATGGCGCGGTACGGCGGCTTTTAGATTTTGTGGATGGTGGAGAGGGGTAAACGCCTATCCAACTCTGATGGAGCGGAGGCGCGGACCGCAGCTCCATTGACGCGCTAATCTTCGGCTCCGGTAATTCAGCAAGTGGTCGGTGGAAGCGCCTCCGCTCCAGCATCAGCCTCACCTTGCTGCATGGAGAGGTTACCTATAGGTTTGCGGACATGTCGAAACAACTGTCCGAAGGTCTCGGATCGACATCTCATTTCCGGTCAATCGCAGAGAGGGGCCGTGAGCGAAAGCGTGAGTGTTCTGATTGTTGAGGATCAATGGCTAGTCGCGCAGGACACTGCCGCGCGGCTGCGTCGCGCCGGTTATCAGGTGGTCGGACCTGTGCCGTCGGTATCCGCCGCTCTGCGTCTTGTCGAATCGGACAAGATTGACGTGGCGTTGCTAGACATCCAGCTGAACGGTGAAACGGGTCTGCCGGTGGCGAGGATATTGCAGGCGCGAGGCATCCCCTTTGCCTTCTTGTCGGGATTTGGCCCCGCCGACGTTCCCGCGGCTTTCCGCGACTGCAGATTCCTGCCGAAGCCGGCAACCGATGCTGTCATCCTTGCTGCTGTCAGCGAGTTGGCGTCCCTGCGCACAGCTTCGCGCTGACATTCGCTCCGCCGCATTATTACCGGAGTTGCGCCCTGGCGACCTGGTAGGCCGGACGAGGTCAGTCTCACAAAGGGCAACATTGGCGCTTTGGCCATGAGGACGGCGGACTACGACCGGCGAGGACGGAAATTCAGCGTTCAAAAAGCATCCGCCGGGGTTCCACTTCTCGGCCTGTTGGCGGCGATTTGGACTTAGGTCCGATCCCGGTCGCCAGAGGTCGGATTGCGGAACATCTGCCAAGGACCCACGTTCGGGGTTTGAGCACGGAGGTGCCGGCCGATCTCGAAGCGCAAGTTTCACGGGCAACTGTTGGGGAGTGTCGTAGTGCCGATTTCAAACGATATGGGGGACGAGTACCTGGAACTGGAATGTCCAAACTGTTCTCATGTCATCATAAAAAAGGGATCGTGGTTGAAGGTGATATCCAACTTCAACTGCACCCAATGCCATGCAAAAATCAGAATTGGTTATATGACCAAGCTCGCGCTTTTCGAGAAAAAAAGGCAAAGCATGAACCCGGCTGCGCAGTGAGCGTCCTGGCGGCCCGACAGTCGTTTGGGGTGGTGCGTTGAACCGTCGGGCCTGACCGGCCCGATGGCGGGGGAGCCAGGCCGGCTGGGTGAATCGTATACATTAGATCGTGCTTATCAAGCCCAAATACGCGGCGCGACATCGCCTGGTGACGCAACGGTGAACCCCGCGCCCGTATACGCGCTAGCAGGAACGTCGGCGGTCAACATGCCGCTCATTCGTAGAGAGTGCGAACAGCTTCATCAAACAGCTCCACCTCGGCTTCAACCTTTTCAGCCGCTTTATCGACCTTGTCGAAACGCTTCAGCATTCGATTGTGGAGCATGGACAAGCGTGCCGCATGGTAGACCACGCTGCGCTTGTAACCTTCAGAGTCGAGTGGTTCGAACAACATTGTCATGGCAGAAATCCTCAATGTTTTTCGTCCTGCAATCCTTCCCTAGTAAACCGCCAGTCAACTCTTTCGTTCCGCTGGTGATGCGAAGGCGCCCGAATGAATAACTCGTTGCGCTGTCTCCAGACTGCACGAGCGTGCTTCGTCTGTCAGAGGTTGGCCCCAAGGCTTGCGCTTGCCTCGCCTGTTCGGCTCATGCTGCGTCAGTCACGACATCGACGGCCAGCTTCAGTTCAATCGCTTTGGGCGTGAGTTGAATACCGGCGCTGCCAAGAATTGCCGAATGATCATCCTGCTGTGGTGGGACCGCCGAACCCGTCAGGAGCGACGAACCGAGCCGGCTTGGATAGTCGCCCCGCCGCAAGGACGCGAGCGATCGAAGATCACGTCGGCAGGTGCTCTGCCCTCTCTGGGAAGCCGGCGCCGCGCGCACTTACCGAAAAAACCCAAACAGAATAAGAGCGAGAAAGGCAAACAGCAGCGCTGCAGCCGCTAGCAACACACCTTTGTTGGAGCCGCGCCGAGGTTGAGGGTCAGGCACGAGTTTTTTCCGGTTTGGGAGTTCATTCATTGGACATTAATTTGCGGCTGCAAATTAGGTTCCGCTCATGCTTGAATGCCTACAATGCCGCCCCACAGCGCCCTACAGGCGCACGACCTTCGCTAGCCCTAGGCGTATCCGCTGGCCTTCTGCAAAGGACAACGCGAACGATTCCTGATTGAATGACCTGGCAATTTCCTGATCTTTCTCAACCACGCGGACGAACCATTCGCCGCAGGTTTCTGTCACTTCGACGCAAGGCACGGCCTTGCGGAATGGAACCACGTTATCCATCACAGCCGACCTACGAGCAATGGCAACATCGGTCTTATAAGGCCACCGAATTCGGGATTTCAATAAAAAAGTCGGTACGTGATCATGTAATTTACGGGATCAAGTAATTAGTGAGCAGCGGATCGCATTTGAAGTCCGCTAAGATCACCTATGTGCTCACCGAAGCATTGGGGCTCGGCCGACACGGTGATTTTGAACGCCTACGGCAATTCCTTCTCGGAGAGGTCGCTGACCGGCATGATGGCGCACCGAACCAAGATGGCGGGCATGGGGCCCGGCTGCACGCTGCATGGACTTCGGAAGACGCTGGGGAAGTACCTGGCCAAGGAGGGGCGCGACCTCGAAACAATCGGCAGGCATTCTCGGCCACGACGACCTGGACCACGTAGAGCTTTACAGCAAGGACGGAGCAGGAGCGGCTCGCCATGGATGGCATGGCGAAGCTTCTGAAGCGGTTTGTCTAACCGACTGTCTAACCGACTGTCTAACCAGGTTGTCTACCCTCGACGCAAAGCCTTGTGCACCAAGGCGACTGGTGGTGCTGGCAGTCATTGGCGAACCAGTCTCTGTCTGATTTTCCCTGTTAGGCGCCGAAAAACAGCGAATTTCGGCGATTTTCCGCGCTCAAGGCGAATTTGCGCCGGAATCTCGGCGCAGATTCAATGCCTTAGTAAGGGATTCCCTGCGCGGGCTAACAGCGAAATGATCGTGGCCCAACAGGGAAATCCAAACAGAACGGCGCTTCAACCTTGAACGTTCTGGCGAATGTAGATGCCGGGGGCGTTTGCGAGATCTGGCAGAGACGTCGCCGTGCTCGATCTAGCCGGTTGGATACTCATTTGCCTCGAAGACATGATGATGAACGCGCCCAGTGAACATCTTCAGCAATTCCCCCGTCACGTCGCGGCTTTGAAATCTCACATCCGACTGAAGCGCCCGGTTGCAGGTGTCCATGTCGGGATAGCGAATGGCGAGAGCCATTGCGTAGACGGGAGCACCCTCGTCACGCGCGGTACCATCCAGGACGCGAACCTCTTGCGCCCCGGGAAATTGCGTCCACAGCGGCACCAGCTTCTCCTTGACAAAGTGCCGGAATTCGTTCTCACGCCCGGCATGGATTTCACCTTCGAAGAGGGCGTAGCGGATGATCATGTTGAAGTTCCTGATTGTCTGCATGGATGAGGGCGCATCGGTGATGCGCCCTCCTCGGTGGCCTATTTGCCCCAGATTTTCTTGTACTGATCGCGGTAGCCATTCTCCGGGTCGAAGGCGTTCTTCGGGCCGCCGTCGAACTCGACATTGTCGGCCGTCACCACATGCAGCGGCGACAGATAGCCCGACCATTTTTCACCGGCGATGGCGCGGTTCAGCTCGTCAACCAATTGCCAGCCCTGCAAGTTGAGCGGTTCGGCGACCGTGACCTTCTGGAACTGCCCGGCGCGGATGCGCTGATAGGCAGATTCCGAACCGTCGCCGGCGGCTACATTGATCGGCGCGTCGGTGCCGGCCTTGCCGGCAGCGGCAAGCGATGGTCCCATGAAGTCGAAATAGAGGTCGTTAATCGCCAGCGAATGCGTCCAGGCATCGCCGTATTTCTGCAAGAGCGAGGTGGTCAGCTGCGGCATGCGCTGCGAGGTCTCGGCGATCGGGGTGTCGACATATTCGAGCACCTTGCCGCCGAGCCGCTCGATTTCGGCCTTCATCTTGTCGGCCTTGGCGATGGCTATGGCGTAGGTCGAATCGGTGAAGATGACGACGCCGGGTTTGCCCTTGGCGTCGGCATAGGCCCAGTCGGCCGCAGCCGTCGAGACCTGCATGGCGTCGGTCGAGACGTTGGCGAACACGCCGCTCTTTTCGTCGGGTCCGATCACCGGTCCGGCATGCCAGGAAACCAGCGGGATTCCGGCGGCCTTCGCCTGTTCCAGCGCCGGCGCCTGCTCAATGGCGTCGAAACCGTTGATGACGATGCCATTCGGCTTCAGAGCCATCGCCTGGCCGAAGGCGGCGGTGCGGCCACCGATCGAGCCGGCGCCGTCGATCACCTTGACCTCCCAGCCAATCGCCTTGGCGGCTTCCTCGACGCCGGTGGTGACGCCCAGAATGCCGCCATTCTTGAGGTCGCCGGCGAGCACGACGATCGTCTTGCCCGGCTGGGCCTTCGGACCGGTGGTCGGGCCGTCCCAGGCGGTGACCTTCTGGGCATATTTTTCGACCACCGCCATGGCGTCGGCCATCGCGTCCGCCCGTGCCTGGCCGGCGAACAGGACCGGAGCAGCGATTGTGATGGCCATCAAGGCGATGGATGATTTTAGAAATGTTCTGCGTTGCATGTTGGTACCTCCCTTGGTTTCAAAAAAATTGTCTGGTCTTCCGGAACTCGATTTCGGGCGCCAAGTCACTGGCTGATTTGCCCAGCCACCGGGCCCAAACCGGCTGGATGCGCGTTGACATAGATGGAATAAAGCGACGTCTGGGCGGTGATGTAGAGCCGGTTGCGCTTCGGACCGCCGAAGCACAAATTGGAGACGATTTCGGGAACCAGGATGCGCCCGATCAGCGTCCCGTCCGGCGCGTAGACGCGAACCGCATCGGCACTGGAGGCCCAGATGTTGCCATCGCGATCGACGCGGAAGCCGTCGAAAAATCCTGCCTCGCATTCGGCGAGCGTGCCGTGCGACCGCAGCGAGCGTCCGTCCGCGGCGACATCATAGGTCTTGATCGCCCGCGGCAGGCCCTGAACATGGCTTGCGCCAGTATCCGACACGTAGAGGATGGTCTCGTCGGGCGAAAAGGCCAGCCCGTTCGGCTGCACCAGATCAGTGATGACGACACCCACCTCGCAGGTTGCTTCGTTGAACCGGTAGACATGGGACCCGCCGATCTCTGGTCGGGCAATCATGCCTTCATAGTGGCTGTCGATGCCGTACACGGGGTCGGTGAACCAGATCGTCCCATCGGATTTGACCACCACGTCATTCGGTGAATTGAACCGCTTGCCGTCGATGACTTCGACAAGCGACTGCCATCGCCCATCATGCTCAAGCCGGGAGATGCGTCGACCGCGATGCTCGCAAGCGACGACGCGGCCTTCACGATCGAGCGTATGGCCGTTCTGATTGTTGCAATGGGTTTCGAAGACACTGACCGAGCCGTCGCTTTCGTCGTAGCGCAGCAACCGGTCGTTCGGGATATCCGACCACAGCAAATGCCTTGCCGCCGGAACATAGACCGGTCCTTCCGCCCAGCGGCTCCCGGTCCACAGCCGTTCGAGCTTGGCATGCCCGATCGTCAGCTTTCGGAACCGGTCGTCCAGAATCTCGTAGTCGCTCATTCCACTATTCCCGGATGGGTTCGGCTGGTCACTTCGAGGGCTGCGTTGCGGTCTTGGTCCTGGCCCTGTTCGCCGCGCCGCGCTTGCGTTGGGCGTAACCGGCAATGCCGATGGCGACGAGCAGCGTCACGCCGTTGAACAGCGGTTCGACGAAGAACGAGCCACCGAACTGCTGGATGCCGGAAATGCCGACCGCCAGGATGACAACGCCGGTCATCGTGCCCCAGACATTGACGCGTCCGGGCTTGATGGTGGTCGAACCGAGAAAGGCGCCGACGAGCGCCGGCAGCAGATATTCCAGCCCGACGCTGGCCTGGCCGATGCGCAGCTTAGAGGCGAGCAGCACGCCTGTCAGCGCCGTCAGGAAGCCCGACGAGATGAAGGCACCGATGACGAAGCGGCGCACCGGAATGCCGTTCAGAGCCGCAGCCTTCGGGTTGGCGCCGATGGCATAGACGTAGCGGCCGATCGGCAGATATTCGAGGATGATCCAGAGTGCTGCGGCGATCGCCAGCACATAAAGGCCGGTGATAGGCAGCCCGAATACCATCGTGCCATTGAGGGCGTAAAAGCCGTTGGGCAGCACGCCGACCACTTGCCGGCCGCCGGTGTGCCAGAGCGCCAGCGCATAGAGCACGGTGCCGGTGCCGAGCGTGGCGATGAAAGAGTCGATGCGGGCAACTTCGACCAGTAGTCCGTTGAGGAAGCCGGTCGCAGCGCCGAGAAGCAGCACGACGATCACCGCCAGCGGCCACGGAACGCCGAACATGGTCTGCAGGCTGATGGCGAGAATGTGCCACAGCACGATGCCGTAGCCAACGGTGAGGTCGATGCGGCCAGAAGCCATCGGGATCATCGCCGCCAGCGACAGCAGCGCGATGATTGCTTTGTCGGAGATGATCGAGCGCAAATTGAGCAGGGTTGGAAAGGTGTTTGGCAGCAGGATCGAAAACAAAAGGATCAGCAGCGCCGTCAGGATCACCAGCCCGTAGACCGGCAGCAGCCGGATGATTTTCTGCCCCAACGACAAGCCTGCCATTTCGCCACGGGTCGGTTCGAGTGCGCTGGATTCGATCGATTGCATGAGGTTCGCTCCCAGAAAGATCAGGCGGCTTCCGAAGCCGATGCCGCGGTGATCACGGCGGATGTGGTCAGGTCGTTGCTGGTGAGTTCGCGCACGATCTGTCCGCGTGAAAACACCAGGGCGCGGTGGCAGATATGGGCGATCTCCTCGAAATCGGTCGACACCACGACGACGGCGAGGCCGGCTTCAAGTGCGCGGCCGATCAGCCGGTAGATCTCGGCCTTGGCGCCGACGTCGACGCCGGCGGTCGGGTCTTCGGCGATCAGCAACTTTCGGTCGGTGTGCAGCCAGCGGCCGACAATCACCTTCTGCTGGTTGCCGCCGGACAGTGCTTCGATCGGCAGGTTAGGATCGTTGGGGCGAAGCCCGACCGTCCCGCCGATCTCACGCGCCAGCGCCGCCTCCTTGTAGGGCGCCAAAAACGAGAACAGGCCACGCTTACCGGCGCCGGGATTGAGAAAACTGTTTTCGCGGATCGACAAGGAGGCTGCTATCGATTCCTCGGTCCGGTCGCGTGCGATGAGGCCGACGCCGGCCGACATTGCCGCGATCGGGCTCGACAGGTCGGGCACAACGCCATTGATCGTCACCGAGCCGGAGAAAACCTGACACCCGAACAACGTCCGACCAACCAGTTCCTGCCCGGCGCCGCGAAGGCCGACCAGACCGAGCAGCTCACCCTTGCGCACGTCGAAAGAGACAGGACCGGCACCGGCGCAGACCAGGTCACGGACCGTGCACACCGTTTCGCCGGCCTGCGTCTGAGCCTTGCTGAAAACCTGGTTGACCGGGCGACCAACGATCATCTCGACAAGTTCGTCCGGGCTGGTATCGGCGACTCTCTTCTGGCCGACCAGCCTGCCGTCGCGCAGCACGGCGACCCGGTCGGCGATGCGGAAGATCTCGTCGAGCCGATGCGAAACGTAGATCATACCGACACCGCGTTGCTTGAGCGGGCGGATGGCGTCGAACAGCCGCTCGACTTCGTCAGCGGGAAGACTGGCTGTCGGCTCGTCGAGCACCAGCACATCGGCCTCGGTGGCCAGGGCGCGGGCGATGGCAACCAGCGACTTTTCGGTGCGCGTCAGATCCTGAACGCGTGTCGTCGGATCGAAATCACATCCGACCAGCTTGAGCGCCTCACGCGCTCTCGCCTCGGTCGATCGCCAGTCGATGAGCCCCGAGCGGAGCGAAAAGCCTTGGGCCAAGCCGACATTCTCGCCGACCGTCATCCATTCGATGAGACCGAGATCCTGATGGATGAAGGCGACGGGCTGGCGGTGGTTCGGCTGCGGAGGACGATGGTGATAGGGCTCGCCGCGAAACAGGATGCTGCCGCCGTCCGGCCGGTGGATGCCGGCGAGCGTCTTGATCAGTGTCGACTTGCCGGCGCCGTTCTCGCCAAGCAGCGCCAGGATCTCGCCCTTGTGCAGATCGAGCGACACGTCGGAGATCGCGCGGGTGCCGCCGAACTCCTTGGTAATCGACTTGAACTCGATCAGTTTTTCCTCGGTCACAATGCGTTCCTCCCAAGATCGCCCCAATGATGTTATCGATAACATTTCTAAGCGTCAAGCGACGACGAAAATTCAGGCCAGCCAATCAACTGGTCTTGCCGTCGAGCAGAAGCATCATCTCAGCCGAATCCCTTGGCCCCAGCCCTGCGGCGCAAAGCAGACGGTGGATCTCCACCACCTGCCCGGTCATCGGCATCGGCGTCTTGGTTTTCAGCGCGAAGGCCTGCAGCGAATCCAGATCCTTCAGCATATTATCGATGCGGCCGGTCGGCGAAAAATCGCGGGCAGCGAATTTTGCCATGAACTCCTGCATAATGCTGGAGTCGGCCCGCCCGCCCTTGAGTGCCGCGGGGATTGCCTTCGCATCGACGCCGCCGGCCTCAGCAAGCTTGACCGCTTCGGCGACGGCCTGAAACAGCACCGCGCAGAAGAGCTGGTTGATCAGCTTGGTCGTCTGGCCTGCCCCGCTCGGTCCCATCAAGGTGTAGTTGGCGCAGAGATGCTGCATCACCGTGCGCGCGTGTTCGAAGTCTGCCGCCTCACCGCCCGCCATAACGGTCAGCCGGCCGGCCAGCGCGCCGGGAACGCCGCCCGAAAGCGGGCAGTCGAGCCATCTCATGCCGGTCTCGGCAGACAGCTTCCCGGCCATCTGCGCGGTGTCGACAGGATCGATCGAAGACATGTCGATCAGCAGCTTTTCCGACGACGCCGCAGCCGCCACACCACCATCGCCAAACACCACCGAACGCACGATATTGGCATGGTTGAGACTGAGGATGACGAAGCTGCTCTCCCGCGTTGCTTCGGCAACCGACACGGCCGCAGCCGCACCCTTTGCAGTCAGCGCTGCAACCTTGACCTTGTCCAGATCGAACACCGTCACGGCTAGCCCAGTCTCGATCAGGCGGGTGGCGATCGCCGACCCCATGATGCCGGCGCCGACAACGGCGACTTTTGTTGGTTGCGTCATTTCAACGTGCCTTTTTCCTTGATCCCGGCAGGGTCGACCCCAAGTGCACCCAGGCCCTGCAACACTCTATCGGCAATCGTGTCGACAGGCGCGTCGATGTCCACTGTGACCACCAGCGGCTCGTCGCCTGGATGCTCCAGGGTGGCGAACTGGCTGTCGAGCAGCGCCGGTGGAAAGAAGTGGCCGCGGCGCGCGGCTAGCCTGGCTTGCAGCAGCGAATGCGACCCCTCCAGGAATACGAAAACCAGCGACTCGCCCGCCGCATCGCGAAGCCTATCGCGATAGGGTTTCTTCAACGCGGAACAGCTGACGACTAGCCCGCGACCCTCCTCACGAGCCTGGCGCAAGGCTGCGCCGACCAGATCCAGCCAAGGCAATCGATCGCAGTCTGCAAGCGGTATGCCCGCCGACATCTTTTCGACATTGCTGCGCGGATGCAGCGTATCGCCTTCAACGAAGGCAAGGCCAAGCCGCGCGGCGATCTCGACGCCAACTTTGGTCTTGCCGCAGCCGCTGACACCCATCACGACGATGAGCGCGGGTTCAAAGGCAGGTCGTGATGCCACCGTCGACATAGAGCGTGTGTCCATTGACAAAGGATGAGGCCGGTCCCGACAGAAAGATCGCCGCGCCGACCAATTCGCCGACATCGCCCCAACGACCCGCCGGTGTGCGGTTGGTCAGCCACGCCGAAAATTCGGGATTGTCGACCAGCGCCTGGTTGAGCGGCGTCTTGAAGTAACCCGGCGCGATGGAATTGATCTGCAAGCCATGCTTCGCCCAATCGGCACACATGCCGCGCGTCAGGTTGCGCACAGCGCCTTTCGTGGCCGTATAGGGCGCGATGTTCGTCCGTGCCAGTTCGCTTTGCACCGAGGCGATGTTGATGATCTTGCCGCGCCGCCGCAGGATCATGTGCCGCGCCACCGCTTGTCCCACGAAGAACACGCTGGAGATGTTGGTGCGCAAGAGTTCCTCCCATTTGTCAGCGGGGAAATCCTCGAGCGGCATTCGGAACTGCATGCCGGCATTGTTGATAAGGATATCGATGGCGCCGATAGTCGCCTCGATCTCCGCGACGCCGTTCGCCACCGCTGCATGATCAGTGACGTCGAAGACGGCGCTATGGGCCTTATGTCCCTTCGCTGTCAGTGCATCCGCAGCCGTTTTCATTTTTTCGGCGCTGCGTCCGTTGAGCACGATTTCGGCGCCGTGCTGCGCCAACCCCTCGGCCAGCGCCAGGCCGATCCCTTGCCCCGAGCCGGTGACCAGCGCCCGCATGCCGGTCAAATCGAACAACGAACTGCCCAAACGCTCCTCCTGAGCAATGTTTCCTGGAGCGGCCACGATTTCCAACGCACCTGCCGCCAGTCCCTATTGACATGAATGTTATCGATAACATAGTCAATTGGAAAAATGCACAGGAGATGACGCCGTGACCGACATTTTGATGACAGGTCCCTATCCGGATTGGGACATGGGAGATCTTGAAGCGAAATATCGCGTCCATAAACTTTGGCAGTCCGAGGACAAGGACGCGCTGCTCTCAAGCCACGCCGGCGCGATCCGCGCCATAGCTACGCGCGGCGAGCTTGGCGCAAGTGCTGCGCTGATGGCGAAGCTGCCGCAGCTTGAAATCGTTTCCTGCTACGGCGTAGGCACCGACGCCATCGACCTTGCCTATGCCAAGGCGAATGGCATTCGTGTCACCAATACACCTGATGTCCTAACCGAGGACGTAGCCGATATCGGCATCGGGCTGCTGCTCGCCGTGGCGCGAAAAATCCCGCAGGCCGACGCCTACGTGCGCGATGGAAGCTGGCGCAAGGGCAATATGGGGCTGGTCACGCGTGTCTGTGGAAAAAGGCTGGGCATTGTCGGCATGGGCCGCGTCGGTGCGGCGGTGGCGAAGCGCGCCGCTGCATTCGACTGCACGATTTCTTATTTCGACAACCGCAAGCGCGACGATCTTCCTTATACGTTCGTCAGCGATCTGCTCGAACTGGCGAGCGATAGCGAATTTCTGATCGTAACGCTCGCCGGCGGCGAAAGCACGAAACACATGATTAATGCGTCGATGCTGGCAGCGCTCGGAGCAGACGGTATTGTCATAAACATTTCGCGCGGCAGCACGATCGACGAGATTGCGTTGCTCGCGGCCCTGGAATCCAGTGCCATAAAGGGTGCCGGGCTCGACGTGTTCTGGAACGAGCCAACCATCGACGAGCGCTTCCTGAAGCTTGCCAACGTCGTGCTGCAACCGCACCACGCCAGCGGCACGGTGGAGACCCGCAAGGCCATGGGTCAGCTCGTTCGCGACAATCTCGCGGCCCATTTCGGCGGACAGGCCTTGCTGACACCGGTCGTCTGAGAAAGGATCCCATCATGAAGTCGATCGTCATCCATGCGGCAAAAGACCTGCGGGTCGAGGAGACCGATCCGGGCTCCCCTGGCGACGGACAGGTCGAGATCGCAGTCGAAGCCGGCGGCATCTGCGGCTCGGACCTGCACTACTACAATCATGGCGGCTTCGGCGCGATCCGCCTGCGCGAACCGATGATCCTCGGCCACGAAGTCGCTGGCACGGTGAAAGCCGTGGGCAGCGGCGTTTCCGCGTTTGCCATTGGTGACCGCGTCGCGATCTCGCCCAGCCGTCCCTGCAATACCTGCCGCTACTGTCTGCAAGGCATGCAGAACCAGTGCCTCAACATGCGCTTCTATGGCAGTGCCATGCCGATGCCGCATATACAGGGCGCGTTCCGCCAGCGCCTTGTCGCCGAGGCGTGGCAGTGCCACAAAATCGCCGACCATATCTCCATCAACGAGGCCGCTTTCGCCGAGCCTTTTGCGGTTACGCTGCATGCCATGAACCGCGCCGGCTCGCTGCTCGGCAAGCGGGTTCTGGTCACCGGCAGCGGGCCGATCGGCGCGCTTTGCATCCTTGCCGCACGCGTCCACGGCGCGCGCGAGATCGTCGTCACCGATGTCATAGACGCCGTGCTGGCCAAGGCCCTGGAGATCGGCG
Organism: Mesorhizobium sp. M0292; assembly: GCF_040321695.1. Classification (NCBI taxonomy): domain Bacteria; kingdom Pseudomonadati; phylum Pseudomonadota; class Alphaproteobacteria; order Hyphomicrobiales; family Phyllobacteriaceae; genus Mesorhizobium; species Mesorhizobium sp. M0292. Next base: position 24,218 of record NZ_JAMYSB010000040.1, read on the forward strand.
CCGACCGTACGATCAATGTCGCGACCAATGGCGAAAAGCTCGCCGCTTACAATGTCGACAAGGGCAGTTTCGATGTGATGCTCGAGGCCTCCGGCAACGAGCGCGCTGTGCGTGCAGGGCTCGATGTGATCAAGCCGCGCGGCGTGCTCATACAGCTCGGTCTCGGCGGCGATCTGTCGATCCCGCAGAACCTCATCGTCGCCAAAGAGATCGAGATGCGCGGCACTTTTCGTTTCCACGACGAGTTCGCCCTAGCGGTCGACCTGATCAATCACCGCCGGGTGGATGTCAAACCACTGCTGACCGGCATCTATCCTCTCGACGAGGCTGTCGCGGCTTTCGACATCGCCGGTGACCGAAACAAATCCATGAAGGTTCAGATCGCGTTCTGAAGATCCTTCGGTTGCGCTGGAGGCGCATCGGCACATCGCCTTAAATCACGTCGGCGCCAATCGCCGCCAGCGCGGCGCGTGCCACATCGAATCCTGATCGCCGGTTCCCGAACCGACGCCGATGCCGCCCGCAGAAGCGGATCGGCAAGCCCCCGGGCAAATTGGTCACGCCGCCCTGCGAAGTGATACCGGCTGAGAGCGCCGCTTCGAACGCCATGCCGCCGGTAGCGGCGTTTATTGACGCTGCGGTGCGCGCCTTCGCCTGCGCCGTACGCATGCTGAGGAACCGCGCGCCATCCATGCGCAGGCTGGCGAGGACTTCGCCGCTCGCATCGACGACCACGAGACATTGCGGCACGCCCATCGTGACGGCGCGCGCTGCTCCGGCTGCAACGGCCTTCAAAGCACCGTGATGCGTGAGGGTGATGGTCTCGCGAAACATCGCTATTGGGCTGCCCTTCGCTGCGTTTGAATCGATGCAGGAACTCAGGTGCTTTCGCGCTCGACGACGCGATAGCCGGTGAGCACGATTTCTTGGCCGTGTCGTTTCTCGTCGCCTCGGATCACCTGGATCAATCTGCGAGCGGCCTGTTGCCCGATCCCGTAGCAGTCGACATTCACGGTGGTGATGCCGGGATGGCAAAAGGCGGCTACCTCGTAGTCGCCGAAGCCGGCAATTGCGATATCCTGCGGGATCCGCATGCCCCGGCGCTTGCATTCCATCAGTGCGCCGAAGGCCGAAAGGTCCGAAACGCAGAGTACGGCTTGCGTGTCCGGCCAACGCTCCAGCATGCTGACGACGGCCTGGCCGCCCTGCTCGATGGATATCGGCGGCACGCCAAAGGAAACGAGGCGCCCGGTCGGCAGGCCGAGCTCCTCAATGGCTCTGACAAAGCCTTCGCGCCGCTGGCTGCCGCGCGTGTCGCGCGAGGTCGTGCCACCGATGTAACAGAATTTTCGGTAACCCTTCCTGGCGAGCGTCTTGACGAGAAGCCCCATCGCCTCCTCGTTGGAGAACCCAACCACTTGATCGATCGGCTTTACCGGCAACTCCCAGGTTTCGACTACTGGAATTCCGGCGTTTTTCAAAAGGCGGCGGGCGCGATCCGTGTGAGCGCCGCCGGTTAGGATAATGCCTTCCGGCCGCCGACGGAGCATCGCTTCGATCAACCGTTCTTCCTTCTCAGCCGTGTAGTCGGTGTAGCCGAGCAGAAGTTGCAGCCCCGTGCTTTCAAGCTCGTCGGTAATGCCGCGAGCGGTATCAGCGAAGTTGGAATTGTTGATCGACGGGACGATAGCCGCAACGAACCCTGTCTTGCGCGAGGACAGGCTGCCGGCTGACTGGTCAAGCACATAACCAAGGTCGTTGACCGCGACCATGATTTTTTCCCGTGTCGCCTTGGAAACCCGGCTGCCCTCTTTCAGTGCGCGTGAAACGGTCATGGTGGACACACCTGCCCGCAGGGCCACGTCAACCATAGTTGGCGCATGGTTATTGCCGGACGTTGAGGACACTGCCTTGGCCATCAAGCCACTCCGGCGGTTGCTCGCGCCGCGAACGTTTCACGCTTCGCGAAACGGCTTACCTGGTCTCTATTCGCCTTCATGAACCACCTCCGGAACCCGATACCAAGAACATGTTATCGATATCATGAGGGACTGGCAATAACTGGAGACCCGGGTGAGGCGCGGCGGTGTCAATATTGGCTTTCGGCTGCTGTTGGGTGTGTCTGTAAGCACGATGAGCGTTTCGGGCCATCCCAAATCGCCCTTCCAGCTGCGGTCAAAGAATCTCTGTCTTTAGATTGAAGAGATTCGAGCATCCAGTTGTGATAGGTGTAGGAACGAGCGTTTTACGACCGAGGCAGGCGAACGCCACTTGGGCCTTTGAACCTCACTGCCCATTCACCGGCACCGATACGTCGATATCCTTCATCAGCTGGAATCGGTCGTCGTAGGAGCGATTGAGACAGGCTCTGCTCCCACCGCACGCATTCCGGTGCTGTAGCCATTCGCGTTGGTTGGCTAGCAGGGATTTGCGAACGTTCACATTGTTGAAGCCCCGAATATATCGGTAGATTGCATTCATTGCCCGGTCCTTGGCCCACAAGTGGTCGTCAGAGCACACCGCGTTCTCAGTTGCCGTCATCGCTTTCGAGCAATCGAAACTTGGGCTGCCAATACCGGTTGGCTGCTGGTGGTCTGCCATGAACGCAACGGTTTCCAAGCAGACGAAGAGAGCTCCTCGGCTCTTTAGTGCCGACTTCACCTCGTCGAGCATCGGCGTCCATAAGCCTATCCAGTTCTCCTTACCGGCAATGCGATTCCCTTCATCAAAGGCTTCCCTGACAGCCCGATCGATAACGTCCTTGTCTGGTTGGAAAAACTCCGCGCAGCGTGACTGCAAGAGCGTGTAGGACACGAACCGATCGGCAAAGACGTCCGCAGTCGGCGCGTCACTCGGGGTGCTCAGTTGCCCGCTGTCCTGTTCAAAAACATCAATGCCGAGAGCTCTCGCACTTTCCGAGGAAAGGAGCCGCACCTCGGTTGGCCCAGCAATCGTGAAGAAGCGAATAGCTTCGATACGAAGTCCAAGATGGGTCAGATACGATCCGACCTCGGCGTTCGCGACCCCGCTCTCTTTGTACTGGCCGTTCTCTTCCGTATAGGCCGCATGGAATCCGATCTTCGAGGTGGGCGACATATAGCGGCGAACACCAGCGACCCAAATCAAACCACATGCCGAGTAGCATTCTCCATCTGCACCCACCGATGTCACATAGCTGCTGAGACGGATTCTGGCCCCAATTTGGAGCGCTTCCTCTATCAAGCCTCCGGGGCTTTGGAGGAGAACGAGGACACGCCCGCGGTTCAGCGTAAGATCGTAAAAGCGATCAGCATCGCCCTGAACGATCTCGCCCGAAACGCCAATGATATCGACTGTGCCATTGGAGTCGATAAGTTGAATATCCGCCGCCGCTGCGCGCCCCGAGATCAGCGCAAACGCCAACCACGCGCTGAAGAATGCCCATCGCATAAGAAACGGAGAACCCCCTGCTGCCCAAAATTCCATGTAGCAAATCGAACGGCCGGATCAAGCGCCACTAAAGGCGTTGTCGATCAAATCTGAAGCCTGGCATAACAGATCGAGCTGTTCGCTCAATCACTAGCCCAATTGCCTCAGCGCCTTCACCTGCTCCACCGCAACTTTGACAAGTCGCGGTGCCAATTGGCGTGCGGTTTCGAGGAGTTCGGCCTCCAGTTCCGCCCGCTCGCGCGAAATTGTGCGTCTCTTTTCCAAACCTTCGAAGAAATCCGTCAGCGGTACGTTGAGCACGCGAGCAAGCTCTGCAAGCGTCTCGATGTTGGGAAGTTGTTTGCCGCGCTCAATGTTCGAGATGCTCTCTGGCGTGCGGCCAACGCGGTCAGCCATAACCTCCTGACTGAAGTTGGCGCCGCGCCGCGCAGCTTGATCTCGGGCGCCTATAGTCCGCTTTAAAGAGTCGCTCATACTCGAAACGTGACTTCGGTATTTCGAATTGACAACGAAGTCAGCTTCAGCATTGGTCGTCGCCATGAAGTCTACTTCGTATCTCTTGAAAAACATGAACAGTGACGTAAGGGCGGCACCAATCAGAAATGAGCGCCTTGCTTCTATCCCCCGCTGCGGTCGCGTTCCCGGCATGGATTCTTGGCCGCGATCCGTCGAAGAAAATGATCTGCGTCTCTTATGCTCAACCTCTTGCGGTCAAGCACGCCAACGACTTTCGAACAGTCGTCAACACCGCCTGGTACCGGTCGATGTTCCCGACCTTCAAGGTTAGCCCGCGCAAGAACACTGAAAATGAACTGCAGACCACGCTCGGCGGTGGACGCCTGGCGACCTCGACCGGTGGTCAGCTAACCGGCCGGGGTGGCGACATCATCATTATCGATGACCCCTTGA
>NZ_JAMYSB010000041.1:0-27727 GCF_040321695.1 Mesorhizobium sp. M0292
GCACAAAGCGCAACCATCGTCTCATCCCCAGCAAGACACTCCACAACAAACCGTAGCCGCTCGTCCATGATGCCAGTCTCTCGCCAAACCATCGCCGGTCCTCCCGGCGAAGGAGAAAACTGTCACCCATGCTATCGGTCCATTCTGTTACCTATCTATCCGGTTCGGACACTGCCTCTTTCTCCCCGTCGCTATGTGGGGAGTTGAGGAATGGTCCGCGAAGCGGACGAAAAGCCAACTGCTTGGCTTTTCGAATGACGAACGTCCGGCAGGACAATGAGGGGCGGCGCCAACGCTGGAAACAGTTGCGCTTGCCGTGCCATCGACCTTTGCCCATCATCGGCAATAACGCCGCCGGAAAACCCGGCAACGGAGCACAGATGCGCGACAAGCAGCCGAAATCCATCCTTCGCGAATTCCTCGACGGCGAGGCGGCGGGCGGCATCATCCTGATGGTTGCGGCAGCCCTTGCGCTGATCGTCGCCAATTCACCATTGGCCGAAACCTATTTCGCCGCTCTCCACGCCTATCTCGGCCCGCTCAGCGTGTCGCACTGGATCAATGATGGGCTGATGGCGGTGTTCTTCCTGCTGGTCGGCCTCGAGATCAAGCGCGAGATGCTCGACGGTCAGCTCTCGACCTGGCCGCGCCGCGTGCTGCCGGGCGTCGCCGCCGCCGGCGGCATGCTGGTTCCCGCACTCGTCTATGTCGCCGTCAACCGCAACAACGCCGCCGCGCTCTCCGGCTGGGCGATCCCGACCGCCACCGACATCGCCTTTGCGCTCGGTGTGCTGTCCTTGCTCGGCAACCGCGTGCCGGCCTCGCTGAAAATCTTCCTCACCGCGCTCGCCATCATGGACGATCTCGGCGCCGTCATCATCATCGCCATCTTCTACACCAGCGGCCTGTCGCTGGCCTATCTCACTGCTGCCTTCGCCGTCATCGCGATGCTCGTCATGCTCAACCGTATGCGGGTGACGGCGCTGACGCCTTACCTCGTGCTCGGCGCCGTGCTGTGGGTGCTCGTGCTGAAATCGGGTGTGCATGCGACGCTGGCCGGCGTGGCGCTGGCGCTCACCATTCCGCTGAAAACTTCTCCCGGCAGCGGGCACGATCTCGACCATTCGCCGCTGCACCGGTTGGAGCACGGCCTGCACAAGATCGTGCCGTTCTTCGTCATCCCGATCTTCGGCTTTGCCAATGCCGGCGTGTCGCTGGCTGGCCTGAGCGCCGCCGCTTTGGTCGAACCGCTGACGCTCGGAGTCGCCGCAGGCCTGGTGCTGGGCAAACTGGTCGGCGTCTTCGGCTCGTCGGCGCTTGCCATCCGTCTCGGCTTCGCCGACCTTCCGGTCAACGCCGGCTGGCTGCACATGATCGGCATTTCGCTGCTCTGCGGCATCGGCTTCACCATGAGCCTGTTCATCGGCCTGCTCGCCTTCGCCAACGACATGGCGCTGCAGGACGCCGTCAAGGTCGGCATCCTGGCGGGGTCCTTCGTTGCAGCGCTGCTGGGTGCCGCCGTGCTGCTGATGGCGCCGGCGGCAGGGGTGGAGGAGGTGGTGGAGTAGGTGTTCTTGGGTTCCTCGCCCCCGCAAAGCGGGGCGAGGAACTTGAGCTTCGTCTACTCGCTCTCTCCCGCCAGCGCCGGCACCGCCACACCCGCCAGTTCCGCCGCCAGCAGCCGCGCCGCACCCGCCCGTGCGATGCGCAGCATCAGCGCCTTGCGCGTTGCCGCCGCCATCCGGTGCTCGGGCGCATCGCGCAGAATCTCGGCGCCGTAGCCGTCGGAGAGGATGAAGCCGCATTCCTCGGGGAAGATCTCCGATGGCACGCCCGGATGGGTGGCGAAGAAGAAGCGGTCGGAGTGCAGCCGGTAGTCAGGCCATTTGCGGTCGACGCGGAAATCCTCGATCGAGGATTTGACCTCGATGATCCAGATATCGCCCTGCCGGGTCAGCGCCACAAGGTCGGCGCGCCGCCCGGTGGCCAGCGACAGTTCGGGCAGCACATGCATGCCCATTTGCATCAACAGCCTCTGCACGCCGCGCCGCACCAGCATGGCGCGTTCGGACTGGCGGCCGTCGATGAGGGGATTGAGGGGAATCGGCGAAATGATCGGCATGGCACCCACCATGCCAGATTTTGTTCACGGTTTGAACCCATGTTGGGCAAAATCCGATTGACAAATTCGGCCAGATAGGAATATAATCCTGCTACGGTTGATGATCCGAGAGGCATGTCACGTCATGGGCCAGGCGCTACGGGAAGTACTGCGGACAATACTGCGTTGGATCGAATCTCTGATCGGTGTCATCTCCGCGTTTGTGAGAAGCGGGATGGCCGAAAAGGTCCTGAAGTCTTGGATGAGCGAGGTCCGGCCGCTTATGTCACTGCCCGAAGCGGCCTTGTCTTCGCCCGGCCTAAGGCCGCCATATCATCAAAAATCGAGGCAGTCAGGGCCTGTTATCGCCGCGGCAAGCGTGGGCCAGTTATGCAGAGGGCCCATGTCCCGCAACAGCCGTTGCACGCCACGCCGCACCAGCATAGCGCGTTCCGACTGGCGGCTATCAGGGCGGATGCATACGAAACCTTGTAAATGACCAAGCCGTATACGAAACGACGACTCGTAAGCGTTAGGCGGAATTTGGTTCCGAAATTGGTAACTTCCCTACGGCTGGGTAGCTCCTAGAGCCATTTGATGGCTCCCAGGATCAGCACGACAATAACTGCCATCACTAATTCCAGACCAGGCCTGACCTGCGCACGAAGTTGCGGTGAAAACCGGCATGCCAGCAGGACCCCAAGCCCGCCACCGAGCGGCGTTAGAACCTTGTCGATAAACTCAACGGCATTCATGTCTTGACCCCCAAACCCAAGCGCGAGACTAGCAGGGCCAAGGTCGTGAGCAAATGGGTTTGTCAACCATACAATCGCCTTTCGCAGGGCGACTATATACTTTACAACGCGCCCTGCGGATTGATCCCCGCTATGCTTGAGATAAGCTACCGGGAGGCAAAGCATATGAAGCGTAGAACCGCACTCACCGCGCTGCTCGTATCGTTGGGCACGATAGGCCTAATCTTGCTGGGGATTGGCCTTCTTGCTAGCGCGGGAATCGTAGCTGAGAAGGGTACTTGGCCGCATATTGTCGGTGGCTTCACTGCGGTATTGATGATGCCGATAGCTTTTGTGGCGTTTCTGTCCTGTATGTTTTCAGTTCTGACCACCCTTCTTTTTGCGGCTCTGCCGCGAGAGAAGCTGATCCCCTATCTCAGAGCGTGGCCATTCAAGTTTTTGCTCTGGAAGGAAGTCAGAGAAGAGTTTGAACCTACCTCAAGCTAGGTCTGCTTCTTACTCGTTCGGTCTGAAGGTGGCGGTCGCTTTCGGATTTTGACCCCAGCATCCGCGCGCCTCATCAGACGATTATTCGGTTGACAAACCTGGGTGACGGCTTGGTCCGAGCGTCTTCCGCGATCGCACCATACTAGTCTGGGTGCAGTCTGGTATTGATCCGCAGCGGCCCTATGTCGTGCCGATCGACTTCCGTTCTTAGCTATAAATCGGCCGGACTAAAGTCTTACGTCGTGAGCGCAAAGGTCTGATGTAACCGCTTTGGTTCCGTTCTTGTCCATTGGACGTTCCGTAATTTTAGCCAAATGAGATATAGACCTTTGGAGGTTTTTCTTGCGCGTCCGGCGCCCAGTCTATCCCGGCGCCCGTGCTTCAAACCGTGGCCCGCCTGTCTGCGGCCTGCGCAGCCCCCGCAATGTCATCCAAAATCGGGCAGTCCGGCCGGTCGTCACCATGGCAGGCCTGGATCAGCGTCTGCAAGGTCGTGCGCATCGACTGCAGCTCGCGCACCTTTTCCTCGATGGCGCTCACATGGGCGGCGGCAATCTCGCGCACATCGTGGCTGGCGCGGCTGCGGTCCCGGTAGAGCGCCATCAGCTGCCGGCAATCGTCGATTGAAAAGCCGAGGTTGCGAGCGCGGCGCAGGAAGGCTAGCCGATGGATGTCGTCGCTGGAATAATCGCGATAGCCATTGCCGGCGCGCGCCGGGGCGATCAGGCCGATCTCTTCATAGTAGCGGATGGTCTTGGCCGGCAGGCCGGACCGCGCCGCGGCATCGCCTACATTCATTGTGATTCCTCGATGTGGTTCCCTGATTCTAGGCTATCCGACAGGACCGACCATTGTTTTTCCTTCACAATCCCGTGAGTCCTGTTGCCGAAATGCCATAGTTGCCGGCTTACCGGCACGTAAGCTCCTGCATATAGGCATCGCGCGCTTGGCAAGCAAAGCAAATGCCAGCATGAATGATTTCAGGAAAAGCGGCCGTAACGTGTCGCGACATCTTGGTGGGGCATCGGACCATTTCATGCGCATGAAGTCATTTGCAATCGTCGCCGCACTTGCGTTGTCGGCCGCGATCTCGGGTTGCAGCACGATCGGCTCGCAGCTGTTCACCAACAACTACGGTTCGGTGAACGATGCAGGCTACCAACTGCCGCGCATCCCGATCGAGAGGGTGCCGCTGAAGTACCACCGGCAAGAGGTAAACTACGACACCTCGGAAAAGCCGGGCACCATTGTCGTCGATACCCAGAACAAGTTTCTCTACTTCGTCGAAGGCGACGGCCGGGCGATCCGCTACGGCATCGGCGTCGGCCGCGAAGGCTTTGAATGGCACGGCACCGCCCATATCGCGCTGAAGCGCGAATGGCCGACCTGGACGCCGCCGCGGCAGATGATCCAGCGCCAGCCGGAGCTAGCGAAGTTCGCGAGCGGCATGGAGCCGGGCTTGAAGAACCCGCTCGGCGCGCGCGCCATGTATCTGTTCAACAAGGGCGGCGACATGGGCTACCGCCTGCACGGCAGTCCGGAATGGAATTCGATCGGCAAGGCGATGTCGTCAGGCTGCATCCGGCTGATGAACCAGGACATCATCGACCTCTACGACCGCACGTCGGTCGGCGCCAAGGTCATCGTGATGTAGGACCATGATCCGGAACCGAGGTCCACGAAAGCGAAAAGTGGAACCGGTTTTCGGGAATATCATGGTCAAAATAGGCGTTACCCTTCGTACGCGGACCGTCTAGGCAACAACGGACGTCCAAAACAGAAAACCGGGCAATCTGGCCCGGTTTTTTGTTGCTCGCTCGAATGCGTGAAGGGGTCTTAGGAGACCTGCTCGACCTGCTGTACTTCCGGCACGAAATGGCGGAGCAGGTTCTGGATGCCGTGCTTCAGCGTCGCCGTCGAGGACGGGCAGCCGGCGCAGGCGCCCTTCATGTGCAGGAACACGGTGCCGTTCTCGAAGCCGCGGAAGGTGATGTCGCCGCCATCCTGGGCAACCGCCGGGCGCACCCTGGTGTCGAGCAGTTCCTTGATGGTGATGACCAGTTGCTCATCGGCCTTGTCGTAGAATTCGCCGGTCTGGCTGGTCTCGGCGGCGGGGCCGGCGTTGACCATCACGGGCGCGCCCGACATAAAATGCTCCATGATGGCGCCCAGGATCGCCGGCTTCAGGTGCTGCCAGTCCGGGCCGTCCTTGGTCACGGTGATGAAGTCATAGCCGAAGAAGACGCCGGTCACGCCGGGGATCTCGAACAGCCGGCCGGCCAGCGGCGAGGCGCTGGCTGCACTGTCGGCGTCGCGGAAATCGGCGGTGCCTTCAACAAGGACTTCCTTGCCGGGCAGGAACTTCAGCGTTGCCGGGTTCGGCGTCGATTCGGTCTGGATGAACATGGCCGTCTCCGTGCCCCAGTCGGGCAGCTAGTTTGGAATAGTTCTAAATAGGCTCAATCGGCTGGACATTCAAGCGAAACGCGTCGCTCAAAACGGCTGGCTGGCGGAATGTTTTTGCTGGCTGGGAATTAATCCCGCGCGGGCTATAAATCCAGGATCGTGATGTTATCCGAACCGCTTCACACTTCCGGCATCAACTCTCTATGCGAGGCTGTCGATCTCCTCGTCAGACAGGTTCTGCGGCACCACTGTGACCGGAATAGGGAAGGCGGCGCCCTTGCCGGCAACAGCCCCGACCAGCGGCCCGGGTCCTTCCTTGCCGGCACCTGCCGCCAGCACCAGGATGGCGATGTCCTGGTCTTCCTCGATCAGCTTGTGGATCTCCTCGGTCGGCTTGCCTTCGCGCACCACCATCTCGGGCTCGATGCCGAGCTTCTGGCGCACCTTGTTGGCGTAGCCGTCGAGTGCCGCGCGCGCCGTGGCATTGGCTTCCTCGCGCATGATCTTCTCGACGCCCAGCCAGTGCTGAAAGTCGTCCGGTGTGATGATGTAGAGCAGCACCAGCGTGCCGCTGGTGCTCTGCGCCCGCTTGGAGGCGTAGGCGACGGCGCGCTCGCACTCCGGCGTGTCGTCGATGATCGTCAGGAATTTCCTGCGATGGCCGGCTTCGCGACTGAGGCGTTTGGAGACCATGTCTATCTACTCGATGTTTCGACCGCAATCTGCCACCGCGACAGACCGGCGGCAAGCCGCCGGCCTTGGGCCAGAATGGTGCGGTGCACTGACGGTAGGATCAGCCCTGCAACAGGCCGATAATGTCGCGTACCGTCTTCATGGTGGTCTCAGCCAGCGCGCCGGCGCGTTCGCCGCCGTCTCTCAGCACCGCGTCGACATAGGCGCGGTCGCCCTCGATACGGCGCATCTCGCCGGCGATCGGCGCCAGTTTTTCCACGGCAAGGTCGGCGAGCGCCGGCTTGAACACGGAAAACTGCTGGCCGCCGAATTCCTTCAGCACGTCCGCCTTCGACATCTCGGCCAGCCCTGCATAGATGCCGACCAGGTTTTCCGCTTCCGGGCGGCTTTCCAGGCCGTCGACTTCGCTTGGCAATGCTTCCGGGTCGGTCTTGGCCTTGCGGATCTTCTTCGAGATGGTGTCGGCATCGTCGGTCAAATTGATGCGGGACAGATCCGACGGGTCCGACTTCGACATCTTCTTGGAGCCGTCGCGCAGGCTCATGATGCGCGCCGCCGGCCCGCCGATCACCGGTTCGGTTATCGGGAAGAACCCGTTTACCGTCTCTTCGCCAACCTGCATCTCGACGCCGACGCCAAGACTGGCGATGCGGCTCGAAAAATCATTATTGAACTTTTGCGCGATGTCGCGGGTCAGCTCCAGATGCTGCTTTTGGTCCTCGCCCACCGGCACATGGGTGGCGCGGTAGAGCAGGATGTCGGCCGCCATCAGCGAGGGATAGGCAAGCAGGCCCAGCGAGGCGTTCTCGCGGTCCTTGCCGGCCTTGTCCTTGAACTGCGTCATCTTGTTCATCCAGCCGATGCGCGCCACGCAGTTGAAGATCCAGGCAAGCTCGGCATGCTGCATCACTCGCGACTGGTTGAAGACGATGTGCTTCTTCGGGTCGATGCCGGAGGCAAGGAAGGCCGCGGTAATCGAGCGGGTCTGGTCGGCGAGGTCGTCATGGACGAGCTGTGCCGTCAGCGAATGCAGGTCGACGACGCAATAGATGCAGTCTGACGTGTCCTGAAGCGCAACGAATTTCTTGATGGCGCCGAGATAGTTGCCGAGATGCAGATTGCCGGTCGGCTGTACCCCGGAAAAGACGAGCTGTTTGAAGGCGGTCATGATGTCCTCATGGCTTGTGGAGGGCCGTATAAGCGTGATTCCGAAAAGTTGCAGACTTTTCGGAGCCAATCACGCGGCTGGAAACCACGCGCGGCAAAAGTCTTGCGACGGCGCGCTTATGGACGAAGGGGCGGAGAGGATCAAGAGGCGGGGATGGCGCGGTCGCGTCTGATGCCCCTGTATATTGACCTGACAGGCTGGCGCCGCCCCTCATTGTCCTGCGGACATTTCTTCCCGTATAGAGAGGGGGAGAAAAACGCCGTCATCGCCCGCTTTCGCCAATCGCCAGAGAAAGCGCTGGCGCCATGTTCAGCCTCTTTCTCCCCGTTCGTTCACGGGGAGAAATGCCCGGCAGGGGAATGAGGGGCCGCGCTGACATCGACATTTATGATATATTTGAACCTGCATTGCATATCATCGGATGAGAAATCGATGCCCGCTGTCAACAACGAGGAAGCCCCAAAGCCCCGACAGGACCACGAGACGCCGCTTGAAACAGCGGCGCGGCTTCGGGCCGAATTCGGGGTCGAGCTTAGCAAACAGGCACCCGAACCGCTGCCACGCTCGGTTTACGACAAATTGTCTGCCGAAGTTTAACCAGGTTCTACGGTTAGGCTTACGGATCTGGAGACTGTTCCGTGACCGGCGGTGTGCCCTTCCGTCCAATATTGCGCCGGATCATGCCGAAATCGGCGCCGCCGGTGGCAAAGGCCGTGATGAAGTAGAGCAGAGCGCCGCCGGCCACGAGAGCCAGCAGCGTCGTTGCCTTGATCACCAGTGGCGAGCCGGGGCCGAGCCTGACGGCCAGCCAGTGCTCGGCGAAATAGAGCGCCACCGCCATCACCGCCGCCGACAGCACAAGACGCGGAATGCGCTTCAACAGCGGCACGTCGCGGCCCCAATGGCCACGTCGGATCAGCACCGCAAGCAGCATCACCGCGTTGACCCAGCCGGCGACGGCCGAGGCCACCGCAATGCCGGGCGCGCCCATTTTCGGGAACAGCGTCAGCGCGGTGATCACGTTCACGCCGACCGAGATGGCGGCGAACATCATCGGCGTGCGCGTGTCCTCGCGGGCGAAATAGCCGGGGGTGAAGGCCTTGATCAGCACGAAGGCCGGCAGGCCGAGGCCAAAGATCGCCAGGATCGCCGCCACCGTCGGCGTCGAGCCGGTGGCGGCGAAGGCGCCGCGCTCATAAACCAGCCGCACGATCGGCTCCGCCATTACCCAAAGGGCCGCCGCCGCCGGCAAGGTCATGAACAGCGTGAACTCGACCGAGCGGTTCTGCAGATTGGCCGCCTCGACCAGATTGCCCGATTTCAGCGCCCGCGACAGCTCCGGCAACAGCACGATGGCCACCGCGACGCCGACGACGCCGAGCGGCAGCTGGTAGATGCGGTCGGCGTAAGCAAGCGAGGACACGGCGCTGTCCTGCGCCGACGCGATCGCCGTGCCGATCAGCTGGTTGATCTGGGTGATGCCGCCGGTGATCGCCGCCGGCAGCGCCAGGATCAGCAGGCGCTTGACGTTGGGCGTCATCTTCGGCCGGCGAAAGCCGATGGCGATGCCGGCATTGCGCACCGCCACCCAGACGATGGCAAGCTGCACCAGCCCCGCCGCCAGCACGCCCCAGGACAGGCTGAAACCGACCTCACGGGCATCCATGCCGTGGTACCAGGCGTAGCCGAGCACGCTGATCAGGATGATGTTGAGGAAAGCCGGCGCCACGGCAGCCGCGAAATAGCGGCGCAGCGAATTCAGCATGCCGGCCATCATCGCTGCGAGCGACATGCAGATGAGATACGGGAACATGATCGTCGCCAGCAGGACGGTCGTCTCGAATTTGCCCGGCGTGTCGGCAAAGCCCGGCGCCACGAGATAGCGCACGATCAGCGGCATCGCCAATTCCATGACGATGGTCAGCGCCAGAAGTGCGGTGAACAGGACGCCGAACACTTCCTCCGAAAAGCGCTTGGCGCCGTCGGTGCCGTGGGTCTCGATCTCCTTGGCAAACAGCGGCACGAAGGCGGCGTTGAAAGCGCCTTCGGCAAACAGCCGGCGAAACGTGTTTGGAAACTGGAAGGCGGCGTTGAAGGCGTCCGCCACCGGCCCGGTGCCGAGTGCGGCAGCCATCAGCATCTCGCGGCCAAAGCCAAGGGCGCGGCTCATCAGCGTGCCGGACGCAACCGTGGCGAATTTCTTGACGAGGCTCATGCGCGGGGAGATTGCCTGGATGATTGGGACAAAGGGGGTGATTGGGACAAAGTGATGGTCACTCGGCCGCCGCCTTGGCCTTGCCGCCGCGCTCTGGGACAACGCCTTCAAGCGCCGCGATCAGCCTGGCGTGGATGGTGGCGGTGCGTGCCGGGTTGTCGATCTTCTGCCCCGTAAGGTCGGTGACATAGAAAGTGTCGATCACCTTCTCGCCGAAGGTGGTGATGTGAGCCGAGGCGATGTCGAGCGAGAGGTCGGACAACGCACTGGTGATTTCCGACAACAGCCCAGGCCGGTCCAGTCCCTCGACCTCGATCACCGAAAACCGGTTCGACAGCGTGTTGCGGATTTCGGCGCGCGGCGGAATCTTGAACACCTTGGCGCCGCGCCGCGGTCGGGTGCGCTTCTCGATCATCTCCGGCAACCAGCTCTTGCCCGACAGCACGTCCTCGATCAGCCGCCCGACGCGCTCGGCGCGGCGGCGCTCGTCCTCGTCGCGATCGAATTCCCGTGAGATCAGGATGATGTCCAGCGCGCGGCCGTCGGACGTGGTGAAGATCTGCGCGTCGACGATGTTGCCGCCCGCTCCCGCACAGGCGCCGGCAATGACCGAAAGCAGGCGCGGATGATCCTGCGCCAGCACGGTGATCTCGGTCACCGCCTCGAATTGGTGCGTCCTGACCACGGTGGCGAGCTTCTTGCCTGCCGCGTCGGCTTCGCGGATGAATTCGGCATGGCGCAGCTGATCGGGGAGGTCGACCGTCAGCAGATAGTTCTCGTAATGCAGGCCGACATAGCGCTTGCGGGCCTTGTCCGGCCAATCGGCCAGCGCCTCGGCCAGCCGCTCGCGCGCCGCCGCCGTCCGCTTGGCGCGAGACACTTCCGAGAAGCCGCCGGTCAAAAGCAGTTCGGTCTCGTAGTAGAGCGTGCGCAGGAGCTGGCCCTTCCAGCCGTTCCACACGCCCGGCCCGACACCCCTGATGTCGCAGACGGTCAGGATCAACAGCATTTTCAGCCGCTCGACCGATTGCACGATCGAGGCGAAATCCTCGATCGTCTTGCGGTCGTTGAGGTCGCGCGTCTGCGCCGTCATCGACATCACCAGATGGTTCTCGACCAGCCAGGCGACGGTCTCGGTGTCGGCGGCCGACAGCCCCATATGCGGGCAGATGCGGCGTGCGATCCGGGCGCCGGCCTCTGAGTGATCCTCCGGCCGGCCCTTGGCGATGTCGTGCAGCAGCACCGCGACATAGAGTGCCTCGCGGCTCTTCTCTAGCCCCGGCATCAGCGTGTGCGAGAGCGGATGCACCTTTTCGCCGTCGCCGCGCTCGATCTCGGCCAAGACGCCGATACAGCGGATCAGGTGCTCGTCCACCGTATAGTGGTGGTACATCGAGAACTGCATCATGGCGACTATTCTGCCGAAATCGGGGATCAGCCTGCCGAGCAGGCCGGCCTCGTTCATGCGCCGCAAATTAAGCTCGGCATTGCGGTCCGAGGTCAGGATGTCGAGGAACAGCCGGTTGGCCTCCTCGTCGCGCCGCAGCGACTTGTTGACCAGACCGAGCGAGCGGGTGAGCAGCTTCAGCGCATCGGGGTGGAACTCCAGCCCGTGCTTGTCGGCGAACCAGAACAGCCTGAGCAGATTGACCGGGTCGCGCTCGAACACGCTGTCGTCGGCGACGTTGATGCGGTGATTGTCGACAATGAAATCCGACGTGCCGGCCAGCTTGCGCTTGCGGCGCTGGAACGTGAGGAAGATGCGGTTGAAGCCGGGCACATGCTTGGCCTGCTCTTCCTCGAGCGCGGCGCAGAAGATGCGGGTGAGGTCGCCGACATCCTTGGCGACGAGGAAGTAGTGCTTCATGAAGCGCTCGACCGCCGACAGACCGGGATGCGTGGTGTAGCCGAGACGTTCGGCAATCTCGCGCTGGATATCGAAATGCAGCCGTTCCTCTGGCTTGCCGGTGAGGAAATGCATGTGGCAGCGCACCGCCCACAGGAAGTCTTCGGCCTTCTGGAATTCGCGGTACTCGGCCTCGGTG
This sequence comes from Mesorhizobium sp. M0292, assembly GCF_040321695.1. Classification (NCBI taxonomy): domain Bacteria; kingdom Pseudomonadati; phylum Pseudomonadota; class Alphaproteobacteria; order Hyphomicrobiales; family Phyllobacteriaceae; genus Mesorhizobium; species Mesorhizobium sp. M0292. Next base: position 11,870 of record NZ_JAMYSB010000041.1, read on the forward strand.
AAGACACCTTTCTCGACCAATTCCTCGCCGGTGCGCACGCGATAAAAATACTTGGCGATCCAGAACAGCGTCTGCAAATCGCGCAGGCCGCCCTTGCCGTCCTTGACGTTGGGCTCGACCAGATAGCGGCTTTCGCCGGCCTTGGCATGGCGATCGTCGCGTTCGGCGAGCTTGGCCTGCACATATTCCGGTCCGGTGGTGCGCACCACTTCATGGTCGAAGCGGGTGAGCAATTCGTCGAAGAGCTTCTGTTCGCCCCACAGGAACCGCGCTTCCAGGATCGTGGTGCGGATGGTGATATCGCTGCGCGATAGCCTGAGACACTCGTCGATGTTGCGGGTGGCGTGGCCAACCTTCAACCCGAGGTCCCACAGCATATAGAGCATATATTCGACGATCTGTTCGCCCCACGGCGTCTGCTTGTAGGGCAGCAGGAACAACAGGTCGATGTCGGAGCCCGGCGCCAGCGTGCCGCGGCCATAGCCGCCGACGGCAACGACCGCCATGCGCTCTGCGGTCGAGGGGCTTTTCACCCGGTAGACGTGGGTCGCGGCGAACTCGTAGAGGGCGCGGATGATCTCGTCCATCAGATGCGACAGCCGGGCGGCGCATGCCGAGCCGCTGCCATCGTCCATCAGCATGCGCTCGGCAACCTTGCGGCCCTCGGTCAGCCGATCCTTCAGCAGCCGGAGCGCACCGACGCGCGCGCCGGGCTCGGCGCCGCTGGCCGCCGAGATCAGCGCCGTCATGTCGCGGCGCAAAGCCTCGCTGTCGATCAGCGCGTCGAGCTTGAGGGAGATTTTTGCCATGGATTGCCGGTGGGCCTCGCCTTTGCGCGGCGTCTATAGCGCGTTTTCACGGCGCTGTGTATGGGGCGGACGGACGCGTCGGCCGCGATACCAGAAAGGGATGATCATCTCGCGCCGGAGCCGGAAGAGATCGGCGATCTGCCGCGTCAACCGCCTGGTCTCGATCCTTACCTTGGCGGTGATTGGCCTGGGGCGCCGTTTACCTATCCCGCTTGCCACCCATTCCTCTGTTCGCTCCTGCTTGAGCAGGCTTGGCAATCTCACCGGACTGTCGCCGAGGAATTGTGCCTGCAGGCACAATGCTGGGACGAGTTGGTAAATGACCTTGTCGGACGAGGTCGCAAAACGCGGATTGAAGATGAGGTGATCGACGGGAATGCTGATCTCATTCGTTGCCGCAAGAAGGTCCCGCGCGGCCTGTCTGGACAGGATGTATCCCGCCGTACCGATATGGAGCCCGTGCAGTCTGCTCGCAGAAAAACCGTGGCCGCAGGCGACTTGCCTGCGTGAAATGACGGTCCGGTTGAAGAACGTTTCAAGCTTGACGATGTCCGCATCGGCGGGAATCCAGCCCGCATCGGCAAGCAAAGCACCGGCTTTGTCCGGGAAAACGACATCGTCCTCGAAAATCGCCGCGTAAGCATCCTCACCTGTCGCGATCATCGACCAACACTGTTGGTGGCTGAGCAGGCATGCAATCTCGGCGTCGGCCAGACGCAAATGCTTCTTGCCCTGCGGCATTTCGGCCAGATCCGGCCGATCTCGCGCATCGATGGCGGCGACCCGCTCGAAGGCGGTGCCGATGCGCGCGAACTCCGCCGTTACATGGGCGAGGCGATCGCGGGACCGATCGAGATTGATAATCAGGCATTTCATTTGGGTGGGATCGATGCAGTGGGACGCGCGTCCATAGCATGGGAACAAAGTCGCGTAAGCGATTTTCCCTTTGATGTGCGCGATGACGGCCATGATCGAAAAGTCGAAATCGCCCCTTGACCTTCCAGTTACTGGAAGCACTACCTCCTCACCCAGACAGATATAAGGCATTTTTCGATGGCGCATTCCGAGCATCACCACCACGCGGCCGATGGCAGCTGTTGTGCGGCAAAGGCTGCTGAGCCGGCCGCCGAAGCCGTGGTGCGCGATCCGGTGTGCGGCATGAGCGTCGATCCGGCCGCGGGCAAGCCGACGGCCGAGCATGGCGGCCGTCTCTTTCACTTCTGCAGCGAGGGTTGCCGTACGAAATTCGTCGCCGGGCCCGAAAAATACCTGACCGCCACCGACCCCGTCTGTGGCATGAGTGTCGACCGCGCTACCGCCAGGCATTTTTTCCGCCACGAAGGCCAGGGTTTCTATTTCTGCTCGGCCGGCTGCCGGGCGAAGTTCGAGGCCGAGCCGCAAAACTGTCTCGGCGATAGGCCGACGCCGTCGCCAGTGCCGAAAGGCACTCAATACACCTGCCCGATGCACCCCGAAGTGATAAGAGACAAGCCCGGCTCCTGCCCGATCTGCGGCATGGCGCTTGAGCCGATGGGCGTTCCCACTGGCGATGAGGGCCCGAACCCCGAACTGGTAGACTTCACCAGACGGTTCTGGGTCAGCGCGGTGCTGTCCCTGCCGCTGCTGATCGTTGCCATGGCGCCGATGCTCGGCCTGACGTTCCAGGCGTTTGTCGACGGGCGAACGATGGTCTGGCTGGAATTGGCGCTGGCCAGCCCGGTGGTGCTGTGGGCGGCCTTCCCCTTCTTCCACCGCGGCTGGGAGTCGCTGGTCAACCGCAGCCCCAACATGTGGACGCTGATTTCGCTGGGTGCGGGTGCGGCCTACCTCTACAGCGTCGTCGCCGCACTGTTTCCGGACATCTTTCCGCATCAGTTCCATGGCCATGGCGGTACCGTCCCGGTCTATTTCGAGGCAGCTTCCGTCATCGTCGCGCTGGTATTTCTCGGTCAGGTGCTCGAATTGCGGGCGCGCGAAAAGACCGGCTCGGCCATCCGTGCGCTGCTCGACCTGGCGCCGAAGACGGCACGGCTGATCGGGGAGGACGGCTCCGACACCGACGTGCCGCTCGTTGCGGTCAAGACCGGCGACCACCTGCGCATCCGTCCGGGCGACGTCGTGCCGGTCGACGGCACTGTAACGGAAGGCCGTTCCTCCATCGACGAATCGATGATCTCGGGCGAGCCGCTGCCGGTCGAAAAAACGAAAGGCGATGCCTTGACCGGCGGCACGCTCAACAAGAATGGTTCGCTGATCATGCGCGCCGAAAAGGTCGGCTCCGAAACGACGCTTTCGCGCATCGTCGAGCTGGTCGCAAAGGCGCAGCGTTCGCGCGCGCCGATTCAAGGTCTGGCCGATCGCGTCTCCTTCTACTTCGTGCCGGCCGTCGTGCTGGTGGCGCTCGCGGCCTTTGCCGCCTGGGCGATCTTCGGTCCCGAACCCAGCTTGATCTTTGCCATCGTCTCGGCGGTCTCGGTGCTGATCATCGCCTGCCCCTGCGCGCTCGGCCTGGCGACGCCGATGTCGATCATGACCGCCACCGGGCGCGGGGCGCACGCGGGCGTGCTGATCAAGGACGCGGCCGCGCTCGAGCGCTTCGCTTCGGTCGACACGTTGATCGTCGACAAGACCGGCACCTTGACCGAAGGCAAGCCTCGCTTGACCGATGTCGTCGCTGCCGAAGGCCTGTCCGAGAATGAATTGCTGGCGCTCGCCGCCGGCCTGGAAAAAGGCTCGGAGCATCCGCTGGCCGAGGCCATTGTCGGCGGCGCCGGCGTACGCGGCCTGACGCTCGTTGAGGCCAGCGGCTTCGACGCCGTCACCGGCAAGGGCGTATCCGGCACGGTGTCTGGCAGGAAGGTTTCGCTCGGCAACGCCGCCATGATGGCCGATGTCGGCATCGACACCGCTTCCCTGTCGGCCAGGGCCGAGGCGCTGCAGGCAGAAGGCAAGACGGCGATGTTCGTTGCGGTGGACAAAAGACTGGCCGGCATTGTCGCGGTCGCCGATCCGGTCAAGGCAACGACAGCCGAGGCGATCAGGGCGCTGCACGACAGAGGGTTGCGGATTATAATGGCGACCGGCGACAATGAACGCACGGCGCGCGCCATCGCCAAAAGCCTTGGCATTGACGAGGTGCGCGCCGGCCTGCTGCCGGAACAAAAGGCCGCCCTTGTCGAGGAGTTGCGTGCGAAAGGTGCCGGCGTCGCCATGGCCGGCGACGGCGTCAACGATGCGCCGGCCCTGGCCAGCGCCGATGTCGGCATCGCCATGGGCACCGGCGCCGATGTCGCTGTCGAGAGCGCCGGCATTACGCTGGTCAAGGGCGATCTCAACGGCATCGTCAGGGCGCGAACGCTCGCCCAGGGGACGATCCGCAACATCCGCCAGAATCTGTTTTTCGCCTTCCTCTACAATGTGCTTGGCGTGCCGGTTGCCGCCGGCGTGCTCTATCCGCTCACCGGCACGCTTTTGTCGCCGATGCTGGCGGCGGCGGCCATGAGCCTGTCTTCGGTTTCGGTCATCGCCAACGCATTGCGGCTGCGGACGTTGAAACTCTGAGCAAAGCCCCCAGATACGAATTTCAATCAACAGGAGATCATGGATGACCTTGGCTAAGAAGATCGTGCTTTTGATGATGGCGGCGGGAATGCTGCTTGCCGTTTTCCTCGAAAGCGTCCCGGCGCAATCCGAAGAGATGAAACACGACATGGGCGCGATGGGCGCGCAAGGTCCTTCGACCGACGGCTACAAGGCGGCGATGGACAAGATGCACACCGACATGATGATCGAATATTCCGGCGACGCCGATGTCGATTTCGTGCGCGGCATGATCCCGCATCATCGGGGCGCGATCGACATGGCCAAGGTGGAACTCGCCAATGGCAAGGATCCCGAAATCCGCAAGCTGGCCGAAGATGTCATCGCCGCGCAGGAAGCCGAGATCACCAAGATGCACGCTTGGCTCGCCGCCCATCCGGCGAAGTAAGGCAGCAACGGCCATGCCGGAGAGATCCATTCTGGATTTCTATCCGGGCTTGTGATGCCATTCAAATCGATTACACGGCGCCAGGAGCCCACCATGCCATCGACGATAAGAGCCACCACGCTGCCTTCGGGCGAGGCCGTCCAGGTGCTGGGACAGGGCACATGGAAGATGGGCGAGGATTCCCGCCGCCGCGCCGGGGAGGTCAATGCCCTGAAGCTCGGGCTGGACCTCGGCATGACGTTGATCGACACCGCTGAAATGTATGCCAGCGGCGGCGCCGAGGAGGTGGTGGCGGAAGCCATTGCCGGGCGCCGCGACGAGCTCTTTCTTGTCTCCAAGGTATTGCCGTCCAATGCCTCGCGCGCCGGCGTGGCGCGGGCCTGCGAAAACAGCTTGAAGCGCCTGCGCACCGACCGCATCGATCTCTATCTCCTGCACTGGCCGGGCAGTGTGCCTCTATCTGAAACCGTCGAGGCGTTCGAGGCGCTGAAGGAGGCCGGCAAGATACGCCACTGGGGTGTCAGCAATTTCGACACCGACGAGATGGAGGAGTTGACCGGCCTGTCGTCTGGCGATCATGTCCAGACCAACCAGGTGCTCTACAATCTGTCGCGGCGCGGCCCCGAATTCGATCTCGTACCGTGGAGCCGGCAGCGCGGCATCCCGCTGATGGCCTATTCGCCGGTCGAGCAGGGCGCGCTGGCGCGCAATTCCAGGCTGGAAACCATCGCCGCCCGCCACAACGCCACGGCAGCACAGATCGCGCTTGCCTGGGTGATGGCGCAGCCCGGTGTCATCGCCATTCCGAAGGCGAGCAGCCACGACCATGTCCGCCAGAATGTCGCCGCGCTCGATATCGGGCTGACGGCCGAAGACCTCGCCGAACTCGACCGCGCCTTTCCACCGCCGACGCGCAAGCGCGGCCTGGAGATGATCTAGTTTGGAACGGATTTCGACCGGGTATCATCATACGGCGTATAGAGTCGGAGCCATGACGGTCACGTCGCTGCGCGACGGTTACGTCGACATGCCAATCAGGCGGCTGCGCCAGCCCGGAGACCTGACATTCGGTGACAACCTGCCCTCGCATGTACCGCTCGTCGACGGTGCGCTCAGGCTGTCGGTCAACGCCTTCGCCATCGATGACGGCGACGACATCACGCTGATCGACACAGGGGCTTCGAACGCCTGGCACCCGACAATGGGGCACCTGCCCGAGGCGCTGCGCGAGGCGAAGATCGCCACCGAGCGGATTCGGACTGTTGCTTTCACCCACACCCATCTCGACCATATACACGGGCTCATCCTTGCCGATGGTGGCGACGGCTTCCCGCAGCTCTCTCGGCTGCTTGTCCCGCGAGCTGAGCTCGGCATGTTTCGCGACGTGGCGAGGCTGGAACGCTTCCACGATCGCGCCCAGCCTCTCGATGCTGGACAGCGCGTCAGCGCTGACATCGATACGATCGGCTCCGCTGGCCATGAAGCCGGCCACACTTGCTTACGCGTTGTGAGCGCAGGCGAAACACTGTTGATCTGGGGCGACATCGTACATGTGCCGTCGCTTCAATTCGATCGACCCGAGATCACGTGGGAATTCGACGCAGACCAGCAGCAGGCGAGGGCAAGCCGGTTGCAAATGCTGGCGCTTGCGGCCAACAACGACTGCTACGTCGCCGGCGCGCATCTTGATTCGCCCGGCGTCGGCCGGGTTTTTCGAACCGAGACGGCTTTCCGCTTCGAGCCCTTGTAGCACTCTAGCCGAGCGCCGCCCGCGCCCGTCGCAACGCGCGCGAAAACACTGCGGTGTGGTCGAAGGCGCGCGCCAGCGTGAGCGCGCCCTGGATGGCGCCGACTGTTTCTTCGGCGAGTTCGTCCGCCCTGGCAGCGCTGTGCCCGCTTCGGGTCAGCGCTTCGGCAAGATGCGCCACCCAGCGGCCGAAATAGCTTTTGATGGCCTTGGCGAAGAGGTCGCGGGATTCGTCCAGCGCGAAGGCGCCGATCAGGCAGACCCGACGGCCTGAGCGGAAATAGCTGTCGGTCGCCTTCAGCATGCGCTCGATGCCGGCGTGTGGGTCAGCATGGTCCTGCAGCGGCACGAAGACATTCTCCTCGAACCAGCCATCTATATGGGCAATGACAGCCGCCGCCATCTCTTCCTTGCCGCCGGGGAAGAAGTGGTAAAGGCTGCCTTTGCCTAGGCCGGTCGCCGCACCGATCCGTGCCAGGCTCGCCCCTTCATAGCCGTGTTCGCGGAAAACCTCGCCGATGATGGAGAGCAAATCGGCGCGATCGGGCGCGATCCTGCGCATGCGCTAGTTTTTCCGCTTGAGCATGATCTTTGCCGAAAACCGCGACACAGCTTTAGGGATCATATTCTAAAGTCCGAGTTCGGACAGGCCGGGATGGTCGTCCGGCCGGCGGCCGAGCGGCCAGTGATATTTGCGCTCACCCTCGGCGATCGGCAGGTCGTTGATGCTGGCGACGCGCCTACGCATCAGCCCGGCCGCGTCGAATTCCCAATTCTCATTGCCGTAGGAGCGGAACCAGTGGCCACTGTCGTCGCGCCATTCATAGGCAAAGCGCACCGCGATGCGGTTGTCGTTCCAGGTCCAGACCTCCTTGATCAGGCGGTAGTCGAGCTCGCGAGCCCATTTGCGCGTGAGGAAGGAGACGATCTCATTTCTGCCCGAGACGAACTCGGCGCGGTTGCGCCAGGTGCTGTCCTGCGTATAGGCGAGCGAAACCCGTTCGGGATCGCGGCTGTTCCAGGCGTCTTCGGCAAGCCGAGCCTTCTGCGCGGCGGTCTCGGCGGTGAAGGGCGGCAGCGGCGGACGGCTCATGTCATTCTCCCATCGGGAAAGGCGATGGCGAGCATTGTACCAATCGGTACAATTGATCAAGGCTGAAATCGGACTAGGTTTTCCCCGCCAGCCCCTTCAGCCGGTAGAGTGCTTCCAGCGCCTCGCGCGGCGTCATCTCGTCTGGATTGATCTCGCCCAGCGCTGCGCCCAGTGCGTCGCTCTTCACAGGCTTTGCCGCTTCCCGCTTCATTGCCACCGAAAACAGCGGCAGATCGTCGACCAGCCGGTTGGCCTTGCCGGAGACATCGCCTTCCTCGAGCTGATGCAGCACCTCTTTGGCCCGGCCGACCACCGCTTCCGGCAGACCGGCAAGGCGAGCGACCTGAACGCCATAGGAGCGATCGGCGGCACCCTTGCCGACCTCGTGCAGGAAGACCACGTCGCCTTCCCACTCCTTGACCCGCATCGTGACATTGTGCAGTCGCGGCAGCTTGCCGGAGAGTGCCGTCATTTCGTGGAAATGAGTGGCGAAGATCGCCCGGCAGCGGTTCTTCTCGTGCAGGTACTCGACTGCCGCCCAGGCGATCGACAGGCCATCGAACGTGGCGGTGCCGCGACCGATCTCGTCCAGGATCACCAGCGCCCGTTCGCCGGCCTGGTTGAGGATCGCCGCCGTCTCGACCATCTCGACCATGAAGGTCGAACGGCCACGCGCCAGATCGTCCGAGGCGCCGACGCGCGAGAACAACCGGTCGACGACGCCGATATGGGCCGATGTCGCCGGCACGAAGGAACCGGTTTGGGCGAGGATGGCGATCAGTGCGTTTTGCCGCAGGAAGGTCGACTTACCGCCCATATTCGGGCCGGTCAGCAGCCAGATCGCGCCGGCCTTAGCGCCGTCTTGCGGCGACAGATCGCAATCATTGGCGACGAACGGCCCTTCGCCCGAGCGCCGCAGCGCCTGTTCCACCACAGGATGGCGCCCGCCCGAAATGTCGAAGGCAAGGCTGGAATCGACCAGCGGCCGGCACCAGGCTTCGCTCTCCGACAACAGCGCGAGCGCCGCCGACACGTCGAGCACGGCGAGCGCATCGGCGCCGGCGCGGATCTTCTGCGCCTCGCCGACCGCCTCAGCCGTCAGCGTATCGAAAGCGGCAAGCTCGATGCTCAGCGCCCGGTCGGCGGCATTGGCGATCTTGGTCTCGAGTTCGGCAAGTTCGGTCGTGGTGAAACGCATGGCATTGGCCATGGTCTGGCGGTGGATGAAGCGCGCCTTGGCGCCGTCGCTTCCGGTCATGATCGAATGGTGGTTGGCCGTCACCTCGATGTAATAGCCCAGCACATTGTTGTGGCGGATTTTCAGCGAGCGGATGCCGGTCTCCTCGATCAGCGAGCGCTCCAGTCCGGCGATCACCTTGCGCGATTCGTCGCGCAGCGCCCGCATTTCGTCGAGCTCGGCATGGTAGCCGCCGCGCACGAAGCCGCCGTCGCGCCTGAGCAGCGGCAGTTCCTCGCCAAGAGCCTGGGCCAGATGCTTGGCCAGCGCACGCGGCAGCGCCTTTATCGCGGCAAGTGCCGCTGTCAGCTCCGCGGGCAGGACGGCCGTTCCGAACAGTTCGGCAATGGTGGCCGCCGCTTCGAAGCCGGCACGCAGCGCGCCGAGATCGCGCGGGCCGCCGCGGTTGAGTGCCAGCCGCGACAGTGCCCGCGGCATGTCGGCGACGCTCTTCAGGCCTGACCGCACCGCCTGGCAAAGCTGCGTCTCCGCACGGAAGAACGACACAGAATCGAGCCTGGCGCCGATCGCCGCCGGGTCAGTTAGCGGCGCCATCAGCCGGTCGGCGAGCAGCCTGGCGCCGCCGCCGGTGACCGTGCGGTCTATAGCCTTGAACAGCGAGCCGTCGCGGCTGCCCGACAGCGTGCGCAACAGTTCCAGATTGCCGCGTGTCGCAGGATCGATGAACAGCGTCGAGCCCTGCTCCTCGCGTTCGGGACGCGACAAAGGCGGCCGCTCGGCCTTCTGCGTCTTTTCGACATAGGCGATGGCGCCCGAGATCGCCGACAATTCGGCGCGCGAGAAGGCACCGAAACTGTCAGGCGTCGCCACTTCGAAGAAGCGCGCGATCCGCCCCGCTGCCGAAGCCGAATCGAAAAGCGACGGCGGCTGCGGGCTGGCGACGCGGCCGATGACGTCGAACACCGGCTTCAACTCGGGATCGTAAAACACCGGCTCGGCGACGATCAGCTCGCGCGGGTCGACGCGGAAGACATCGGCCAGCAGGCGGTCGGTCGTGGTTTCGGCGACGCGGAAGACGCCGGTCGAGATCTCGATCCAGGCCAGGGCGAAGGCGTCACCGCTGTTGCCGCCCTTCACCCGCCCTAGCGCCATCAGGAAGCTCGATTCCGACGGCGCCAGCAATTTATCCTCGGTGATGGTGCCTGGCGTCACCAGGCGCACCACGTCACGGCGTACGACCGATTTGCCGCCGCGCTTCCTGGCTTCCGCCGGGTCCTCGATCTGCTCGCAGACGGCAACGCGAAAACCTTGGCCGATCAGCTTTTGCAGATAGTCGTCGGCCGCATGCACCGGCACGCCGCACATCGGAATGTCGTTACCCTGGTGCTTGCCGCGCTTGGTCAGGACGATGCCCAGCGCCTTGCTCGCCTTTTCGGCGTCGTCGAAGAACAGCTCGTAAAAATCGCCCATGCGGTAGAACAGCAGAGAATCCGGGTTCGCCGCCTTGATCTCGATAAACTGCTCCATCATCGGCGTGACGCCGGCGGCGGGCGCAGGCGGTGTCACCTCGGGGGCGTCGGTTTCTGCTGAAGTGTGCATGTTCATGCCCGCACGCTAGCAGATGTGGGTGCGGGGTTTAATGCCGGCGGCCCGAAAAGCAGGGGACGACCGGCCTCGACGGCGGCTTGTGCTCCCTCTACGCCGGGTGAAGCCGTTGGTTGCTTCGGGCGCCAACCAGACCCTATGATCGCCATGGCGGGGATAAGCGGCATGGATCAGGACAAACAGGAGGCGTTCGAAGAGCTGGTCGGTCCGGCTGGATCGGCGCTTGAGCGCCTGCTGCTGTTGGCGGCGCGGCGCGTCCACCGCACCAAAAGCAAGCTTAGGGGGACAGTGCGCAAGCGCGTCCCCTTCCTCCTGCCGAAACACGGACCGCTGTCCGATGTCGATGGCGGCATCGAGATGTCGCTGCATGTGCTCAGCCGCGACCCGCTGGTGCTCTATGTCCCGATTGGCGGAGCCCGTCCGCTCTATCCGCTGGCGGCCCTTGGCCGGCGCCTGGCGGGACGGCGCGTCACCTTCCTGACGATGCAGACCTGGACCATGGAGCGGCCGGCGGTCATCTCCCGGATGGGCCGCGACCTCGCCTGGTACGCCGGCCGCTTTCCGCTGCACGAGATCATCTTCCTGTGCAACACCGAGGAAGAGCGCCGTCTCGTCGCGGCTGCGGGCGGCAATGCCATCTTCTCCAACCACAATCTGATGGTATCGGAGGATATCTTCCGGCCGCTGCCGGACGTGCCGGTCGAATTCGACGCCGTCTACAATGGCCGCATCTCGCCGATCAAACGCCATCACCTGGCCTTCGACATAGAGCGGCTGGCCCACATCACCTATTCGATCGGCGAATTGCCGCCGGTTGCCGCCCGCGCCTTTGTCCGGCGACTGCAGGCGCAATCGCTGCTGCACCAGATCGCCAATCCGCTCGTCGACGGCTGGCCGGGCAAGCTGACGGCGCAACAGGTCAACCACGTCTACAACCAGGCCGCCGTCGGGCTGTGCCTGTCGGCCGTGGAAGGAGCGATGTACTCCTCGATGGAATATCTGATGGCCGGCCTTCCGATCGTCAGTACGCCGAGCCTTGGCGGTCGCGACGTCTATTTCGATCCGGATTATTGCATCGTCGCCGATCCGGAACCGGCTGCCATTCGCCGCGCCGTCGAGACGCTGCGAGATCGTGCCATACCGCGTCAGCAGATCCGCCGCCGCACGCTGGAGAAGGTTCACGCCCAGCGCATCGAACTCATGGCGTTCCTGACTGCATTGCTGCGGCGCAAGGGAAGCCGTGCGCCACCCATCGAGACGTGGCCTTTCCCCGGCACAGACGGCATGATGCGGCGGGGAACGGTGCGCGAAATCGCTGCCTTCGTCAGCGAGCCAGAGCCGACGTGGCGCCGTTCGACTTCGGGAGATTCGCTGCGGGCGTGAAGATCGCTTGGCGATTTACAGCGGTGGCGTGTAGCCTTGATCCAGAAGTTTCAAAAACACGCACCCGTCTCAAGGGGGCGACACCGGCGAGGAAATCAAAAGCATCATGGCCAAGAAAACCGAAAATAGCGGCCCCTCCGTCAGCGCCGAGGAGGCGCTGGAATTCCACGCCATGGGCCGCCCCGGCAAGCTGGAGATCGTCGCCACCAAGGCGATGGCGACGCAGCGCGATCTGAGCCTCGCCTATTCGCCGGGTGTCGCGGTTCCTGTGCTGGCCATTGCCGAAGACCCCAGCCGCGCTTTCGACTACACGACGCGCGGCAACATGGTCGCCGTCATATCCAACGGCACCGCCATTCTCGGCCTCGGCAATCTCGGCGCGCTGGCCTCCAAGCCGGTTATGGAAGGCAAGGCGGTGCTGTTCAAGCGTTTCGCCGATGTCGACTCCATCGACCTCGAAGTCGACACCGAGGATGCCGACGAGTTCATCAATTGCGTGCGCTTTCTTGGGCCGTCTTTCGGCGGCATCAACCTGGAAGACATCAAGGCGCCGGAATGCTTCATCATCGAGCAGCGCCTGCGCGAACTGATGGACATCCCGGTCTTCCACGACGACCAGCACGGCACCGCCATCATCTCGGCCGCCGGGCTGATCAACGCGCTGGAGATCACCGGCCGCGACATGAAGACCACGAAAATGGTCTGCAACGGCGCCGGTGCGGCCGGTATCGCCTGCATCGAACTGATGAAGGCGATGGGCTTTGCCCCCGACAACATCATTCTGTGCGACACCAAGGGCGTCGTCTACCAGGGTCGCACCGAAGGCATGAACCAGTGGAAGTCGGCGCATGCGGTCAAGACCGACACGCGCAGCCTGGCCGAGGCGCTGGATGGCGCCGACGTCTTCCTCGGCCTGTCGGCCAAGGGCGCATTGACCACCGAGATGGTGCAGTCGATGGCCAAGAACCCGATCATCTTCGCCATGGCCAATCCCGACCCGGAGATCACGCCGGAGGAAGTGGCCGAAATCCGCACCGACGCCATCATGGCCACCGGGCGTTCCGACTACCCCAACCAGGTCAACAATGTGCTGGGCTTCCCCTACATCTTCCGCGGTGCGCTGGATGTCAGGGCCACCACCATCAATGACGACATGAAGATCGCCGCAGCGAGAGCGCTGGCCGACCTGGCGCGCAAGGACGTGCCCGACGATGTCGCCGCCGCCTATCAGGGCAACCGGCCGAAATTCGGCCCCAACTACATCATCCCGGTGCCGTTCGATCCGCGCCTGATCTCGGCCATCCCGCTCGCGGTGGCCAAGGCGGCGATGGAGTCGGGCGTCGCCCGCAAGCCTATCCTCGACCTCGACCGCTACGCGCAGGAGCTGTCGGCCCGCCGCGACCCGATCGCCTCGACCTTGCAGCGCATCTACGATCGCGTCCGCCGCCAGCCCAAGCGCATCGTCTTTGCCGAGGGCGAGGAAGAACAGGTGATGCGCGCCGCCGTCTCCTATGTGAACCAGAAGCTCGGCACCGCGATCCTGCTCGGCCGCGACGATGTCATCAAGGAAAACGCCAGGCACGCCGGCATCGACCTCAACAAGCAAGGCATCGAGATCATCAATGCCAGGCTGTCGCGCCGCAACGGCATCTATACCGATTATCTCTACGAGCGCATGCAGCGCAAAGGCTTCCTGTTCCGCGACTGCCAGCGGCTGATCAACAACGACCGCAACCATTTCGCTGCCTGCATGGTGGCGCTGGGCGATGCCGACGGCATCGTCACCGGCGTCACTCGCAACTATTCCACGGCACTTGACGATATCCGCCGCGTCATCGACGCCAAGCCCGGCCACCGCGTCATCGGTGTCTCGATCGTGCTCGCGCGGGGTAAGACAGTCCTCGTCGCCGACACCGCCGTGCACGATATGCCCAATGCCGAGCAGATCGCCGATATCGCCGAGGAGGCGGCGGGCTTCGCCCGCCGCATGGGCTACGAGCCGCGGCTCGCCATGCTGGCCTATTCGACCTTCGGCCACCCGCAGGGCGAACGCTCCGAGCGGGTGCAGGAAGCGGTGCGCATCCTCGACAAGCGCCGCGTCGATTTCGAATATGACGGCGAGATGGCCGCCGACGTTGCGTTGAACGCCCGTGCCATGGCGCAGTATCCGTTCATCCGGCTGACCGGCCCTGCCAATGTGCTGATCATGCCGGCGTTCCACTCGGCCTCTATCTCGACCAAGATGCTGCAGGAACTCGGCGGCTCCACCGTCATCGGCCCGCTGCTGGTCGGCTTGAACAAACCGGTCCAGATCGTCTCGCTCAACGCCAAGGATTCGGACATCGTCAACATGGCTGCGATCGCGGCCTATAGCGCGGGAGCCTGATTGGCGGCAAAATCGCCAACCCATAAGAGATTGATAATATTCGGCTGCTATAGGGAACGTTCTCGCCCCCTATGGCCTTATGGCATTGGCGGCGCGCTCAGACCGCCAAAACGGGGGTGCGGCCATGAAGCATGACACGGCATCTGTGGTCGGCCAGGGGGTCTATCACGACGAGCGCCTGGATGCGCTGCTGAGCATCACCGGCCGCATGGACGGTTATCTCTACCGTTGCCGCAACGATGCGTCCTACACCATGCTCTACATCAGCGACGGCATTTTCACCGTCAGCGGTTATCGGCCGAGCGACTTCATTCAAAATGCCGTGCGCGACTATGTCTCGGCCATCCACCCGGATGATCTCGCTGCCGTCTATGCCGCCGTCGATACCGCGCTCGAGGCGCGCTGCAACTGGAACGTCGACTACCGCATCGTGCCGCAGGTCGGCGAGCCGCTCTGGGTCCGCGAGATCGGCGGCGGCGTCTGGGACGAGGCAGGCGAACTGGAATTCCTGGAAGGTTTCGTCGTCGACATCAGCGACCGCAAGGTCGTCGAGGATCTCAACGCCGAGCTGCTGCTCGAACTCAAGGCCGCCAATGAGGAACTCTCCGTACAAAAGCGCGAGATCGAGCTGGCCAAGCAGCACAGCGACCACTCGGCCAACCACGATGCATTGACCGGCCTGCCCAACCGGCGCGCCTTTCACAACGAGCTGAGGTCGGTGATCGACCGCTGCGACAGCACCGGCCAGGCGGCCGGCCTGCTGTTCATCGACCTCGATAGGTTCAAGAAGGTCAACGACACGCTCGGCCACGAGGCCGGCGACGCGCTGCTGCATGAGGTGGCGGGTCAGCTTCGCACCGTCCTGCGCAGCGCTGATTTCGTGGCGCGGCTCGGTGGAGACGAGTTCGCATTCCTGTTTTCAGGAGAGGCTAGCCGGGCCCGACAGAAGGCCGTGGGCGTCGCCGAACGTATCCTGGAAAAGCTGCGGATCAAGGTGCCGACGCCGAATGGTGCCATCCATGTTGGTTGCACCGTTGGCGTCGCCATCTACCCGGCGGAAGCGTCCGATTCGGAGGCGCTGATAACGCTCGCCGACCGACTGATGTACATCGGCAAAAAGAGCGGCCGCAACCGGCTGGTCACCGCCGGGGCTTTGGAACCCGGGCCTACGTCCGACGACCTTCGCCGCACCGCCTGAGCGGAGCGCCGGACAGCCTCAACCGGCGGGCACCCCTCATCTGGCTCGGCGCTGCGCGCCGAAAGACGGCCCTACAGCAACCCCGCCAATTGGGCCGCGCTGCGCAGGTTTTGCCGCGGCCGTGGCCCGAGCTGCTGGATCACCAGCCCGGCGGCCAGCGAGCCGAGATCGCCGCAATCCTTCAGGCTGCGCCCCGAGGTGTAGCCGTAGAGGAAACCGGCGGCATAGAGGTCGCCGGCGCCGGTGGTGTCGACCAGTTCGCGGATCGTCGTCGCCTGAATGGTGACGGTCTCGTCGCCGCGCACGATCACTGAGCCTTTTTCGGAGCGGGTGACGGCGGCAATCTTGCAGTCTTTGCGGATAGCCGCCAGCGCCTCGTCGAAGGATTTTGTCTGGTAGAGCGACTTGATCTCGTGGCTGTTGGCAAAGACGATGTCGACAGTGCCCGAGC
>NZ_JAMYSB010000042.1:0-26359 GCF_040321695.1 Mesorhizobium sp. M0292
GCTTCGCGTTTCGCGGAGGGCTTCCCCCACTCCGTCGCCGCTTCGCCGCGCCACCTCTCCCCCCTCCGGAGGGAGAGGAAAGGCGGGGGTCTGAAAAAGTTCGCCCCCTTCCTCAACCCCGGCGTGGGGGGTTTAGGTGTCGAGCTAAGCTCGACGGAGTGGGGGTCGACCGTTCACCAAAGCAATGCGGATCATGCTCGGCCCCGCCCACTGTTGCGCCAGACGCCGTCATCGGCCATCAGCTCGCTCAAAATCCCTTCGCGTAAGCCCCGGTCGGCGACGCGCAGCCGCTCCGACGGCCACACCGCACGGATGGCTTCCAGGATAGCACAGCCGGCCAGCACCAGGTCGGCGCGGTCCGTACCGATGCACGGGTTGGCGCAGCGCTGCTGGAAATCCCAGCCGACCAGTTTTTCGACCATGCGGTCGACGCTGTCGCGGTCCATCCACAGCCCGTCGACGCGGCGCCGGTCGTAGCGTTCGAGGTCGAGATAGACGCCGGCCAGCGTCGTCACCGTGCCGGATGTGCCCAGCAGATGAAATTTCGGGCTGGTCAGCACGTGGCTCAACCGGTCGCGACCATCAAAGGATTTTAGCCGCACCGCGACGTCGTCGACCATGGCGGCAAAGATCTCGCGCGTCACCGTGCGGCCGCCAAAACGCTCGGCCAGCGAGACAACGCCGACCGGAAGCGACGTCCACGACACGATGTGGTTGGCAAGCCGCGGCGAGCGCTGGCCGGTGAGGTCGATCAGCGCGATTTCGGACGAGCCGCCGCCGATGTCGAACAGGACCACGCCTTGCGTGTCGCGCTCGACCAGCGAGCCGCAGCCGGATACAGCAAGCCGCGCCTCGGTCTGGCGGTCGATGATTTCCAACTTCAACCCCGCCTCTCGTTCGACGCGCTGCAGGAATTCGACGCCATTATCGGCGGTGCGGCAAGCCTCGGTGGCGATCAGCCGGGCTTTCCTGATCTTGCGGTTGCGCAATTTGTCGCCGCAGATTTTCAGCGCCTCGACGGCGCGGTCCATCGCCGCCTGGCTAAGGTGCCCATTGGCGGTCAGCCCCTCGCCCAGCCTGACGATGCGCGAGAAGGCGTCGATGACGCGGAACTGGCCATGGCGTTGCGGCACCGCGACCAGCAGCCGGCAATTGTTGGTGCCGAGATCGAGCGCGGCAAACACCGGCAGTTCCTGCATCGGCGGCCGATGCATGGGCTGTTCCGGTCGGGGTTGTGGGGCCGAGGGCAAAGGCACGGGCGCTGGAGCGGCCGGGCCGACGGAGGCCGGCGCACCGACCGCCGCGGCCGTTGCGAGAGGGCTGTCGTCGCGCGCAAAAACCTTGCGCCCACGCCGGCGCTTGCGCCGCTTTCTCGCCTTGCCGCGCTGATGCTGGGCGTCGCCGGCCTGTCCGTTGCCGGACTGGGGCCCCGCCTGGCGGGGCCGCCCGGCGGATGGGCTTGGCCCGCCTGATGGCGGCGAAGCCCTGGACACGCCCACTTCCGGCGCGCCAGCGCCGGTGTCGTGGTCTTCCACTTCAGTTCCTTCCGGCGCCGCGCGAACCGGAAAACCGGACGCAGCAGGCGCTTCAATCTTTTAAGTTGCCGCCAGAGTAGCAGCGCCGGACCGGATCACCAAGAGCAAGGACTCAAATTTTGCCGGCTGCGTCCTGCCAGATCCCCGCTGCTTTGCAGCGTCCCGGCGTTCGCTAGCCTTTCATCTTGCCACTGGCACGGCGAATTCGCCGTTGGCGAACCGGCTGCTCACCCTTGCCGGTTGAATAGCCGGCTTCAATGAGGCATTTCTGAAATGAGGGGGAATTGGTGAATCGCGGACGTTTTAACGCCCGCCTGGGCGATGGGCAGCAACACATGACGACAACTCCATGAATTGGGGGGCCACGAATTGGAAGCGCTATCTGTGGCCGGTCATCGGTGTCGCGGCGGTCATCGGGTCGCTGTTGTTGCTGTGGCATGAACTGCGCGGCATCTCGATCGACGATGTCTGGGACGGCATATCCGCCATCCCGACGCGCGGCTGGATGCTTGCGGCACTGAGCTCGGTGGTCGCCTATGCCTCGCTCGCCGGCTATGACCACATCGCGCTCTTGCATATCGGCAGACGAGTGTCGTGGCTGTTCGTCACCTTCTGCTCCTTCACCACCTACGCGCTGTCGCACAATATCGGCGGCTCGGTGTTTTCGGGCGCCGTGATCCGCTACCGCGCCTACGGCACCAGGGGGCTGACCGGCCAGGACGTCGGCATTCTGGTGGCGATCTGCTGGATCACCTTCGTGCTCTCCAGCATTCTGGTCGGCGGGCTGGTGCTGGTGTTCGAGCCTGCAATCATCGACCGCTTTTCCGGCGCCCCGCACCACGGCCTGGCGATCGCCGCTGGCATCGCTTTGCTGATCCTGGTCGGCGCCTACATCTTCGGCAGCTGGCTGCATCTGAAGCCGCTGAAAATCGCCGGCTTCCAGTTGCACTACCCGGCGCTGCCGATCGTGGCGCGGCAATTGCTGATCGGCCCGATCGAGCTTCTGGCGGCGGCGGCGATCATCTTCTTTGCCCTGCCCGTTGCCGGCAATCCCGGCTATTTCGTCATCCTCGGCGTGTTCCTGGTGTCGTTCTCGGTTGCGCAGATCTCGCACGCGCCGGGCGGGCTCGGCGTGTTCGAGGTCGTGTTCCTCGCCGGACTGTCTGATATGGACCCGGTCGGCGTGCTGGCGGCACTTCTGGTGTTCCGGCTGTTCTACCTGATCATCCCGCTGCTGATCGCGCTCGGCGTGGTGCTGTTCTTCGAGCACTCGCAATACAGCCGGACGGACAGTTGAGGTCGCGCCGGGCGACAGCGCCCGCCTGGCGCAATTGGCTGATGAAACACCGAGATTGAAATGCAACGCAGGCTTGACTATTTTCCGGCGGCGGCTACAAGGCACGCGCGGCTGCTTCGGCGGCCCACCAGCGCGACAGCGCCTGCTGGGGAATAGGTTAACGGTAGACCCACGGACTCTGACTCCGTTAGTCCTGGTTCG
This sequence comes from Mesorhizobium sp. M0292, assembly GCF_040321695.1. NCBI lineage: Bacteria > Pseudomonadati > Pseudomonadota > Alphaproteobacteria > Hyphomicrobiales > Phyllobacteriaceae > Mesorhizobium > Mesorhizobium sp. M0292. The sequence continues at coordinate 3,034 of NZ_JAMYSB010000042.1, forward strand.
AATCCAGGTTCCCCAGCCAAGGCACGTCATGCCCACTGACAGCCAGTACATCCTCGAACGCATCCGCCAGGGATGCGTGGAGTTGTCCGACGACGAGTTCGCCATCGACAGGCTGGCAAAATATGTCGGCAACGGGAGAATCCGCTGGCATGTCGAGTTCCGTGGGCATCGCATCGAGCTGACAACCGGCCAGATCAAGAAGCAGCCTACCTTTCGCAGGAAAATCCTCGAACAGGCTGGCGTTCTGCCGCCGCAGCGTGCCGGGGCCGATTACCGGCGATGGGCACTCGATCTCAGGCGGAATGCCATCGAGCTTCCCTGGCGCGACAGGCCGGTCGATGCCGGTTTTGCCATCGACAGGCTGACCAGCCACGGCGATGGGCGCTGGACGGTGGAATATCAGGGCAAGGCGATAAAATTCACGACGACGAAACTGCGCCGGCAACTCAGTTTCCGCAAACGCATGCTGGCCAAGGCTAAGGTGCTGCCGCCGGAATTGGCCCCGGCTGCCTATCGCAAGTGGATGGACTGGCTCATTCAAAACGCGACTGAGGAAGTGCCGCAGGCCGGCGAAACCTCGATCACAGAGAAAAGCTGGCTTGACGACCTGCCGGAGCTGGCCGGCTGGGAGGATGAAGCGCCGCCCGAGAATTGATTGGGTTCCAATAATCATGAAGTCGAGCGATGCTTCTCCGGAACTGCGATTGGGCAGCGGACGTTCTGGGGATACAGACCGAGATCGGAAGCCTGCCAAAACTGCCCTGCAATAACCGCGTGCCAAGCCTGATATCCTCCGGCAGGAGTGGCCGCCGCCAAAGCCAGCGGCCGGCGCCGCTCATCAAGAGATTGCCTGAGTAAGGCGCCGGCCAGGCGGGCATTGGGGTACCCGCCGATGCTACATTAGCATTCGCGCATAGATTCGATATGGCGCGAACGCGGAAGTGCCTTCACAGCAGCATTACCGCAACTTTTCCCAAGACCCCGAACCCGCAACGCTGCGATGGTTGGAACGCCCAGCGTTTCCGCGCGGCTTGCCCTTGACATAATCATGACGACGTTTCTCACCGCTCTTGCATCCGAGGGTCCGCCAGCCGACCGGGCGAAAGACATGGACCTCTATGGATGGTTGATCGGCAGCTGGGACATGGAGACGGTTCACCGCCGCACCGACGGCACAATTCAGAAATGGGATGGCGAGTGTCACTTTGGTTGGGTGCTCGAAGGCCGCGCCATTCAGGACATCTGGATCAGGCCCAGGCGCCCTGCCCCGTCCACCATGTATGGCACGACCTTGCGCGTCTTCGATCCCGGGATCGGTGGCTGGCACATTATCTGGAGCGATCCGCTCAACCAGGACTATTCGCGCCAGATCGGGCGGGCCGAAGGCAAGGACATCGTCCAGATGGGCGCCGACTCGCGCGGCCTGCAGGCGCGGTGGCGGTTCACCGAGATCACCGCCGCCAGCTTTCACTGGATCGGCGAGGAGAGACGAGCGGAGAGCGACCCCTGGCGGGTGACATATGAACACTTCGCGCGCCGGACGGGATCCTGAAGCACGCGGGCCGTTCGCTGTCAGCTTCTGGTATCAGCTGGGCATCTAGTGTCCCAGCACCTTGGCTTTGCAGGTTGGGCTGCGGTGAAAAGGATGCTTCCTCAGGCACGTGCCGATGTTGGCGTTCGGCGCACGACTCCGTTGAGTCTCAATGTCAATCTACGGTCCTCTGTCAGTCAAAACGGGGCTATCTCTACGACTTTTCATTCCATCAAACTGTGCCACGCTGATCGAGCGCTTGCGTCCGCAACAGTCTTGGGCGATGTTCCCCTTATGCCTTGGGAGGGGCTGGGGATGGAATATAGAATGCTGGCCGTCTTTACGGTCGCACTTGCGCTTGGTGGCTACCAATACAAAGCCGAACCAATGCCAATCGCTGCGTACAATCTGTATTCAAAAGTTATGCGAGAAACTACCTGGCAAATATTTGCTTTTCATTGATTCTACAGGCCTCAATAGGTCGATCAAACCGATATGAACTGCGCCGCTCACAGTTATCCGATCGACATGCGAGCCGGATTTTCTGGATCAGTTCGGAAGACGCTCGAGTCACTGGTCACTGAACTCGAAGTGGTTGATCAGCCAGTCGATGCCGCTGGGCTAGCCGAACGCAAAAGCCGTGGAATGATTGTAGTGAAAGGAGAGGAATTGAACGCTCGGCTTCGGGTCGTACCAGGCTTCTGGTCCGCCGGCATTGAGACTGACGTCGACCTGGTTGCCTCAATAACTGTCGATGGCCGTAAGGGTCGGCTACTCGGTTCGACGGTCGAGGGTCAAGGCAATGCTCAAGGTGATGCCGGCGTCGTTTGCGAGGGTGGCGCTAAATCGCTCACCGACTCCGCCGAAAAGGCGATGAAACAAACGGTGGGCCGTCTAGGTGAAGCTTTGACCAACTCGGAACGCGTCCGCAGCGGCATTTGAGGAACTGGAGACGATGGCGAGCCACCCGCTGCCTGATCGCTTCTCGCCGCCGAACGGCAGCCCGGCGCCCAGTCGGGATGGTTGATGCAGATACTGCCCGGTGCACCTGCGGGGAAGTACGGACATAGCCTAGCGCGATAGCGATCAGCACCAAACGAGTATCTCAAAACCCGCCGGCACAAGCGCGCCCAAGAACCTTCATATGTACTGAGCGCGAACAGAGGCTAGACAAGCGAAGATTCCAATAGCATTGTTGGCACTGGGACGGGGCTCGACCGGCAAGCGCAAACGATGCTTGTCGGTGGTTGGCAACTGCTAAACCGTACAGCCGCAATTGCCACGGCTGCGAGACCAAGGAGTCCCAAGGATGCCGAACCCAAGCCAAACCAGCGATCAATGGTGGGTCAACGACCAGACGCCGGACAACCCGTACGGCAAAAGCGAAGATTACGGGGCCTTCCTCACCTACCTTGGAGCGCTGGACCGGTCGATAACGCCGGCGATCGCGGCGGGAACGCTGAGGATCAATGTCTCCGAGCTCAATGACCATCCCGAATACAAGGCCGCCGCGATCGGCGCCTTGCAGATGTGGGCCAGTGTCACCCCGTTGAAGTTCGAAATCGTCGACAATGCACCATACAACAGCGCAACGGACTGGATGCAGGTTGTCAGCCCCGAACTGGGCGAAGAGGACGACGGCAGCGCCTATTCCAACGACCGCTATGTCAGCATCGGCCAGCGTTTCCACGACACCGAGGTCAACAAGACGGATATTGGCGGCTATGTCTTCGATTCCTTCATCCATGAATTCGGTCATGAGTTCGGCCTGAACCACCCCGGGCTCTACAATTACAGCGGCCCCGGCGGCGTACAGATCAATTATCTGAACAATGCGACCTGGACCTACGACCGTCAGCAATACAGCGTCATGTCCTATTTCGACGGGATCGATGTCGGTGAAACCAGCCGCTGGTCGGCGTCAACGCCGATGATGGCCGACATCGAGGCAGTCATCCGCCGCTTTTTCTCCACCGTCGACGAGAACGGCGTGCGCACCTATCAGCATATCGATCTCAACACGGGCGACAACGTCTACGGCTTCGGCAGTGCCGTGGATGGCTACCGGCTGACCTCGTCGGGCATGCAGCACGATATCGGTTTCGTCATCCATGACACCGGCGGAACCGACACGATCGACTTCTCCGGCTCGACGGCCGGCACGATCCTCGATTTGCGCGCCGGACAGTTCTCCAGCGTCAACGGCCACAGCAACAATGTGTCGATCTTCGCCGGGCACAACGCCGACGGCACCGACTATTACATCGAGAACGGCATCGGCAGCAGCTATGACGACGTCCTGATTGGCAATGACGGAGCCAACGTGCTGGATGGCCGCGGCGGCGGCGACCGCATGGCCGGCAATGGCGGCGACGACACCTACTTCGTCGATTCCCTCGACGACATCGTGCGCGAGGAAGCGAATGGCGGGAATGACACGGTCATTCTGCTGAACCGGAACTTGAATATCCGGAAAATCGCCAACGTCGAACACATCATCTATGCCGACGAGTCGACACTCCAGCCTGGAGACGGCGGCACCGAAACCCCGCCAATCATCGGCGACAACACGATGACCAGCGTCATCTTCGGCGACAATGGCAACAATACGCTCGACGGCGGCGCCGACGACGACACGATCTTCGGCCAAGGCGGCGATGATCTCATCATCGGCGGCCGCGACTCGCTCGCCGGCCGCGACATCAACAACACCATCGATGTCGCCGACCTTCCAGACCAGACCGAGAGCGACGACGGCAATGACACGCTCTATGGCGGCCGCGGCAACGATACGATCCTCGGCGGCCAGGGCAACGACATCCTCGACGGCGGCGACGGCGACGATACGCTGAGCGGCCAGGATGGCGTCGATATATTCAGGGGCGGCGCCGGCGTCGACACGGTCGACTTCAGCAAGGAGAGCCCCTTCCAACTGCTCGTCAACCTCGAGACGAACGTGGCCAGCGGCGGAACCGCCACGGGCGACACCTTCTACAGCATCGAGAACCTGATCGGCTCCGATGACCGCATCGACCGTTTCATCGGTACGTCGGCGGCAAATCATTTCTGGGGCCGGGGCGGCGGCGACTATTTCAACGGCGGCGGCGGCAACGACATACTGGATGGCGGCAATGACGGCGACATCCTGTACGGTGAAGCCGGCAACGACACGATCATCGGCGGCGCCGGCCAGGACTATCTGGATGGCGGCGCCGGCATCGATACGGTCGTCTACGAAGGCAGCTCCGCCGGCGTGACGATCGACCTCGCCAATGGCACGGCCAATGGCGGCGACGGCGATGGCCCGGTGCAGATCGTCGGGCGCGGCACCGTTATCCGGCACGACATCCTGGTCGGCTTCGAAAACGCCGTCGGGTCGTTCTTCGACGACCATCTCATCGGCAACGCCCAGGCCAACAAACTTTCCGGCGGCGCCGGCAACGACACGCTGACCGGCGGTGGCGGCGCCGATATATTGAATGGCGGCGCCGGCAGCGACACGGCGGACTACGCCGACGCGGCCAGCGGGCAAAACCTCAAACTGGGTGGCGGCAAATCCGGCGGCGACACCTATATCTCGATCGAAAATCTGGCTGGCTCGGGCTTCAACGATCACCTGACCGGCGATGGCGCGGCCAATGTGCTGACCGGCCAGGGCGGCGCCGACAAAATCGACGGCGGCGGCGGCGATGACACCCTGCTCGGCGATTTCGCCTATCAGGGCGATGCTCCGCCACGCCCGGGCATGGGCACCGGCTACGCCACGCTCGGACCGGACGCGACCAACAATTCGGTCTCGACCGCCTTCGACATCTCGAACAACTTCTCGCTGACCGCCGACCCCGACATCTTCGATTCGACGACCACCCTTCACACCACCGTCAATGCCACCGGAAACGGCTTGGGCGGATATTACAGCATCAACCTGGCGGCCGGCACGATCATCACCATCGACATCGATGGCATTGCCGACCCCAATGTCCATGACAGCATCGTCAGGGTGCTGGACAGCGATGGCAATATCGTCGCCCAGAACGACGATGGCGGCAACGACCCCGGCTCCAACAACGGCCGCGATTCGAGCACCAGCTTCATCGTTCAGGAAACCGGAACCTACTATATTGTGGAGGGCGAATGGTCGGACTCGGCTCCTGGCGATGGCTGGGTCGAATCCGTGCCGGAGGGCTCGACTTACAAGCTGAACGTGTCGGTCGAATTCCCGCCGGCACCAGCTCAGCCGGGCGTTGCGGGCGCCGATACGCTCAACGGCGGCGGCGGCAGCGACCTTTTGGATGGCGGGCTGGCTGCCGATACGCTGACCGGCGGCGCCGGGGACGACTATTTCCGCTTCTCGACAGAACTCGGGAACGGCAATATCGACTGGATCAAGGACTTCAAGGTCGCCGACGATACGATCCTGCTGGACAACCTCATCTTTGCCAGCGTTGGCGGCGACGGCGCCCTCGCTTTGGGCTCATTCTACAAGAGCGCAGCCGGCGCTGCTCATGATGCCGACGACCGCATCATCTACGACACCGACAGTGGAATATTGTCTTACGACGCCGATGGTTCCGGACAGGGAGCAGCCGTTCAGTTTGCACACCTGAACACAAATCTGGATCTTTCGGCTGCAGACTTCATCGTCATCTAACGCGTTGCCGGGAGGGGTGCCGTCAGGCTGCCCTCCCGCATACCCCAGCGCAGTGAAAAGGGAGAGGACGCGATGACTGACCGCCGCACGGTGTTAATGGCCGCCGGAGTTGCGGCAGTCGCCGCGGCCACCGGGGCAGCGGCAGCGCAATCGCCAGATATTCGCGCGCCAGATATTCGCGCAACAGATATTCGCGGCGCCGTCACCTTTGTGGGCGGCAAGGCTATCCCGGAAGGTCATCTCGAGATCTATCTTGAGGATTCCGCCATTCAGGACAGTGGGCGACGCCGCGCCGCCAAAACCAGCCTCAAGAGCGAGGGCGGCTCAAAGACGATAGAATTTTCCTTGCCCCTGCCCGCAAGCTCGACCGCTTCACCAACGCTGCAGGTCGTTGCGCGCCTGGAGCGTGCGGACGGCTGGCTGGTGGCGCGGGGCAGCGCGCAGTTCCAGGCCGGCTTGCCCGTCCATGTCACACTCAAGGCAGTTATCTATTGAAGGGACGAGATGCCATATCCTGATTGCGAGCCTGCATGCAGCTGACGCCATCGACGCCGCTTACGCTGGTCGGAATCCTGGCGTCCTTTCGACGTGCGTTTTCGGGCATCGTACTGATGAGCGGGGTCGTCAACGTGCTGACCCTGACCGGCTCGTTCTTCATGTTGCAAGTCTATGACCGCGTCGTTCCGGGTCGCAGCGTGCCGACGCTGGTCGGCCTGGCGGTGCTTGCGGGAACATTGTTCGTGTTTCAGGGAGTGCTGGAGCTGATCCGCTCTCGCCTCATGGTGCGGCTGGGACAGGGGTTGGACGCAAAGCTGAGCCCGTCGGTCTATTCGGCGCTGATGCGCCTGCCGCTGCGCGCCAAGCCTTCCGGCGACGGGCTGCAACCCCTACGGGATCTCGATCAGGTCCGCTCCTTTATCGGCAGTGCCGGACCGACCGCTTTGTTCGACCTGCCATGGATGCCGCTCTATATCGGCATCTGTTTCATTTTTCATTTCTGGATCGGCGTTACCGCGCTTGCCGGCGCCGTTGTCCTGTTTGCACTGACGCTTCTGGCCGAGTTCCGGACCCGCGGCCCGACAAGGATCGCCGGACAGCACGCGGCCGTCCGCAGCACGTTGGCCGAGGCGACAAGGCGCAATGCCGAAGCCATGCAGGCCATGGGTTTTGGCGGGCGTATCGCCGAGCGGTGGTCTGCCGTCAATGCCGAGTACCTGAACGCCCATGCGGCAGCCAGCGATGTCGCGGGAACGCTTGGCACGATTTCCAAGATCCTGCGGTTGATGCTGCAATCGGCAATGCTGGCGATCGGCGCTTATCTGGTCATCAAGCAAGAGGCGACCGGCGGCATCATGATCGCAAGCTCGATCATGATGGGCAGGGCGCTGGCTCCGATCGAACTGGCGATAGCGCATTGGAAGGGTTTCATTTCGGCGCGGCAAAGCTGGGCACGCCTGAAGCAGCTTCTGTCCGCGCTGCCGGAAGGCGCAACCGGCGTGACCCTGCCCGCGCCTGTCAGCGCGCTGGCGGTCGAGAATGTCAGTGTCGCGCCGCCGGGCGAACGCACGCCGGTGGTGTGGGATGCAAGTTTTTCACTGGCCAGGGGAGCGGGCCTGGGGGTCATCGGCCCGAGTGCTTCCGGCAAATCATCGCTGGTGCGTACGCTTGCAGGTGTCTGGCTGCCGGCGCGCGGCGCCGTGCGGCTGGACGGCGCGACGCTTGACCAGTGGCCGGCCGACGAGTTGGGCAAACATATCGGCTATCTGCCGCAGGATGTGCAGTTGTTCGACGGAACGATCGCGCAGAACATCGCCCGCTTCGACCCGGATGCGTCGTCCGACATGGTGCTTGCGGCAGCCAAGGCCGCCGGCGTGCATGATCTCGTCGTGCATCTGGCCGACGGTTACGACACAAAGGTTGGCGAAGCCGGCGCCTCGCTGTCGGCGGGGCAACGCCAGCGTGTCGCCCTTGCCCGCTCTCTTTATGGCGATCCCTTCCTGGTCATCCTGGACGAGCCGAATTCCAATCTCGACTCAGAGGGTGAAGTGGCCTTGTCCGCCGCCATCCAGGGCATCAGGGACCGCGGCGGCATCGTTATCGTCGTCGCGCACCGATCCAGTGTGCTGGCCAATGTCGACACCGTGCTGGTGATGGCCAATGGCCATGTGCAGGCCTTCGGTCCGAAGGATGAGGTGCTGAACAAGGTCTTCCGATCGGCGGCACCGCTCAAGGTCGTTGCCGCCACGGAGAGAGGCGTTCCTGCATGAGCGAGGACAGATCCGCTTTGCATCATCGGCAGGTCCGCCGCTATCTCGTGGCTGGCGTTGCTACCTGTCTGCTGCTTGTCGGAGGTGTTGGCGGCCTGGCGGCAGTGACCAAGATGTCGGGTGCGGTGATCGCAGCTGGCCGGCTGGTGGTCGATTCCAATGTAAAGAAAGTTCAGCATCCGACGGGCGGCGTGGTCGGCGAGATCAGGGTGCGTGAAGGCGACCGGGTCAAGGCGGGCGATATTCTGGTGCGGCTGGATGAAACGACAACACGCGCCAATCTGGCGATCGTCTCAAAAGGTCTGGATGAGTTTTATGCACGGTTGGCGCGCCTGGAGGCGGAGCGTGACGGCAAGGACACGATCAGCTTTCCGGACGTTTTGACATCGCGGCGCGACGAAGCCGGTGTCGCCGCATCGATGGCCGGAGAACAATCGCTGTTCGATTTCCGGCACCAGGCGCGGTCTGGCCAGCGATCGCAATTGCGCGAACGGATCGCGCAGTTGAAGCAGGAGAGTGCCGGCCTGACCGAGCAGCTGCAGGCGAAACGCCGCGAGATCGAGCTGATCCAGATCGAGCTGGAAGGTGTGCGGTCGCTCTGGCATCGCAAGCTGATAGGAATCGACCGCATGACGTCGCTGGAACGGGACGCGGTGCGGCTCGAAGGCGAGCATGGCCAGTTGACCGCGGGAATTGCCCAGGTGAAAGGCAAGGCGTCCGAGATCGAACTGCAGATCATCCAGATCGACCAGGATCTTCGCAGCGAGGTCGCGACCGATTTACGCGATACCCAGGGAAAGATCTCCGAGTTCGTCGAACGCAAGGTAGCGGCCGAGGACCAGTTGAAGCGCATCGATCTGCGCAGCCCGCAGGATGGCGTGGTGCTGCAGTTGGCGGTGCATACGATCGGCGGGGTCATCACCCCCGGCGAACAGGTGATGCAGATCGTACCGGTGACGGACGACCTGACCGTTGAAGCGCATATCGCACCCCAGGATATCGACCAGGTGACGATGGGCCAGAATGCGATTTTGCGCCTGTCGGCGTTCAATCGGCAAACCACGCCGGAGCTGACCGGGACGCTGTCGCGGATCTCGGCCGATCTCACCATCGAAGAGCGCACCGGAGCAGCCTTCTATGTGGCGCGGGTGACGCTGCCCAAAACCGAGGTCGCCAAGCTGCGCGGGCTGGCGCTGGCGCCAGGCATGCCGGCCGAAGTGTTCTTCCCGACGGGCGACCGGACGATGCTTTCCTATCTGGTGAAGCCGCTGTCGGATCAGATCCAGAAAGCTTTCCGGGAAGAGTGAAGCCGCACCTTTAAGAGCTGAAGCCTCGAGACCGGCTGGTTGCCGGTCCCCAAGGGTTAGGCCTACTCCGCCGCCTCGTAGCCGGCGATGCCCTTGATCTCGAGGAAATCCTCCAGCCCGTATTCGGCGTATTCGCGGCCGTTGCCGGATTGCTTGTAGCCGCCGAAGGGCAGGCCGGCGTCCCATTGCGGATAGTTGATGTAGACATTGCCGGTGCGCATGCGGGCGGCGACTTCGCGGGCCTTCTCGATATCCTTGGCCTGGATGTAGGACGCCAGCCCATAGACAGTGTCGTTGGCGGTGCCGATCGCCTCTTCCACTGTGTCGTAAGGCATGATCGCCAGCACCGGCCCGAAGATTTCCTCGCGCGCGATGCGCATATCTGATGTGACGTCGGCGAACACGGTGGGGCGGACATAGTAGCCGCGGTTGAGCTCGGCCGGACGCCCCGGTCCACCCGCGACCAGCGTGGCGCCTTCATCTATGCCGGCCTGGATCAGGTCCTGGATCTTGTCGAACTGGATCTGGCTGACCACCGGGCCGAGCTTGGTGCCGGCCGCATCGGCCGGGCCGACGGTCAATTTTTCGGCCGCCGTCTTGGCGTAGCCGGTCGCTTCGTCATGGCGGTCGCGCGGCACGAACATGCGGGTCGGCGCATTGCAGGACTGGCCCGAGTTGCTGAAGCAGCCGGCGACGCCCTTGCCGACGGCCTTTTCAAGATCGACATCGGGAAACAGGATGTTGGCCGACTTGCCGCCAAGCTCCTGATGCACGCGCTTGACCGTGTCGGCGGCCGCCTTGGCGACCAGGATGCCGGCGCGGGTCGAACCGGTGAACGACATCATGTCGACATCGGGATGGCTGGACAGCGCCTGGCCGACGCCCGGGCCGTCGCCATTGACGAGGTTGAAGACGCCCTTGGGAACGCCTGCCTCGTCGATGATTTCGGCAAAGATGATGGCGTCGAGCGGCGCGATCTCGGACGGCTTCAGCACCATGGTGCAGCCGGCGGCGAGCGCAGGACCGACCTTGCAGGTGATCTGGTTCAGCGGCCAGTTCCACGGCGTGATCAGGCCGACGACGCCGATCGGCTCCTTGACGATCAGCGACGAGCCCTTGACGTGGCGGAATTCGAACGACTTCAGCACCTCGGCCATCTTCTGCAGATGTGCCAGGCCAATGCCGACCTGGCTGTCGAGTGCCATCTGGCGCGGCGCGCCCATCTCGCGCGATACGGCCAGCGCCAGATCGGCGCTGCGCTTCTTGTAGACCTCGGTTATGCGGTTGAGGATATCGAGGCGCTCCTCGACCGAAGTGAAGCCGAATGTCTCGAAGGCGCGCTTGGCGGCCGCAACCGCCTTGTCGACATCGGCCTTTGAGCCGAGCGAAATCTGCGCGAAAGCATCTTCGTTTGACGGGTCGATGACGTCGAGTGTGCCGGGCACGACAGGATCGACCCACACGCCGTCAATATAGAACTGCAGATTGTGTGACATGGGCTTCTCCTCGGGGGATTTCTGATTGATGGGGGGCGATCGCCGGATCGTCGTATCGGCTCAGGAATAACGATGGGGCAAGAGCGATGTCAAACGCAAGGGCGGGCGATTGAGCCTACGGCTACAGAAGCGTGTGCCCCGCCGCGACCAGAAGCCCCCTTGCCGCGGCTTCATCCTTGGCTTTGACGAGCAGATGGTCACCATCGAAGGTGGATACCAGAAAAATGCCGAGTTCGCTTTCCGACAATGGCTTTATCACCGACAGGACGATGCCGGTTTCGTCGAAGGCAAAGGGACCTTGGAGTTTCAGGGCGACCCAGTCCCTGTCATGCTTCACCCCGTCCGGCACCCGATCCTGCAGGCAGACGACCGAAAGCTCGTCCTCTGTCCTGGTGATGCTGACGAAGCCCGGCCCGTCCGCCCAGCCGGGAATGCTGTCTTTTGCTTCGAGGCGCGAAACCGCATACCGCCCCGTGAGCGGCTTCAACCGGACCCTGACTGCCATCCGATCCTCCCTGTTATCGGCCATCACCCAGTTTCTTGCTCATATAGACCGTCATGCCGTTCATGAACGGCTCCTCCCGGTCGATCGTATAGCCATGCCGTTTGTACAACAACACATTGGCCATGAAGGCGCCGTTGGTCAGCAGGCGCAGCTCGAAGCAGCTGGCCTCCAGCGCCTTCTGCTCCGCCCGTTCCAGCAACAGCCGGCCGATGCCCCTGCCCTGCGCCTGTGGCGCGACGCAGACATTCTCGATCCAGAGATGATCGTCGGCCAGGATGGTCTCGATCATGCCGACGATGCGGCCATTTTCGATGGCGAGATCGAACGGATGTTCGGCGACCGCCTTGTCATGGTCGGCGCGCATCGGCAGCGGCTCGCGGCCGATCAGAGGCACCCATTTGGCATAGGCGGCACGCACAATGTCCCTGATGGCGGCAGCGTCCGCCGGTTGGGCCGGCCGAAACAGGATGGAAGAATTGGACATGGCAAAGGCTCCAGACATGAAAACCCCGCCGGCAGACGTCGAGGGCGGGGCTGGAACGAACGAACCGGAATTTTATTGGGCCGGTCCTTTTCGTCGCGCAAACAGCTTGCCGCGCTGCGTGGTGCAGGAACGGCGTCGCTTGGCGATGGCGAACGAGAAAACGAACATGACGCCACGCTGGAGCAGGAAGCGCGGCGCTGTCAAGATTTTGGCGTTGGCCCAGCCTCCGAGTTGACCCGCGCGGCTAGAGCGGGCGGCGCCGGCAAGGCCATAAGTGTACTGCCAGGCAACGCCAGTCTTCACCTTGCGCGGTGGTTGCTCGCCTAAACTGCTGCGCCGTCGAGTAGGGCTCTCGTACGCGTACAAAAAAACAGCAACAGCTAATATTGTTGGACATTCAACCTACCATTGGTTCAAATTTCTATTTGATCTAATCTTGGCATCATAATATAAGCGGAGAAGCACTGGACGGGCTGACGGGGGGGGCGCCATGCATCGAGGGCCGGCAAAGCGTACAATCTCACGTTTGTTAGGCGCGATGACGGTCGTCTACGCGCTCGCGGGCACGACGTCAGCGCTCGGGCAGTCTTGTAGTCCCACACAGACAGCTCATGCTTTTAGCTTTACTGGCGGCGACCAGTCCATCTCGGTTCCTGGCAACACCCATTCCGCCACAGTATACCTCAAGGGAGCGCAAGGCGGGGTTGGCAAGAGCGGCGCCGGCACCATCGGGGGCAGCCCATTGAGCCCAGGCGGCGCCGGCGGGCTCGGCGGCCAGGTGAGCGGTTCCTTGACTGTCGCGCCGGGTGACATCCTTTCTGTCGGCGTTGGCGGCCGTGGCTCGCTCGCGGTCAATCCCGGTGGCGCGAGCGGTACTCCCGACGGCGGCAATGGTGGCGGGGCGACCGACCTGCGGCTGGGCGGAACCCGCCTGGCAATTGCTGGCGGCGGTGGCGGCGGTGGCAACGGGGGCTGGCACACTACAAATTCGATAGCTGGTGGCGTCGGTGGCAAGAGCGGGGGATCCGGCTCGGCAGGAACCGATGTTTCGGGCGGCCTTGGCCCCTTTGGCGGTGAAGGTGGCACTGTAGGTGCCGGTGGCGCGATCGGGGCTGGGTGCGATAGTTTTCCTGGCACGGCCGGTCAGACAAATGGCCAAGGCGGAACTGCACGAAATTTCTCAGGGTCTTTCCTGGGCGCCGGATATGCTGGTGGCGGCGGTGGCGGGGCTACTGTCGGCGGCGGTGGTGGCGGCGCAGGCGTCGGCACGACCTCGTGCCAGCAGAACTGGAACGGCGCCGGCGGCGGCGGCGGCGGCGGATCATCGGATGCCGGCTCGCTGCAATCGGCTGCGGTGGCGGAAGGCGTCAATTCAGGCGATGGGTCCGCATTGATCTGTTTTGATGAGCCGCTCTATGTGATCAGCGGCACGGCGAGCGGTCAGACCGGGACGGTGAGTTTGAAATTGACATCAAGCTCGCCGGCAGGGACGCAAACCAGGGACGTGAATGTCGGCGATACCACCTTTGCCTTTGCGGATGGCCTGCTGACCGGCTCCAACTGGAGCGTTGAGGTTACTGCCAAGCCGGCCGACCAGACATGCACGGTCACGACGGCCTCGGGCACGGTGGCGGGAGCCGACGTGACCAATCTTGTCCTGTCCTGCACCACGGTCACGGTGGAGCTGTCGCCGGCAACATTGCCGAATGCGCATATTGGCACGCCGTACAGCCAGACCATCACGGCAAGCAGCCCCAATGGCGGCGCCGCACCCTACACCTTCACCGTGATTTCCGGCTCAGTGCCTCCCGGCCTCGCGCTCTCGCCTGGAGGTACGCTGGCTGGCGCACCCACTGTCGCGGCCAATTACGATTTTACGGTGCGGGCCACGGACAGCAACGGCGTTACGGGCCAACGTGACTACACTGTGGCCGTCGAGATCCACTTGCCGTCGGCACAGGACCACACGCTGGACGTGATGGCCGGAACGACCGGGTCCCTCGACCTGACGCAAGGGGCGACGAATGGGCCGTTTACCAGCGCCACGATTGCCTCGCCGCCGCCGGGCGAAGCGGGCACGGCTTCCATTGTGCCCGATGGCGGCGCTTATATCCTGCAGTTTGCCGCGGCAGCCACCTTTGCCGGCACAACCAGCCTGACCTACACGCTCTCGAATGCCGACGGAACGTCACCTCCGGCAACCGTGACCATCAACGTCACGGCGCGGCCCGACCCCTCGCGCGATCCGGAAGTGATCGGCCTGATTCGGGCACAGGTGGAGGCGGCAAAGCACTTCGCCGACATTCAGATCCAGGGATTTGGACAGAGGCTGGAACAGCTCCACAATGAGGGCGACCAGCGCCACAATTCGATAGGCCTCAGCGTTGCCGTCCAGCAATCGTCGGACAACCCCGACGCATACGCTCAGCAGCAGATTGCAGCGAACGATCCGGCGCTCGCCGCAATCGCCACGGCATCGTCGCAGTCCACTTACGGAGCGCCCAATCCGGAGCGCATTCAGCCCAACGCCAACGCAAAGCAGGACAGGACTTCGACCGGCGCGTCGCCGATCAAGACCGGACAGTCTTCAACTGGCACGGACGTGGACACCCAGACGTCGTCACTGCCGGCCGAGAACCCATTTGGCGAACTGGCCTTCTGGAGCGGCGGCTACGTCAATTTCGGCACCGATGACGATGGAGCCATCAAGCTCGACCATACGCTGGTCGGCGTGATCGTCGGTGCCGACTACCGCTTTTCCCCGACCTTCACCGCCGGTCTCGGGTTTGGCTATGGCCATGACGTCACCGACGTCGGGAGCAACGGCACCGAAAGCCGCGCCCATGCCATCTCGGTCGCCGCCTATAGCAGCTACCGCCCGGCGCTAGGTTTTTTTGTCGATGGCCTTGCCGGCTATGGCGCCCTCAATTTCGACAGTGAGCGCTATGTGACCGATACCGGCGATTTCGCGTCTGGAACGCGCGACGGAAGCCAGGTCTTCGGGTCGCTGACGGCGGGCTACGAATTTCGCCGGCCGGACTCTCTGATATCACCCTATGGACGTCTGTCGGGGTCCCACTCCACGCTTGGCGGCTTCACCGAGACGGGTGGCGACATCTATAATCTGACCTTCGGCAAGCAGACCGTCGACACGCTGTCGGGCACCCTTGGCCTGCGCATCGAGAACAACATTCCTACCAGCTGGGGTCTGCTCACACCGCGCGCGCGCTTTGAGTATACGCACGACTTTGCCGGCTCCAGCCGCGTCAGCCTCGGCTATGCCGATATCGGCACCACGCCCTACGCGCTGGACGCAGATGCCTTTTCCAACGACTATTTGTCAATCGGGCTCGGCGTCGATGCGCAAATCGGCGGTATTGCCTTCGGGCTGAACTACAGCACCGCGGTCGGCAGCAACGGCGACAGCCAGGACCATACGATCGCCGCGCGAATTGGGATGAAATACTAGGGCATGATCCCAAAAAGTGGGGTTAGATCGTGATGGGAATTCATCATGATCTAGGGCGGCTCCAGGTTTCGCCCGGGCGCTCTTTCTCATTCTGACCTCGGCCGCCCTAAACGTTCACAAAAATCGATCATTTCAACAAAAACAATTCGTTGGAAAGATCGATTCTGGAATGACATTCTCCTGAGGTACTTGCGTGGAGAATTGCATTGTCTTCCGCCGCCCAGCTAGCGAACGATATTCCGATCAGCATGATTTCCGCCGATCTGGCCGTGGGCCGGAAGCGGCTCGGTTCCGTGTGGAATGGCGTCATCCCCGGGATCGTGCTGGTGGCGATGATTACGGGGATGGCCTTCTCGGCCCATAATGTCTCCGGCTTCGCGCTGTTCAGCCCGATGATCCTCGCCGTCGTCGCCGGCCTGATCTATTCCAACGTGCTCGGCACGCCCGCCCACGCCAAGGCCGGCATTGCATTCTCGCAGAAGCGCCTGCTGCGCTTTGCCATCGTGCTGCTCGGCTTTCAGCTGACGCTCGGCCAGGTCGTCTCCATCGGCGCCGGCGGCGTCGGCATCGTGGCGCTGACCCTTGGAGCGACCTTCGTCTTCACCATTACGCTTGGCCGGCTGATCGGCGTCGACGCCAAGCTGGCGCAGCTGATTGCCGCCGGCACCTCGATCTGCGGCGCTTCGGCGATCGTTGCCACCAACATCGTCACCGATGCGCGCGACGAGGACGTCACTTATGCCGTCGCCTCGATCACGCTGTTCGGCACCGTCGCCATGCTCGGCTTTCCGCTGCTGGCGCCGGTGCTCGGCCTCGACCAGCACGCATTCGGCCTGTGGGCCGGCGCCTCGATCCACGAGGTGGCACAGGTCATCGGCGCCGGCTTCCAGAACGGCGCCCAGTCCGGCGAGATCGCCACCGTCGCCAAGCTGACCCGCGTCGCCCTGCTGGCGCCGATGGTCATCGCGCTCGGCCTGATGGCGCGCCGCAAGAGCAATGGCGATCGCCCAAGCGACCAATCCGGTGCGCGGCCGCCGATGCCGTGGTTCGTCGCCGCTTTCATCGCCGTCGTGGCGCTGAACAGCCTGGTTGCCGTGCCGGCCGAAGTGAAGTCGGCCATGGCGTTCGCCACCACCATCATGCTGACCATGGGGCTCGCCGCCATGGGTCTGCAGGCCAACATTTCGCAGCTGCGCTCGCGCGGCCTTCGCCCGCTGGCGCTCGCCTCCTGCGCCTTCCTGTTCATCGGCTGCTTCAGCCTGATGCTGGTGAAGTTCGCTTAGTCCTCGAACGAACTCGCCGCGACATAGATCGCGGCAAGCGCCTCGATGCCGGCCTGATCGTCCTTGTCGAAGCGGCCGGGCGTCGGGCTGTCGAGGTCGATCAGGCCGAAGACGCCGTCATTGTCCCTCAGCAGCACGACGAGTTCCGAGCGCGAGTCGGCGTCGCAAGCGATGTGGCCGGCAAATTCATGCACATCCTTGACCAGCATCGACATTTCGAGATCGATGGCGGTGCCGCACACGCCCTTGCCGACGGCGATGCGCACGCAGGCCGGCTTGCCCTGGAACGGTCCAAGCACCAGCTCCTCGTCCGACGCCAGGAAATAGAAGCCGGCCCAGTTGAGATCGGGCACCATCTGGAAGATCAGCGCCGATGTGTTGGCGGCGTTAGCGACGGAGTCGCTCTCGCCTTCCAGCAGCGCCTTCAACTGGGTGGCCAGTTCGCGGTAGAAGGCCGGCTTGTCGGTGCTGTCGATGGTCTGGGCCGCAAACATGGCGTCGTCTCCATTGCCGGCGGGCCAAAAAGCCCGCTACATTTCCTGTCTGCCACCAATGACGCTCCCGGGAAATACACAATTGTGAATACCGACCGTGCCAGCCAAACACACGACCGGGCGCAACCCGCAGCGAGCGAAGGTCCCCTCACCTTCGCCGTTCTGGTCTTTCCCGGCTTTCCGATGATGGCGTTCAGTTCGGTGATCGAGCCATTGCGCGCCGCCAACGTGCTGGCCAAGCGCGAGTGCTATCGCTGGGTGATCGTCGGCGCCGACCAGGGCACGGTCGAGGCATCCAATGGGGTTGTCATACAACCGGGATTCTCAGCGTTCGGCGCGCCGAAGGTCGACCGCATCGTCGTCTGCTCGGGCGGCAATGCGGACCTGCTTGTCGCCGACGATGCGGTTGCGTGGATGCGCAAGAGCCTGCGCGCCGGCGCTCACATAGGCGCGGTGGCCGACGCCGCCTTCTTCCTCGCCAGGGCCGGCCTGCTCGACGGCCATGCCTGCACCTTGCACTGGACCAGCCAGGCGGCATTCACCGAGGCCTTCCCGGATATCGAGCTCCGGCGCGATCTCTACGTCATCGACCGCAAGCGCTTCACCTCGGCCGGTGGCGTCGGCAGCCTCGACATGATGCTGGAGATCATCACCAACGATTATGGCGGCGAGCTCGCGGCGGGCGTTGCCGAATGGTTCGTGCACAGCCCCTTGCGTTCGAGCGTCGACCGCAAGCTGATGCCGCTCAGGCTGCGCACCGGCGTCCAGAACGAACTGGTGCTGTCGGCCATCGCCATCATGGAGGATGCGGTGGAAGAGCGGCTCGGCATGACGGAGCTGGCGGCAAGGCTCGGTGTCTCCTCCGACAAGCTGGAGCGCAATTTCCGCGCCCAGCTCAGCATTTCGCCCAATGGATATTACCGGCGGCTCCGGCTGCGGCGCGCCGCCGACCTGTTGGCCCATTCGACGCTGATGGTGCGAGACGTGGCGCTGGCCTGCGGCTTTGCTTCGATGTCAAGTTTTGCCCGAGCGTTTCGCGAGGAGCATGGGCACGCGCCGAAGGCGATGCGGCGGCATTAGAGAGCGCTGCGCGCTAACGCGGTGAGATGCTGGCGGGACAGCGCCCCCCTCTGTCCTGCCGGACATCTCCCCCACACGGGGGGAGATCAGATGTCGCCTCGGCTTTCGCCAATCACCAACGTTGCAGGGCGAGCGGGACGCGAAAGCTGCTAATCTCCCTCCTTGTGGGGGAGATGTCCGGCAGGACAGAGGGGGGCGCGAAGGATCGCAACATTGCCCTTTGTATCCATGCCCTTCTTGCGGCATTTCGCACGACATCTGCGGATTCTCGCACAGACATTCTGCGGTTCGTAGCTATGTTCAGGCCTTCAGGAGGCGCACCATGAGCATCGTCGTTTTCGACCCGGACAGCACCGAGGATGTGGATTTCAAGGACCGCATGCGCCACCCGGTCGCGGCCGACTCCGCCGGCGGCATGTGGCTGTCGGATACCGAGCCGTCCTTCATCGATGCCGACGCCTTGCGCAAGGGCCGGCTGGCCAAGCTGCGCGGCTGGATGCGCGAGGCGGGCTATGGGGGCGTCGTTTTGTTCGACCCCTACAACCAGCGCTACGCAACCGGCTCGCGCAACATGTTCGGCTATTTCCTGCGCAACTCGACGCGGTATTTCTTCATCCCGACCGACGGGCCGATCGTGCTGTTCGAGTACCCGCAGAGCTACCATGTCTCGATGGTGCTCGACACGATCGACGAGGCGCGGCCGTCCAAGCTGGTGTGGTCTTCGGTGTCGGGCCGTGACGACGAAACCGCTGGTCCCTTCGCCGACGAGATCGCCGAGCTTTTGACGAAGCACGGCGGCGGCTCGATGAAGCTCGGGCTCGACCGCTGCAGCCATTTGCAGGCGCTGGCGCTGGAAAAGCGCGGCTGCGACGTCAGGGATTGCCAGGGCGAAATCCTGGCGGTGCGCGCGGTGAAAACACCCGAGGAAGTCAAATGCCTGCAGGTATCGATGGCTGGCGCGGAAGCCGCTGTTTATGCCGTGCGCGAGGCGATCAAGCCCGGCGTCTCCGAAAACGAGCTGTTCGCCATCATGTATGGCGAGGTGATCCGCCAGGGCGGCGAGTTTATCGAGACGCGGTTGCTCACCTCGGGACAGCGCACCAATCCGTGGTTCAACGAGGCCAGCGGCCGCAAGATCCGGCCGGGCGAGCTTCTGGCGCTCGATACCGACACGATCGGCTGCTATGGCTATTATTCCGATTTTTCGCGCACCTTCCGCTGCGGGCCGGGCAAGCCGACCGGCTATCAGAAATCGCTCTACCGCATGGCGCACGACCAGGTTCAGCACAACGTTTCGATCGTCAGGCCGGGCATGGCTTTTCGCGAGATCGCCGAAAAGGCGTGGAAAATCCCGGACCGTTTCGTCGACCAGCGCTATACCTCGGTGATGCACGGCGTCGGCATGCATGGCGAGACGCCGTTCATAGCGCACGCCATGGACTATGAAACCTACGGCCGCGACGGTGTTGTCGTGCCCGGCATGGTGGTGAGCGTGGAAAGCTATATCGGCGAGAAAGGCGGACGCGAGGGCGTCAAGCTGGAAGACGAGATCCTGATCACCGACACCGGCACCGAGCTTCTGTCGCGCTTTCCCTACGAGGATGAGTTTCTGGAGAAGCAGGTTTGATGGTCGTTTCGCATCCCTTGGCAACCAGCGTGAACGCCAATCCCGTCGTCATCCTAGGGCGAAGCAAGGAGCGCAGCGACGCGGCGCAGACCCCTGGAGCTGCTCCGCAGCCCAAGGGATCCATGCCGGGACTCATCCGCGCCGCAACGGTGCAAGTTCTGCTCCGCCGCATTCCTTGGCCAATGTCACGGCATGGACTCCAGAGCGCCGCAACGGTGCAGATCCTGCACAGTTGCACTCCACGGTCGACGTCACGGAACGGATCCCAGGGTCTCCGCGACGCCGCTGCGCGGCTGCTTCGCCCTGGGAGGACGAAGTTCGGAGGACGCCGACCAATCTCCACCGCTTGCGCTGCCCTTGCGAGAAGAGCGGCGGCGTTGGTCGCGAACCAAGGCCTATCCGCATGAAAAGCCCCATCTCGATCAAACGTGGCACGGTCGCCGCGGCGTTCATCGACCTCCAGGAAGAGCATCGGCAGGACAAGCGCTATCTGGTCGAAGGTTTTGGCGAGGTGCTTGCCAACGTCCAGCGCCTGCAGGCGGCGGCGCGGCGCAACTTCGTGCCGCTGTATCACTGGGCCTATATCGTCGATGCCGCCAAGGCGCGGCCGTTCCATCCGCTCGATGCCGACGGCAAGTCGGCTTTTTCCGACAAGAGCGATCCGCTGACGGAAATCTGCCCAGAAGTGGCGGCCGCGGCCGGCGAGACGATGCTGGTCAAGACGCAGGCCAGCGCCTTCGGCGCCGGGCCTGCCGCAACCGAATTCAAGGCGCGCGGCATCGAATGGCTGATCGTCGCCGGCGTCTGGACCGAGGCCTGTATCGACGCCACCGTGAAGGACGCGGTCGCATCCGGCTTTCGCGTGCTTCTGGTCAAGGATGCCTGCGGCAGCGGCAGTGCCGCCATGCACCAGACCGCCATCCTCAACCTTGCCAACCGGCTCTATGGCGGCGCCGTCACCAACACGATAGACGCGTGCCGGCTGATGGCGGGCGACACTGTCAGCGCATGGCGGGTCGAGGGCTCGGTGCCGCTGCGCTTCACCTTTGAAAACGCCGAGCGTCTCTACGGCGAGCTCTGAGAGATGGGCACGGTCCACAAGCTCAAGACCACCAGGCGGGGGAAATACGCCACCCTGCTCGACCCGGCGCTGTGGGAGCATATCGACCTGGTCAATGACTGGTTCCCGCCAGAAATCGCCGAACTTCCGATCGCCGAGCAAAGGTCGGTCTATGATGCGATGTGCCGCGCCTTCCATCAGGGTTATCCCAAAGGGGTTTCGGCCAGCGGCGGCATCATCGCCGCCGATGCAGGGCACGCCATCCCGATCCGCTACTACCGGATGGCGGGCAAGCCCGTGCGCGCCGTCATCGTCTACTATCATGGCGGCGGCTTTGTGCTTGGCGGGCTCGACAGCCATGACGACATCTGCGCCGAGATCTGCGCCGGCACCGGTTTCGACGTTGTCTCGGCCGACTACCGGTTGGCGCCGGAGCATCCGCACCCGGCCGCCTTCGACGACGCGCTGACCGTGTTCGAATGGGCGGCGGTGACAACGGACCTGCCGATCGTGCTTGTCGGCGAAAGCGCCGGCGGCAACCTTGCCGCCGCGGTCGCGCACGCCTCGCGCCGCCACCTGCGCCGGGCGGCCGGCCAGGTGCTGATCTATCCCGGCCTCGGCGGCGACGAGAGTGCCGGCTCCTATGTCGAACATGCCGAGGCACCGTTGCTGACGCTGCGCGACATCGCGTTCTACCGCACCATTCGCGCTGCCCCGGCACAGTCGCCCGACGACCCGACTTTTTCTCCGCTGAAAGACAATGACTTCTCCGGCCTGCCGCCGACTGTCATCATCACCGCCCAGTGCGATCCGCTGTCATCGGACGGCGAGACCTATCGCGACCGCATCGTTGCCGCCGGCGGCCGCGCCTGGTGGTATGAGGAGCCGCGGCTGGTGCACAGTTTTCTGCGCGCCCGCAAAAGTGTTCAGCGCGCCGGCGAGGCGTTCGTGTGCACGCTTGCAGCCATCGCCGCCGTCGCCGTGCTCGGCAAGAACGATGAAGCGCTGATCTCCCCCCTCGTGGGGGAGATGGCCGGCAGGCCAGAGGGGGGCGCGAAGGATCGCGGCCCTTCAGTATCCTAAATCAACGCAACGATTATCTGTGAAGATACTCCAGTCGGCAGACGGGATGGCGGGACAGCGCCCCCCTCTGTCCTGCCGGACATCTCCCCCACAAGGGGGGAGATTGGCCATCTACCACTGCGGAGTGGCGCACAAGAATTGCGGAAAAGAGAACATTTCCCGGGGTCGGCCCGCTTTATCATCACCTGCTCAGGCAACGGCGCCCGATGATCGCATCCGCCCCAGCGGAGGCGGACCGTCGGGGCGCCCAACAAAAGAGGGAACGACGATGAAATTCATGCTGACCGACCGTAATTTGCACCCGCAGGCGAAGCCCGTTGCCGATGATTTCAGGAAAGGCGGCGTCAACCGGCGCGAATATCTCGCCATCATGGCCGGCTTTGGCGTCAGTGCTGCCGGCGCGCTGGCGCTGGGCGGCCTCAGCGCGTCACCTGCCCGGGCCGAAGAGCCGAAGCGCGGCGGCACCTTGCGCGTCGCCATGAACGTCAAGGGTTTCAAGGATCCGCGCACCTTCGACGGTGTCGAGATGTCCAATGTGGCGCGCCATTGCAACGAATATCTGGTGCGCTGGAACCGCGACTTCACCTTCGAGCCGTGGCTGCTCGAAAGCTGGGAAACCAGCGACGACGCCAGGACGCTGACGCTGCATGTGCGCAAGGGCATCGCCTGGTCGAATGGCGACACCTTCAACGCCGACGACGTCATCCACAATCTCACCCGCTGGTGCGATGCTTCCGTCGCCGGCAACTCGGTCGCCGCGCGCATGGGTGCGCTGATCAATGCCGACACCAAGAAACCGGTCGACGGCGGCATCGAGAAGGTCGACGACTTCACCGTCAAACTCAATCTGCCGAAGCCCGACATTTCCCTGATCGCCGGTATGGCCGACTATCCGGCTTTGATCATGCACCGCTCCTATGAGGGCGGCGACGATCCGATGAAGGCGCTGGCGATCACCACCGGACCCTGCGAACTGGTCAGCTGGAATG
>NZ_JAMYSB010000043.1:0-25164 GCF_040321695.1 Mesorhizobium sp. M0292
CGCGGCCGGTCACGACCGTGCCACGGCCCGAGATCGAGAACACGTCTTCGATCGGCATCAGGAACGGCTTGTCCAGCGGACGAACAGGCGTCGGGATATAGGCATCGACCGCAGCCATCAACTCGCGGATCGCATCTTCGCCGATGGTCTTGTTGGAATCTTCCAGAGCAGCCAGCGCCGAACCCTTGACGATCGGAATGTCGTCGCCGGGGAACTCGTTCTTCGACAGAAGCTCGCGAACCTCGAGCTCGACCAGTTCGAGCAGCTCGGCATCGTCGACCTGGTCGACCTTGTTCAGGAACACCACGATCGACGGCACGCCGACCTGACGGGCAAGCAGGATGTGCTCGCGGGTCTGCGGCATCGGGCCGTCGGCGGCCGACACCACCAGGATCGCGCCGTCCATCTGCGCAGCGCCCGTGATCATGTTCTTCACATAGTCGGCGTGGCCGGGGCAGTCGACATGGGCGTAGTGGCGCGCTGCCGTCTCGTATTCGACGTGCGCCGTCGAAATCGTGATGCCGCGGGCCTTCTCTTCGGGCGCCGCATCGATCTGGTCGTAGCGCTTGTACTCGCCAAAATACTTCGTGATCGCCGCCGTCAGCGACGTCTTGCCATGATCGACGTGGCCAATCGTGCCAATGTTCACATGAGGCTTGTTACGCTCGAATTTACCTTTTGCCATGTGATGTCTCCAATCTGCTCGCCCGTACGGGCCTTGAATTAAGTTACCGATGCAACCCGTTCAGGTTACGCGTATTTCTTCTGGACTTCCTGGGCGACCGCGGTCGGCACAGGCTCATAGTGATCGAACTGCATCGTGTAGGCCGCGCGGCCCTGGCTCATCGAGCGCAGGTTGTCGACGTACTTGAACATGTTGGCCAGCGGCACCATCGCGTTGATGACGACAGCCACGCCGCGAGCTTCCTGGCCCTGGATCTGGCCACGACGGCCGTTCAGGTCGCCGATGACGCTGCCGACGTAGTCTTCCGGGGTCACGACTTCGACCTTCATGATCGGCTCGAGCAGCTGCACGCCAAGCTTGGGTGCGGCTTCACGGAAGCAGGCGCGGCCGGCGATTTCGAACGCCAGGACGCTGGAGTCCACATCGTGGTAAGCGCCGTCGATAAGCGTCGCCTTGACGCCGATCATCGGGAAGCCCGCGAACGGACCCGACGACATGACGCTGTTGATGCCCTTTTCGACACCCGGGATGTATTCCTTGGGAACCGCACCGCCGACGATCTTGGTCTCGAACTCGAACTCCGAGCTTTCCGGGTTCGGTTCGAACACGATCTTGACGCGAGCGAACTGACCGGTACCGCCGGTCTGCTTCTTGTGGGTGTAGTCCTGCTCGTGCCTGCGGGTGATGGTCTCGCGGTAAGCCACCTGCGGCGCGCCGACATTGGCCTCGACCTTGAACTCGCGGCGCATGCGGTCGACGATGATGTCGAGGTGAAGTTCGCCCATGCCCGAAATGATGGTCTGGCCGCTTTCCTCGTCGGTCTTGACGCGGAAGGACGGATCCTCGGCGGCCAGGCGGTGAAGGGCGAGGCCCATCTTTTCCTGGTCATTCTTGGTCTTCGGCTCGATGGCGATCTGGATGACCGGATCGGGGAATTCCATGCGCTCGAGGATGACCGGGTGCAGCGGATCGCTGAGCGTATCGCCGGTGGTCGTGTCCTTGAGGCCGGCCAGAGCAACGATGTCGCCGGCAAAGGCTTCTTCGACGTCGGCGCGCGAATTCGCATGCATCTGCAGCATGCGGCCGATGCGCTCTTTCTTGCCCTTGACGGTGTTGTCGACCGAGATGCCCTTGGTCAGCTTGCCCGAATAGATGCGGGCAAAGGTCAGTGAGCCGACGAACGGGTCGTTCATGATCTTGAAGGCCAGCATCGACAGCGGCTCGTTGTCGTCGGCATGACGCTCGATCTCCGCGTCGGTCTTGGCGTCGACGCCCTTGATGGCGGGAACATCGGCCGGCGACGGCAGGTATTCGACGACGGCGTCGAGCAGCGGCTGCACGCCCTTGTTCTTGAAGGCCGAGCCACAGAACATCGGGTAGAACTTGACCGCGATGGTGCCCTTGCGGATCAGCGCGCGGATCTCGTCATTCGACGGCATCTTGCCTTCGAGGTAATTCTCGAGTGCCGTCTCGTCCATTTCGACAGCGGCTTCGATCATCTTCTCGCGGTATTCTTCGGCGCGAGCCTGCAGGTCGGCCGGGATCTCGACGACGTCCCAGGCAGCGCCCAGCGTCTCGTCGCGCCAGACCAGCGCGTTCATCTCGACGAGATCGACGACACCCTTGAACTCGGTCTCAGCGCCGATCGGCAGTTGCATGACGACGGCATGCGCACCAAGACGCGAGCCGATCATCTCGACCGAGCGGTAGAAGTCGGCGCCGATCTTATCCATCTTGTTGCAGAAGATCATGCGCGGAACTTTATACTTGTCGGCCTGGCGCCAGACGGTTTCCGTCTGCGGCTCGACACCGGCATTGGCATCGAGCAGCGCAATGGCGCCGTCGAGCACGCGCAGCGAACGCTCGACTTCGATGGTGAAGTCGACGTGTCCGGGAGTGTCGATGATGTTGAAGCGGTACATCTTGCCGCTGCGACCCTTCCAGAAGGTCGTGGTGGCGGCGGACGTGATGGTGATGCCGCGTTCCTGCTCCTGCTCCATCCAATCCATGGTGGCAGCGCCGTCGTGGACTTCGCCGATCTTGTGCGACTTGCCCGTGTAATAGAGGACGCGCTCGGTGGTCGTCGTCTTGCCGGCGTCAATATGCGCCATGATACCGAAATTGCGGTAGTCTTCGATTTTGTATTCGCGGGCCATCGTGGATGCCTTCTCAGTCTCGTTCGCGCTTTACCAGCGGTAGTGCGCGAAAGCGCGGTTGGCTTCTGCCATCTTGTGGGTGTCTTCACGCTTCTTCACGGCGGTGCCGCGGTTATTGGCCGCGTCCATCAGCTCGCCGGAGAGGCGGTCGACCATGGTGGTCTCGTTGCGGTTGCGCGCAGCTGCAATCAGCCAGCGGATCGCCAGGGCCTGGCGGCGCTCGGGGCGCACATCGACCGGAACCTGGTAGGTAGCGCCGCCGACGCGGCGCGACCGGACTTCCACATGCGGCGCGACATTGTCGAGCGCCTGATGGAAGACGGTGACCGGCTCCTGCTTGGTCTTCGACTGAACCTGGTCGAGCGCACCGTAGACGATGGTCTCGGCAACCGACTTCTTGCCGTCATACATGACGGCGTTCATGAACTTGGTGACGATCAGATCGCCGAACTTCGGGTCCGGATTGATCTCACGCTTTTCTGCACTGTGACGACGCGACATGGCTTTTGTCTCTCAATCTCGTAGCCCGACGCATTCAAGCAGCGCCAGGGCCGGAAAATCTTACTTCGGACGCCCCTTACTTCGGACGCTTGGCGCCGTACTTCGAACGGCGCTGCTTGCGGTTCTTCACGCCCTGCGTGTCGAGCACGCCGCGGATGATGTGGTAGCGCACGCCCGGAAGATCCTTGACGCGGCCGCCGCGGATCATGACCACGGAGTGTTCCTGAAGGTTGTGGCCTTCGCCGGGGATGTAGCCGATCACTTCAAAGCCGTTGGTCAGGCGGATCTTGGCCACCTTGCGCAGTGCCGAGTTCGGCTTCTTCGGCGTCGTTGTATAGACGCGCGTGCAGACGCCCCGCTTCTGCGGGTTCTGCTGCATGGCCGGGACCTTGTTGCGCTTCACCGGCGCAATGCGCGGCTTGCGGATCAGCTGGTTGACGGTAGGCATTAAACCCTCTTGTCTCTCAATTCCGTGTCTCGCCCGGTCAGGGCCGCTCAAAGCGCCAATTCCATACGCAAATTCGGGCCATAAACCGCGCCTCGCGGTCCTGCCCGAACAAAATGCAGAGGAAGCGGGAACCGCTTCATGCGCGCCGGAAATGTCTTTTCGCTCGTAAAACGAACCCTGTTTGAGGCAAACTCCAAAGCGTGTCGCTTCGGAAGGGAGAGCCTCACATCGGTTCTGACTGGGCGGCTTCTACTCGCAAGACCGTGAACCGTCAACCCCGGCACGCCAAATATTGCGCGCTGACGACGGCTTGGCAGCCATGCGAAAAACGCATGTAATTTTCTTTCTTCGTTTTACAAGGCAGAGGAAGAAAGTGACCGGGGCAGACAAGAAAGTGACCGGCTTTTGGCTGTCATGCGCGGGTTCTTCATGGCAAAAGGCGCCATGGACAGCCCAAAACCCCTCGCCCGCCCCCGTCTCAAGAGGAATCAGCCCGTGAACGACAATGAGGAACGCCCGGTCACCATCGTCACCGGCCGGGTCTGGAAAAAGAAGGGCGGCAAGCCGGAAGGCGTCCATGTGATGCTGGTTGCGCCCGACGACGATTCGGCCGTGCGCCGGGTGCTCGAATCGCTTGCGACCGAAGGCTATGCCGAAGTCGAGCTCGACCAGATCGGCGATATGGACGGCGAACCCGACGAGGAGCCGCATCTGTCAGCCTTTCAGGGTGCCCTCGAAGGTGAGGTGTCGATCGTCACGTTTGACGTGCCGCTCTGAGCGTCACAGGCTGCTTGCGCCTGTACCGCGCCGGCTTGCCCGGCACCGGTTCTCTGCTAAGAACCAAGCGACTTAACAAGCCAAATTCGAATCCGCGGAGTCCCCATGCCCTCGAACAATGGTCCCATCAAGCTCGGCATCGTCGGCGTCGGCAAGATCGTGCGCGACCAGCATCTGCCGGCAGTGGCCAAGGATGCGGACTACCGCCTCATCGCCGCTGCCAGCCGGCACGGCAAGGTGGACGGCATCCCGAATTTTCCGACCATTGAGGCGATGCTCGACGCGGTGCCCGACCTCGAGGCCGTCTCGCTGTGCATGCCGCCGCAGTTCCGCTACGACGCGGCACGCACCGCGCTGATGGCGAAGAAGCATGTTTTCCTGGAGAAGCCGCCGGGCGCCACCGTCAGCGAGGTCGAGGACCTGAAGCGGCTGGCGGCAGCCAGTGGCGTCTCACTGTTCGCCAGCTGGCATTCGCGCTACGCGCCGGCGGTGGAAGCCGCGCGTGCCTTCCTGGCGTCGGCCAAGGTCAACTCGGCCGCCATCGTCTGGAAGGAAGATGTCCGCCGCTGGCATCCGAACCAGGATTGGATCTGGGCGCCGGGCGGTTTCGGCGTCTTCGATCCCGGCATAAACGCACTGTCGATCGCAACCCACATCCTGCCGGCGATGTTCATCACCTCGGCCGTCCTCGACTTTCCGGAGAACCGCGCCTCGCCGGTCGCGGCTCACGTCACCTTCCGCACCTCCGACGGATTGCCGGTGACCATGGAGCTCGACTGGCTGCAGACTGGACCACAGAGCTGGGACATCCTGGCCGACACCGACAACGGCAAGATGGTGCTGTCCGGCGGCGGCACCAAGCTCGCCATCGACGGCAAGGTGGTTCACGACGAGCCGGAGGCCGAATATCCCCAGCTCTACCGGCGCTTCGCCGAGGTCGTGCGCGCCGGCATCTCCGATGTCGATTTGGCACCCCTGCAGCACGTGGCCGACGCCTTCATGGTCGGCAAGCGCAATGTGGTGGGAGCGTTCTTCGATTGAACGATGAGTTCTGCCGGACCGCAGTCCGGACACTCACCATGCAGCCTTACTCGACGATCGCAATCGCAAAGCCGTCATAGCCTTTGGCGCCGACGGTCTGGATGGCGGTGCCGTCCAGGCGCTTGTCGCCGCCGATGAATGAAAACGCACCGCGTGCGCCTTCGACATAGGCGTCACGGCCATCGTCGTTGAGCACGGTGCCGTCGCGGATGACGTTGTCGCAGATGATGACCGTCCCCGGCCGCGACAGGCGCATGGCCCATGACAGATAATTCGGATTGTTCGGCTTGTCGGCGTCGATGAAGATCAGATCGAACGGACCGGCATTTTCGGCAGCCAGCGTCTCAAGCGACTGAAGCGCGGGGCCGATCCTGAGCTCGACCTTGTCCGACACCCCTGCCCGCTCGAGATTCGAGTGCGCGACTTTTGCATGATGCGGCTCGAGTTCGAGCGTCACGATCTTGCCGCCGACGGGCAATCCCCTTGCCATCCAGATGGTCGAGTAGCCGCCGAGCGTGCCGATCTCCAGCACCTTCCTGGCGCCGCTGATGCGGACCAGCAGCGACAGCAGCTTGCCCTGCGCCGGCGATACGTCGATGGCCGGCAGGCCCTGGTCGCGGTTGGCCGCAAGCACCGCTTCGAGGATGGGATCCGCCTCGAAGAGAGAGGAAACGATGTAGTCGTCGACGTCAGTCCATACCTTCTTGCTCATGTTTTCCTCGATCCGATTAGGGTCAAAACGCGGAAAGGGGCCACTTGGGCCCCTTTCCTTCTTCTCGTCCTACCGCGCTTACTGCGCGGCGTTGACCATGTCGGTCAGCATCGGCTCGGCGACCTCGACACCGGAGGCCTTGCGGCGCTCGTCGATGATCAGTTCGTCGCGCGAGGTGGCGATGCGCCGGATCTGGCTCATCGTGCCGCCGGTACCGGCCGGGATCAGCCGGCCGACGATGACGTTTTCCTTCAGGCCCTGCAGCATGTCGGTCTTGCCGGCAACCGCAGCTTCGGTCAGCACCCTGGTCGTCTCCTGGAAGGAGGCGGCCGAGATGAAGGACGGCGTCTGCAGCGAGGCCTTGGTTATGCCCAGCAGCACTGGCTGGCCTTCGGCCGGCTTCTTGCCGTCCTCGACCAGGCGCTCGTTGACCTCTTCCAGTTCGATCACGTCGACGTGGTCGCCCGGAATGTAGGTCGAGTCGCCCTGCACCGTGATCTCGACCTTCTGCAGCATCTGGCGAACGATCACCTCGATGTGCTTGTCATTGATCGACACGCCCTGCAGACGGTAGACTTCCTGGATTTCGTTCACGAGGTAGGAAGCAAGTGCTTCCACGCCCTTGATCGCCAGGATGTCGTGCGGCGCCGGATTGCCGTCGAGGATGTAGTCGCCCTTCTCGATGACGTCGCCGTCCTGGAGATGGAACGGCTTGCCCTTCGGGATCAGGTATTCGACCGGCTCAAGCGTCGAGTCATGCGGCTCGATGATGATGCGGCGCTTGTTCTTGTAGTCGCGGCCGAAGCGGATCGTGCCATCGATCTCGGCGATGATGGCGTGATCCTTCGGACGACGTGCCTCGAACAGTTCGGCAACACGCGGCAGACCGCCGGTGATGTCCTTGGTCTTGGCGCTTTCCATCGGGATACGCGCCAAAACGTCGCCGGGACGAACCTGCGAACCCGGCTCGACCGAAAGAATGGCCTCGACCGAGAGCAGGAAGCGGGCGTCGCCGCCCTTCGACAGCTTGCCGACCTTGCCCTTCGGGTCAAGGATGGCGATCGCCGGCTTGAGGTCGTTGCCGCGTGGCGTCGAGCGCCAGTCGATGACCTCGCGCTTGGTGATGCCGGTCGATTCGTCGGCCGTTTCCTGAACGGAAATGCCGTCGACCAGATCCTCGTACGACACCTTGCCCTCGATTTCGGTGAGGACGGGGCGGGTATAGGGATCCCATTCGGCGATACGCTGGCCGCGCTTCACCTTGTCGCCATCGTCCACGAAGATGCGCGAACCATAGGTAAGGCGATGCGAGGCACGCTCCTTGCCGGCTTCGTCGAGGATCAGCACCGCCATGTTGCGGCCCATGACCATCTGCTGGCCGTCCGAGTTGCGCACCACGTTGCGGTTGCGGATCTCGACCTTGCCCTCATACGAGGCTTCAAGGAACGAGCTGTCCACCACCTGCGCCGTACCGCCCATGTGGAAGGTACGCATGGTGAGCTGGGTGCCCGGCTCGCCGATCGACTGCGCCGCGATGACGCCGACGGCTTCGCCCTGGTTGACCGGGGTGCCGCGGGCAAGATCGCGTCCGTAGCAGACCGCACAGACGCCGATCCTGACCTCGCAGGTCAGTGCCGAGCGAATGCGGACCGACTGCACGCCGGCCTTTTCGATCTTTTCCACGTCACGTTCGTCCATCAGCGTTCCGGCCTTGACCAGAACCTCACCCGAAACCGGATGCGTGATGTCGTCGAGCGAGGTGCGGCCCAGCACGCGCTGGCCGACCGAAGCGACGACCTGACCGGCATCGACGATCGGCTGCATGGTGAGGCCCTTGTCGGTGCCGCAATCCACGGAGTTGACGATGCAGTCCTGCGCCACGTCGACCAGACGACGGGTGAGGTAACCCGAGTTCGCCGTCTTCAAGGCGGTGTCGGCCAGACCCTTGCGGGCGCCGTGGGTCGAGTTGAAGTACTCGAGCACGGTCAGGCCTTCCTTGAAGTTCGAGATGATCGGCGTCTCGATGATTTCACCCGAGGGCTTTGCCATTAGGCCGCGCATGCCGGCGAGCTGACGCATCTGGGTGGGCGAACCACGCGCACCCGAATGCGACATCATGTAGATCGAGTTCATCGGCTTTTGACGGCCACTGTCCTCGAACTCGACGGCCTTGATGCGGGCCATCATCTCGTCGGCGACCTTTTCCGAGCACTTGGCCCAGGCGTCGACGACCTTGTTGTACTTCTCGCCCTGAGTGATCAGGCCGTCATTGTACTGCTGCTCGTATTCCTTGGCCAAAGCTTCGGTGTCGGAAACCAGCTTGATCTTGGCGTCCGGGATCAGCATGTCGTCCTTGCCGAACGAAATGCCGGCGCGGCAGGCGTGGCTGAAGCCGAGGGCCATGATGCGGTCGCAGAAAATGACCGTCTCCTTCTGACCGCAGTGGCGGTAGACGGTGTCGATCATCTTGGAGATGTTCTTCTTGGTCATCTCCTGGTTGGCGGTCTCGTAAGGCACGTTGACGTTCTTCGGCAGCAGTTCGCCGATGATCATGCGGCCAGGCGTGGTGTCGTAGATTTTCGACACGACCTTGCCTTCGGCGTCGACCGTGCGGAAGCGACCCTTGATCTTGGAGTGCAGCGTCACCGCCTTGGTCTCGAGCGCATGCTGGAGTTCGCCCATGTCGGCAAACACCATGCCTTCGCCCGGCTCGTTCTGATTGACGATCGAGAGATAGTAGAGACCCAGGACCATGTCCTGCGACGGCACGATGATCGGCGCGCCGGAAGCCGGGTGCAGGATGTTGTTGGTCGACATCATCAGCACGCGGGCTTCAAGCTGCGCTTCCAGCGACAGCGGCACGTGAACGGCCATCTGGTCGCCGTCGAAGTCGGCGTTGAAGGCCGTGCAGACCAGCGGATGCAGCTGGATCGCCTTGCCTTCGATCAGGATCGGCTCGAACGCCTGGATGCCGAGGCGGTGCAGCGTCGGCGCACGGTTCAGCAGCACCGGATGCTCGCGAATGACCTCGTCGAGGATATCCCAGACTTCCGGACGCTCCTTCTCGACCAGCTTCTTGGCCTGCTTGACGGTCGAGGAGAACCCCTTGGCGTCGAGGCGGGCGTAGATGAACGGCTTGAACAGTTCGAGCGCCATCTTCTTCGGCAGGCCGCATTGGTGCAGCTTGAGCTCCGGACCGGTGACGATGACCGAACGGCCCGAATAGTCGACGCGCTTGCCGAGCAGGTTCTGGCGGAACCGGCCCTGCTTGCCCTTCAACATGTCGGACAGCGACTTCAGCGGACGCTTGTTGGCGCCGGTGATGACGCGGCCGCGACGGCCGTTGTCGAACAGCGCATCGACGGCTTCCTGCAGCATGCGCTTTTCATTGCGCACAATGATGCCGGGCGCGCGCAGCTCGATCAGCCGCTTCAGGCGGTTGTTGCGGTTGATGACGCGGCGATAGAGATCGTTCAGGTCGGACGTCGCGAAACGGCCGCCATCCAGAGGAACCAGCGGGCGCAGGTCCGGCGGGATCACCGGAACCACCTTCATGATCATCCATTCCGGACGGTTGCCGGACTCCATGAAGTTCTCGACGACCTTGAGCCGCTTCAGATACTTCTTCTGCTTCAGCTCGGACGTGGTCGAAGCCAGTTCCGAACGCAGGTCGCCGGCGATCTTCTCCAGGTCCATGCCGGCCAGAAGGTCATGAATGGCCTCGGCGCCGATCATGGCGGTGAACGAATCCTCGCCATACTCGTCGACGGCGATCATGTACTCTTCCTCGCTGAGCAGCTGGTGCTCCTTCAGCGCGGTGAGGCCAGGCTCGGTGACGATGTAGTTCTCGAAGTAGAGGACGCGCTCGATGTCCTTCAGGGTCATGTCGAGCAGCGTGCCGATGCGCGACGGCAGCGACTTCAGGAACCAGATGTGAGCGACAGGTGCCGCCAGCTCGATGTGGCCCATGCGCTCGCGGCGAACGCGCGACAGCGTGACTTCGACGCCGCACTTTTCGCAGATGACGCCCTTGTACTTCATGCGCTTGTACTTGCCGCACAGGCATTCATAGTCCTTGATCGGGCCAAAAATGCGCGCGCAGAACAGACCGTCACGCTCCGGCTTGAAGGTGCGGTAGTTGATGGTCTCCGGCTTCTTGATCTCGCCGAACGACCAGGACAGAATCTTCTCAGGGCTGGCGAGCGATATCCGGATGGAATCGAACACCTGCGCCGGCGCCTGCGGATTGAAGAGATTCATGACCTCTTGGTTCATGCCGTTCTCCTTTTCGGGGTCCTCGAAAACCCCTTGCATCTAACGCGGGCCAAATGCCCGCTGAGTGGTCGGCCCACTGGCCGTAGAATTTGTTGCATCCGGTCGCGGCGTTCCGCGACCGGATGTCTTGCTTACTCGGCCGCGCCCCTATTCGGCAGCATCTGGCAGCCGGACAGGGTTGTCGTCGAGCTTGGTATTCTCCAGCTCGACATTGAGGCCGAGAGACCGCATTTCCTTGACGAGCACGTTGAAGCTCTCGGGAATGCCGGCCTCGAACGTGTCGTCGCCGCGCACGATCGCCTCGTAGACCTTGGTGCGGCCGGCGACATCGTCCGACTTCACCGTCAGCATTTCCTGCAGCGTGTAGGCGGCGCCATAGGCTTCCAGCGCCCAGACCTCCATTTCGCCGAAGCGCTGGCCACCGAACTGCGCCTTGCCGCCCAGCGGCTGCTGGGTAACGAGCGAGTAGGGACCGATCGAACGCGCGTGGATCTTGTCGTCCACCAGGTGGTGAAGCTTGAGCATATAGATATAGCCCATCGTCACCTTGCGATCGAACGGCTCGCCGGTGCGTCCGTCATAGAGCTGCGACTGACCGCTGGTGTGCAGGCCCGCCTGCTCCAGCATGATGTTGATGTCGACTTCATGCGCGCCGTCGAACACCGGTGTCGCGATGGAGACGCCGCGGCGCATCTGCTCGCTGAGGCGAACGATGCTCTCGTCGTCATATTCGCGGACCGGCTCGTTGCGGTCGTTGGCCGGGATGAAGCTCTCGAGCGTCTTGCGCAACGGCTTGATGTCTCCAGCCGTCTTGTAGGCGTCGATAAGCTCGCCGATCTTCTTGCCCATGCCCGCGCATGCCCAGCCCAGATGCGTTTCCAGGATCTGGCCGACATTCATGCGGCTCGGCACACCCAGCGGGTTGAGCACGATATCGGCATGCGTGCCGTCCTCGAGGAAAGGCATGTCCTCGACCGGAACGATCCGCGAGACGACACCCTTGTTGCCGTGACGTCCCGCCATCTTGTCGCCCGGCTGCATCTTGCGCTTCACGGCCACGAAGACCTTGACCATCTTCATGACGCCCGGAGGCATTTCGTCGCCGCGCTGGACCTTCTCGACCTTGTCCATGAAGCGCTGCTCGAGCGCCTTCTTGGAATCGTCGTACTGGCCACGCAGGGCTTCCAGTTCGCTCTGGAGCTTTTCGTTCTCCACTGCAAACTGCCACCACTGCGAACGCGGATACTCGTCCAGCGTATCCTTCGACAGCTTCGAGCCCTTCTTGAAGCCCTTCGGCCCGGCAATCGCTTCCTTGCCGACGAGAACGTCGGAAAGGCGCGAATAGACGTTGCGGTCGAGGATCGCCTGCTCGTCGTCGCGGTCCTTGGCGAGGCGTTCGATCTCCTCGCGTTCGATCGCCATGGCGCGCTCGTCCTTCTCGACGCCGTGGCGGTTGAAGACGCGCACTTCGACGACTGTGCCGAAGGTGCCCGGAGGCATGCGCATCGAGGTGTCGCGAACGTCGGACGCCTTTTCGCCGAAGATGGCGCGCAGGAGCTTTTCTTCCGGCGTCATCGGGCTTTCGCCCTTCGGCGTGATCTTGCCGACCAGGATGTCGCCCGGCTGCACTTCCGCGCCAATATAGACGATGCCGGCTTCGTCGAGGTTCTTCAGCGCTTCTTCCGAAACGTTCGGAATGTCGCGCGTGATTTCCTCCGGTCCAAGCTTGGTGTCGCGGGCCATGACCTCGAACTCCTCGATGTGGATCGAGGTGAAGACGTCGTCGGCCACGATGCGCTCGGAGAGCAGGATCGAGTCCTCGTAGTTGTAGCCGTTCCACGGCATGAACGCGACCAGCACGTTGCGGCCGAGCGCCAGATCGCCGAGCTCGGTCGACGGACCGTCGGCGATGATGTCGCCTTTGTTGACGCGGTCGCCCATGCGCACCAGCGGACGCTGGTTGATGCAGGTGTTCTGGTTCGAACGCTGGAACTTCATCAGCCGGTAGATGTCGACGCCCGACTTGCCGGGATCGAGATCTTCCGTGGCGCGGATGACGATACGCGTCGCGTCCACCTGGTCGACGATGCCGCCGCGGCGGGCGCCGATGGCGGCACCCGAGTCACGGGCAACGATCGGCTCCATGCCGGTGCCTACGAACGGCGCTTCGGCGCGCACCAGCGGCACGGCCTGACGCTGCATGTTGGAGCCCATCAGCGCGCGGTTGGCGTCGTCGTTCTCGAGGAACGGGATCAGCGCCGCGGCCACGGACACCATCTGCTTGGGCGACACGTCCATGAGATCGACGTTTTCGCGCGGCGCCATCATCACTTCGCCGGCGCTGCGGCAAATGACGAATTCGTCGACGAAACCACCATTCTTGTCGAGCTCGGCATTGGCCTGCGCAACGTGGTGCTTGGACTCTTCCATAGCGGAGAGATAGACGACCTCATTGGTCAGCTTGCCGTTGACGATCTTGCGGTACGGGCTTTCGATGAAGCCGTACTTGTTGACGCGCGCGAAGGTCGCCAGCGAGTTGATCAGACCGATGTTCGGGCCTTCCGGCGTCTCGATCGGGCAGATGCGGCCGTAATGCGTCGGGTGCACGTCGCGCACTTCGAAGCCGGCGCGCTCGCGGGTCAGACCGCCCGGGCCAAGTGCCGACAGGCGGCGCTTGTGGGTGATCTCCGACAGCGGGTTGGTCTGATCCATGAACTGCGACAGCTGCGAGGAACCGAAGAACTCGCGCACGGCGGCAGCCGCCGGCTTGGCGTTGATCAGGTCCTGCGGCATCACCGTATCGATCTCGATCGAGGACATACGTTCCTTGATCGCGCGCTCCATGCGCAGCAGGCCAACGCGGTATTGGTTCTCCATCAGCTCGCCGACAGAACGCACGCGGCGGTTGCCGAGATTGTCGATGTCGTCGATCTCGCCCTTGCCGTCGCGCAGCTCGACCAGCGTCTTGACCACGGCCAGGATGTCGTCCTTGCGCAGCACGCGCACGGTATCCTCAGCCTTGAGCTCGAGGCGCATGTTCATCTTGACGCGGCCGACGGCCGACAGGTCGTAGCGCTCCGAGTCGAAGAACAGCGAGTTGAACATGGCTTCGGCGGTTTCAAGCGTCGGCGGCTCGCCCGGGCGCATGACACGGTAGATGTCGAACAGTGCGTCCTGGCGGCTCTCGTTCTTGTCGACGTTGAGCGTATTGCGGATGTAGGCGCCGACATTGACGTGGTCGATGTCGAGAACCTTGATCTCGCTTTCGCCCGTGCCGAGCAGCACCTTCAGCGTCTTTTCGTCGATCTCGTCGCCGGCTTCGAGGAAAATCTCGCCGGTGCCGTAGTTGACGATGTCCTCGGCCAGGTAATTGCCGAGCAGATCCTCGTCGGTCGCCTTGATCGCCTTCAGACCCTTTTCGCCAAGCGCTCTTGCCTGGCGGGCGGTGATCTTCTTGCCGGCCTCGACGACAACTTCGCCGGTGTCGGCATCGACGAGGTCGCCAACGGCCTTCAGGCCGCGGAAGCGCTCGACGTTGAACGGGATGCGCCAGTGGTCGCCGGCGCGCTTGTAGGTGATCTTGTTGTAGAAGGTCGACAGGATTTCTTCGCCGTCCATGCCGAGCGCCATCAAGAGCGACGTCACCGGAATCTTGCGGCGGCGGTCGATACGGGCGTGCACGACGTCCTTGGAATCGAACTCGATGTCGAGCCACGAACCGCGATAGGGAATGACGCGCGCCGCAAACAAAAGCTTGCCCGAGGAGTGCGACTTGCCCTTGTCATGGTCGAAGAAGACGCCCGGCGAACGGTGCATCTGCGAGACGATGACGCGCTCCGTGCCATTGACGATGAAGGTGCCGTTGAGCGTCATGAGCGGCATGTCGCCCATATAGACGTCCTGCTCCTTGATGTCCTTGATCGACTTTGCGCCGGTATCCTCGTCGATATCGAACACGATGAGGCGCAGCGTCACCTTGAGTGGCGCGGCATAGGTCAGGTCGCGCTGACGGCATTCGTCAACGTCGAATTTCGGTCCTTCGAACTCGTACTTCACGAACTCCAGCATCGAGGAGCCGGAGAAATCGGAGATCGGGAAAACCGACTTGAAAACGGCCTGCAGTCCCTCGTCCGGACGCCCACCCTTGGGCTCCGCCACCATCAGGAACTGGTCATAGGATGCTTTTTGAACCTCGATCAGGTTCGGCATCTCCGCAACTTCCGGAATCTTTCCGAAGAACTTGCGTACGCGTCTGCGGCCATTGAAAGTCTGGGTCTGGGCCATCGTCGCTCCTTAGCTATAAACTCGGGGCGAGCCTCGCCGCGGCTCACCTTGCATGCGCGGCCACCTCGGCGGCGGCCCCTGATCTGTTTCCCGCCGCCTGGCGGCGACGGCTAAAACGGGAGAAAACCCGTTTCCTGAAGGCCGGTTTCGGCCCTCAGGAAAGAGGTTCTCGTACATCTCGCGCTACGCATCCTCCCCTCTGATGAAGGGAGTGGCGGACGGCGCGAGGCCGCCCGCCGCTTTTACGCTTACTTCAGGTCGACCTTGGCGCCGGCTGCTTCCAGCTGGGCCTTGAACTTCTCAGCGTCAGCCTTGGAAACGGCTTCCTTGACCGGCTTCGGAGCTGCTTCGACCAGATCCTTGGCTTCCTTGAGGCCCAGGCCGGTGATGGCGCGGACTTCCTTGATGACGTTGATCTTCTGAGCGCCTGCCTCGGTGAGGACGACGTCGAATTCCGTCTTTTCCTCAGCCGGAGCAGCAGCAGCGGCAGCGCCGCCGGCAGCGGCAACCGCCACCGGAGCAGCAGCCGAAACGCCCCACTTTTCTTCCAGAAGCTTCGACAGCTCGGCCGCCTCGAGGACGGTCAGCTTCGAAAGGTCGTCTACGATCTTTGCCAGATCAGCCATTGTTGTATTCCTTCATCAGGTTCGAACGTGTGTTTGTGATAGCGAGGAACGGCCTCATGCCGCCTCGTCCTTCCGGGCGTAAGCGCCGATGACGCGCGCGACCGAAGCCGCTGGCGCATTGACGATCTGGGCGATCCGGGTTGCCGGCGTGGCGATCATGCCAACCAGCCTGGCGCGCAGCTCATCGAGCGACGGAAGTGTGGCGAGTGCCTTCACACCGTCGGCGTTGAGCGAGGTGGTGCCCATTGCGCCGCCGAGAATGACCAACTTGTCATTTCCCTTGGCGAAATCGGACGCGACCTTCGGCGCCGCAATCGGATCCTCCGAATAAGCGATCAGCGTCTGTCCCTTGAACAGGTCGATGATCGATGCGGAGTCCGTGCCCTGAAGAGCGATTTTGGCGAGACGGTTCTTCGCGACTTTGACGGTGCCACCGGCAGCGCGCATTTTCGACCGAAGGTCGTTCATTTGCGCGACGGTGATACCGGCGTAGTGGGCCACGACGACTGAACCAGCGCCTGCAAAAGCACCATTCAGGCCCGTGACGAGTTCGCGTTTTTCCGCTCTGTCCACTGCCTATCTCCAGTTGACCCCTGCCCCGCTAGTGGGACAGGCGTCGGGTTGCCTTTTTGCCGGCCGGGCCATCCATTACAGATCTCCCGAACGACGCTCGAGGATCCTGCCCCCTTTCGCCACATCGACGGCAAGCCGGAGATGCGCAGACAAAAGGCAAACACGGTTCGAACCTTTCATTGGAGCTTGTCGCTCCGTTGTCCGGTTTTCACCCGTCTCATGCAGGCCCAATTCAATTAAGGCTTCTGGGCCGCCTGCAATCTCGGACAGGATGTCCGGAAGCCTCTCGACTTCCGGTACCGGGCCGCCGACAAGTCGGAGGCCCGGAATTCACTTGCGGATCAGCGCCTTGGCAGCCGATCCAGATGTTCGTATCAAGACGCTGCGAGCGTCGAGACGTCGAGCTTGAGGCCCGGGCCCATCGTCGAGGTGACCGACACCTTCTTGACGTAGTTGCCCTTGGCGCCAGCCGGCTTTGCCTTGGTCACGGCATCGGCGAAGGCGCGGACGTTTTCTTCCAGCGCCTTGACGTCGAACGAGACCTTGCCGACGCCGGCATGAACGATGCCGGCCTTCTCGACGCGGAACTCGACAGCGCCGCCCTTCGATGCCTTGACGGCGGCGGCGACGTCGGTGGTGACGGTGCCGACCTTCGGGTTCGGCATCATGCCGCGCGGGCCCAGCACCTTGCCCAGACGGCCGACCAGCGGCATCATGTCCGGCGTGGCGATGCAGCGATCGAAGTCGATCGTGCCCTTCTGGACGATGTCGACCAGATCCTCGGCACCGACGATGTCGGCGCCGGCGGCGCGAGCCTCATCGGCCTTGCCGCCACGTGCGAACACGGCGACGCGGACCGAGCGGCCCGTGCCGTTCGGCAGGTTGACCACGCCGCGGACCATCTGGTCGGCATGGCGCGGGTCGACGCCGAGGTTCATCGCCACTTCGATGGTCTCGTCGAACTTCACCGTCGAACGGTCCTTGAGCAGCTTCAGCGCCTCACCAAGGGCATAGGCCTTGTTGGGGTCGATGCCGTCGCGGGACTTCGATACACGCTTTGCAATCTTTGCCATGATCTCAGCCCACCACTTCCAGACCCATCGAGCGGGCGGAGCCCTCGACCATGCGCATGGCCGCCTCGACGTCGTTTGCGTTCAGATCCTTCATCTTCTGTTCGGCGATGGCGCGCACCTTGTCGCGGCCGATCGTGCCGGCCTTGATCTTGCCCGGCTCTTTCGAACCTGACGTCAAGTTCGCCGCCTTTTTCAGGAAGTAGCTCACCGGCGGCGTCTTCATGACGAAGGTGAAGGACTTGTCCTGGTAATAGGTGATGACGACCGGGATCGGCGATCCCTTTTCCATTTCCTGGGTCTGCGCGTTGAACGCCTTGCAGAATTCCATGATGTTGATGCCGCGCTGGCCAAGTGCCGGGCCGATCGGCGGAGAGGGCGTAGCCGATCCCGCTTTGACCTGGAGCTTGAGCTGGCCTGCAATTTTCTTAGCCATCTCTTTCCTGCCTTTATCTCATGCCGGCCCCAGTATCGGGAACACCGGCGGTTGCAGTCTGGTGGTGCGGTCCGCGCGGCCGGCTAAAGCCGCATTCGCCTCCCACCCGTTCATGGCCGCGCGCTTTCCGCGCCGCCTCCCCTTGCCGGCGAACCGGCGCAGGGTTTTCGGATCAGCCCTTTTCGACCTGTCCGAATTCCAGATCGACCGGCACGGCGCGCCCGAAGATCGATACTTCCACCTTGAGCCGCGCCCGCTCCTCGTCCACTTCCTGGACGAAACCGTTGAACGAGGCGAACGGGCCATCCGAAACGCGGATCGCCTCGCCGATCTCGAAAGTGACCGAGGGCTTCGGCCGCTCGACGCCTTCCTGAACCTGGTTCAGGATGCGCTGCGCCTCGGCTTCGGTGATCGGCACCGGCTTGGAGTCACCGAGGAAGCCGGTGACCTTCGGCGTGTTCTTGACCAGCGAGAACACCGCATCGGTCAGATTGGCCTTGAGCAACACATAGCCCGGAAAGAACTTGCGCTCGGCATCGACCTTGCGGCCGCGGCGGATCTCGACGACCTTCTCGGTCGGCACCACGATCTGTTCGATATCGGCGGACAGGCCCTTCTGCTTGGCCTTGTTCTCAATGTCCTCGGCGACCTTCTTTTCGAAGTTCGAATAGGCGTGGACGATGTACCAGCGCGCGGTCATTTCAAGACTTCTCCGTAATCGCCGGACTTAATGGCCGAGGCTCAGTAACCGCTCGATCGCGTAGCCCATGGCCACGTCGGCGGTGAAGAAAAAGATCATCGCGATGACCGCGAATACGAGCACCATCACCGTCGAGATCATCGTCTCCCGGCGCGACGGCCAAGTCACCTTGGCGGTCTCCGCGCGGACCTGCTGGAGAAAGACGAAAGGATTTGTGGTTTTCGAAGCCATATGCCGCTCTGTCTTCAAGACCCGTTGGCCGGGTCTCCTGGATGATCCCGCTGGCCGGGACGTGCCGCCTGGGTTCAAGTCGGCGCCGAATCAGCGCCATTTCGCCCATGCAAATCGGACGCGTAAAGCCGGCTTCCCAGCTCCACGCGTCGCGTGTCTGTTGTGTCTACATAAAACCGATTCTTGATCCACGCAAGTGGCAAGTGTCCGCTTTATGACCAAACGCCGCCTCGGAACCATCCAGTCGTCCCGTCCCGGCTATCGAGGCCTTATGCCTCAGTTCGCCCAATATGGCAAGCCACCTGCCCTTTTTCAATGCCGGACCCCAATTCCAGGAGGTGGATCCGGAAATCAGGCACGCGATTACAAGTTCGAGGAAATGGCGTTGCGGACGAACCTGCGACCTGCTGTTTTGGAAACCAAATGAAGCGCACGCAAGATTGGAATCCAGCTGCCCATGCCGAGGCAGCTGGATCAACCCAGGGTTAGTTAGGCACAGGCGAGTTCGACCCCGGCCACTGCGCCGATTCCGCATGGTGGGCGTGGGCGCGGCGCGATCATTGCCGGGCACGGGGGCGGGTCGTCGTCATCGTCGGGGCGGAAAGAACGGCCACGACGCCGCCAAGCTTTGAGACCGCTGCGGCGCGAGGAGGGTCGCCAAGGCAGCACCCGGCCTGAAGTCTCTTTCCCCAGCGTGGGTTTCTCATCCAGAGCCTTCAACGCCCTCAGAATCTGGTCGACAGGGATTACCGTGCCGTTGTCCAGGCGGCGCAAGGCAGGCTGGTTTTCCACCGCGCAGGCATCGGACGCCCACGAGGAAAGCAGTGCCCGCTTTTCTCCACGGCTGAGGCGTGGATGGTTGATGACGTCGTCTGGATTGTCGAGCAGGCACAAAGAAGTTTCAATTTTGCCCGAGCGTGCCGCAGAAAGTGTCGGTGTCTCGTAGAAGTTGTCCATCTCCATTCTCCGCAATCTGGGCCTCCCGGCCGAAGCCGGGAGGCGGACCGCAGGGATAACTGAATCGATACGATCAGGCCGCATTGCGGGTGCGTTCCGTATCCTGGGCGATCTGCTTGCCGCCCACCTGGGCGTCGCCGGCCCCGATGCTGATGCGGCGCGGCTTCAGCTCTTCGGGAATCTCACGGACGATGTCGATGGTCAGGAGACCGTTCTCAAGGTTTGCTGCCTTGATCTTCATGTGGTCGGCAAGTTTAAACGTCTGCCTGAAAGTGCGGTAGGCGATGCCCTGGTGCAGCAGCTGGCGTCCGCTCTGGTCATCAGCCTTCTGGCCTACCACGACCAGTTCGGGTCCATGCTGGGTCAGCTCAACCTCATCCTGGCTGAAGCCTGCGATGGCCATCGAGATACGGTGATCGTTCTCGTCGACCTTCTCGATGTTATAGGGCGGCCAGTCCGGACGCGTGCCGCTGTCGAGCATGTCGAAAAGCCGGTCGAAACCGACGGTGGTCCGATAGAGGGTATCAAAGGTTCTCATAGCCACATCCTCCTTGAAGCAACATGGGTACAAGGGCGCCGCCCCAGCGGCGGCGCCTTTTGCCAAGCCAATCGGCCTCGGGGGGAAACGAATTAGGAAGGGCTGAAAACCGGTTCAAGAGCCCTATTCAAAAAAATTCCAGTAGCCAGGCCAGCATCCCGCTTCCAATAATTCGCAGCCGCTGAAAAGCAGCTGGCGGCAGCAAAATAGGCCTATTCTGAATTGTGAACGCAAATGGCAATTGGCTCGCCAATGGCAGTTGAATCAAGGAAATCGGTTCGTGGAAATACGCCGACTTCGGCATTGCGCATCAGCGCTCTCGCTCTGCGCATGCCTTCGGAACGTCGCTCGTCGAGTACGCGGCTTCAGCCCAACCAAACGGGGAGCCAAAACAAGGCGTTTCTA
Source organism: Mesorhizobium sp. M0292 (assembly GCF_040321695.1). Taxonomy (NCBI): domain Bacteria; kingdom Pseudomonadati; phylum Pseudomonadota; class Alphaproteobacteria; order Hyphomicrobiales; family Phyllobacteriaceae; genus Mesorhizobium; species Mesorhizobium sp. M0292. The sequence goes on from NZ_JAMYSB010000043.1 coordinate 20,416, forward strand.
AAATGCCGGATTCCAACGAGGAAAATGGCACGGGCAGCAGGGCTCGAACCTACGACCTGCGGTTTTGGAGACCGCCGCTCTACCAACTGAGCTATGCCCGTACGCGCGTTTCAGCGCAGGCGCTTCCTAAAAGCTTCCGGGCGCGCTGTAAAGAGTTGTCTGACGCGCTTTCAGATCCTTTGCCAAAATCCGAATAGGTGATGACCAGCCTGTCCCTGCCTATCTCGATTTTTCGCCTGCCTGAAGCCGCATGCCGGCGCTCAGCCCCCGGCCGGCGGCTTGTACGGCCCGCCCGGCACGCCCCAGCCCCAGGCCGGCATCGGTTCGGTCTGCGGGTCGCAGGTCTCGCCGAGGGTGGAATTCATCTTGGCAAGCCGTGACCCCCATTCGACATAGCCCATGAAGGCGGAACGGAATTCGGGATCGTCCGGCAGCCCGACCGCATCGGCGGCATCGGCAAGCAGGCTGATCCAGCGGCGGCGCTGTTCTTCCGTCAGATGCTTGCCCAAGTGATGCATGACCATCTCGCGATGGCCGCCATGCTGTTCGCTGTAGGTCTTGGGTCCGCCAAAAACCTCGCCGATGAAGGCCGCGACATGCGCGGGATGATCCGGCGACATGTGTTTGAACACTGGGCCGACCACCGGGTCGCGCGACACCTTGTCGTAAAAGGTTTCCGTCAGCCGGTTGAGGGCTTCGATGCCGCCGGCCCATTCGTAGAGTGTCGGGATATCCTGGCTCATTCTCGATCCTCCCCCGGGCGACGCCTGCCACGACGATAGCGGAGAAATCGGGCATGGCTCAACCTGCCTCGATGGCCAGTTTCTGCGATGCCTACAGTTTGGCGGGCGACTCGGCCTTGGCTGTCGGCGGAAGCAAACAGTTGTCGGGCTTGGGTGAGGTTTTGCAAATAGCGGGGCCAGTTAGCGCCTCCACCGACTCCGGCCCGGTTGTCAGCCCGACTTTGAGCATCATGTCGGGCTCGAGCTGACGCTCGACCGAGCCTATCGCGGCGAACAGAGCTGGGTCCATCTCCATCTCCTCCAGGTAGGCTTTAACCAACTGCGTCTGTCCCCTCGAGGACATGCTGAGCCTCGCCTTGGGATCGACCAGCCTTTTGGCGCCGGCGGCAAGCATGAGCGCGCAGGCCGAATCGCACTCCACTCCAAAATCGCTAATCAGCCCGACATAGGCACCGTTATCGGCCAAGCAGCCTGCCTCGGGCGGGTCGCAGCCGACGATAGTGGTGCGAGCGACGGCGACGTCGAGCTTCCGTTCATGGATAAGCCTTCCCGCGGCCAGAGCGCTGAACAGGCTTCCCCCCTGTGAGCTGATCACCACCGGCAGCCGCCGGTTGCCAAGGGTGTCGAGCAACTGGCGCAACTTTTGCGGGGTCTGAGGCGTCATCGCGCCTTCCGCCGAGATCCATTCCGGGCAATCGGGATTGCAGAGCGAGTCTCTGCCGCGAACGACAACGAAGCGCATATCTGGCGTCGAATTCCCTGGCGCTGCCTGCAACGGCTTGGGAGCTGGAGCCTTGGCCGCCTGAGAAAGTGGGGGGCCGGTCTTTGCCTTGATCGCAGCCACCACGGCCGGCTTGGCCACGGGCGTTTGTCCGCCGGCTGGCTTGTTTCCAGGCACTTCCCGGCAATTGGGAGCCGGCGGATCGAACATGCACAGACTTGCTCTGGTAAACAGGTCCAGAGTGTCCGTGCTGGTGGCCAGTTTCATCGTCAGCATATCGTGGAGGCCGATCTGCCTGATGTCGCTGGCCGGCGTCGCCTTCATCAAGTCCAGCACGCCCTGCCCGATACCCATCTCTCGGAGATAGGCCGAGATCTTTCTCGCGTACCCCTTACTCATCTCATAGGTCTTGTAGCTTTCACCGGGAGTGACGGTTTGCGTGGTGACCCGATATTTTTTGCCCCGTTTGACGCGATAGGTGGTCCGGTAGTGCGTTGTGGAGGGGAACCAGGTGGTCGTGATCTGGTGAACACCCAGATAGTTCCAGCCGCCGGCCACGCGCCGGACGCCTCCGGCAAACATTAGCGGACAGGCGGAATTGCAGCTGGCACCGTCAGACGCTCTGCCGAAAAAAGCCGTGCCCTTGCCGTAGTCGGCGCCACAACCCTCTGTCCCGGGCCAACAATCGGGAAACTCGGTCTTGCCTACGGCGATATCGAGCTTGTTCTTGCGGATTATCCGGCCAAGTTCGAGCGCTGCATTGACGTTGCCGCCAAAGGAATTGACGATAATCGGCAGTTTGCGACCGCCTAGCTTCTTCAAGGTGCGCTTGAGCAGGGCTGGCGTGCCGGCTGCGATGTCGCCTTCGGCGGAGATCCACTCCGGACAATTGGGCTCGCAGCCCGGTGCGTTGCTGCGCGCGACGACAAACTTCATCTCCGAGCGATCCTCGGACCATATCGTCGGATCATTCGTCGGATAGGGCACTCCCTGCAGAGGGAGCAATGTCTGCCATGTCCCGGGGGCGGCATCCTCGGCCTTCGCGGCGAAGGCAGCCATCGCCATCGCGGCCACCGTCGCCAGCCGAACCAGCCCGCGCCGCCACCTTGCAGCATTGTCTGAACGGTGTCCCCAAACCACGCCCGGCAAACCCCTCAATGCAATCCATAATAGTTGCGGCGACGGTGCTTGCAATAGCTTTGACCAACCGTGCAATACTTGTGCCGCGCAACGCCGGAAACAAAAAGGCAGCCCAAAAGACCGCCCTCTCCTGGTCGATCCGGCTGACACCGGCTCGACTATTTCTCGATGGTGATGACGACGCCGGCACGACGGTGCGGCCGCCTTCACGGAAGGCGAAGCAAGGCTTCTCTTCCATGACGATAGGCGCGATCAGCCATTGGACGACGGCACCACGCGGCAATTCTCAGGTTTCGGCGCCGACTTGCAGATGCTGGAACCCGTCAGCGCATCCACCGACTGGCGCCCGGTCGTCAGGCCAACCTTCAGCATCATGTCGGGTTCGAGCTGGCGCTCGACCGAACTGCCCTGGAGCGCCCTGAACAAAGCGGGGCTGATCGCCATCTCGTCGAGGTAGGACTTGACCGCCTGCTTCTGCCCCATCAGATAGAGGCTGAGCCGCGCCTGGGTACCGACAAGCCGCCTGGCGCCACCGGCCAGCATGAGCGCGCAGGCCGAATCGCAGTCGCCGTCGCCATCGACGCTCAGCCCGGCATAGGCGCCTTCCCTGGCCAGGCAATTCCACTCTGCCGGGTCGCAGCCGACGAAATCGGTGCGGGCAACGGCAACGTCGAGCTTCTTTTCATGGATGATCCGGCCCGCCGCCAGGGCGCCGGAGAGGTCGCCGCCTCGCGAGCTGATCACCACCGGCAGCCGCCGGTTGCCAAGCGTGGCGAGCAATTGGCTGAGTTTCTGCGGCGTCTGGGGCGTAATCGCGCCTTGCGCTGCAATCCATTCCGGGCAGTCGGGATTGCAGAGCGGGTTGCTGCCGCGAACCACGACAAAGCGCATGCCGTCATCGTGCGGCGCGCTCTCCGGCTTCACCGGCAGCGGCGCAGCCTTTGCCACATCCGGCAGGCCGCCGGCTGGCTTGTTCGCCGGTATTTCCCGGCAATTCGGAGCCGGAAGGTCCAGCCTGCACAGGCTTGCGCTGGTCAGCAGATCTGCAGCGTCTTCGCTGGTGACCAGCTTCATTGTCAGCATGTCGCTGAGGTCGATCTGCTGGATGTCGCTGGCCGGCGTGCTCTTCATCGTCTCGATGATGCTGAGGTCGACACCCATCTCCTTGAAATAGGCGGACAGCTTGCGCTCCACCCCCTTGCTCATCTCGTAGGTCTTGTAGCTGCCGGTGTTCTTGCGGCTGACGACCTTCTTGCTGATGACCCGCTTCTTGCCTTTCACGATCCGGTAGCGGACCTGATATTGCACGTTCATCTGCACGATCGTGGTGGTGATCTGGTGGACGCCGAGATAGGCCAGCGGCCCGACCAGGCGCCTGGTGCCGCCGGCCAGCATCATTGGACAAGCGGATGCGCAATAGCTGCCGAGCACATAGGGGCTGCCGATATAGTGCGCGCCTCTGGCGTCGTTCTCCTTGCAGTTTTTCACCCCTGGCTCGCAGCCGACGAACCAGGTCCTGCCGACCGCGATGTCGAGCTTGTTCTTGCGTATCATCCGGCCCATGGCGATGGCTGCATCGACATCGCCGCCGGGAGAGTTGATGACGATCGGCAATTTGCGGCCGCCGAGCGTTTTCAGGGCAGCCTTGAGCAGCGCCGGCGACTTGGCCGATATCGCACCCTCGGCCGATATCCATTCCGGACAGCTCGGCTCACAGCCCGCCGCGTCGCTGCGCACGACGACGAACCGCATCGGCGGATCCGGATCCGGCTCTGAATTTTTTGTCTCGGCCGCCAAGGCGGCAGTGCCCATGGCAAACATCGACACCAGGCAGATCAGCCCCAGTGCCCACCATGACCGACTATGCAAACGGTGCTGTGGAACCATCCGACCAAGCCCTCAATGCAATCTATACTGTAGAGGCTCACAGACTTGCAACAGAGATTGGGACCCCAAAACAGGCACATCTGGCCAACGAAAAAGGGCGGCCCGAGGGCCGCCCCTATCCGTTTCGATCCGGCGATGCCGGGCTCGATTACTCTTTGATGGTGACGACGATGCCGGCACCGACGGTGCGGCCGCCTTCACGGATGGCGAAGCGCAGCTTCTCTTCCATGGCGATCGGCACGATCAGCTCGACATCGA
>NZ_JAMYSB010000044.1:0-20514 GCF_040321695.1 Mesorhizobium sp. M0292
CGGGCTGCCGCGGCGGGTCTAGAAGGGAGTGCCGCCCGCCCCGCGCCACCGGGAAAGGCCAACAGACAAACCGCGCCGCCCGCAAGGGCGGCGGCCGTCACAGCCCGAAGGGCTGCCCACGCCAAGGGGCGAAGCCGAATGCCCGAGACCGCCTGAGCTTGCCGAAGAAAAGCGGGCTCGGTTCACGAGCACCTGGTGCGCGTCGTCAGGCGCGCGGGCGCCCGCCAAGTTTTTTCGCACATGGTCAGGCGCCGCAGTTACGTCGAGAACCAAAAGGCATCGGCGCCGTGCACGCGGCTTCCTCCGAAAACCAGCGCTCGCCTTCCAACAAATTGAGGCGTTGTCCCACTCAATATTCCTGTCCGTGATCATGATAGATGCGGCGCGCCCGCTAGGACCGGAGGCTGGAGAGAATCTCGCACGGATCAGCGTCAAGGGCCGCAGTTATGTCGAGAAACTCGATGACATCGAGACGCCGCTCTGCGCCCTCGTACTTGGCCACGAAGGATTGGGGACGACCAAGCTTGTCAGCCAGCTGCTTCTGGGTCAGGCCTTTGGCCTTGCGCAGCAAAACCAGCCGGGCCAGGAACCGCTGGTGGCGGGGCGATCGAAGGGATTTGGGCATGGAGGCGAACCGGTCGGGTAAAGACCGGATCAGCGACTAATCCCGGTTTCGGATTATCCCATTTTGGGATATACTGCCTGCGCTCACAGGCGAGGTTCGCAGGCATGAATGGACCAATGGGAACAGATGAGACTCGAAGCTCAAGTTTGAGCGATGAAGTCCCCTGGTCGGAGAACCTCACGAGCTACGACAGGGAGCATTTCACGATCTACCTGCGGATCCTGGATGCCTGCGCCGAGAATGCCAGCGAAAAGGAGATGGCCGAGCGCATCCTCGGCATCGACCCGTCCATTGACCCGGTCCGCGCCCGCAAAGCTCTTCGCAGCCATATCGACCGTGCGAACTGGATGGTGACGACCGGCTACAAGGAACTGTTCGCCGGATGATGCACAGCGCCCAATGCCACGTGTTTCGAGTAGGCAAGTCTCTGTAGCCAAATTCGGCAGCGCACGGCCGCGACAGCGGGCGCTGCGGGAGCGGTCACAACTGGTTCGCGTACTGTTTGACTGCCATTTCCAGTGCGTGCATCAAAGGCACAGCCTTGGAGAAGAGGAAGCCTTGGGCGGTTCGGCAACCAAGCTTGTGCAGGGTTTGCCGATCCGCCTCTGTTTCGACGCCCTCGGCCATGACCTCGATCCCGAGCATGTCACCGAGTTCGATGACGGATTTGACAAGCAGTCGGTCCTCTCGGGACTTGGCCAAGCCGCGAATGAAGCCTTGGTCTATTTTCACCTTGCGTATCCGACGGTCCTTGAGAGATGCCAAGGTAGAAAAGCCGGTGCCGAAGTCGTCGAGCGCGATGGAAATACCGGCATGCGAAAGCCGTCCGAGCTTTTCATCCACTCTGTCCGGATCCACCGGCGATTCTTCGGTAATCTCGATTTCGAACATCGTCGCAGGCAGGCCTCTTGCGGCCAGACCATCCAGAACCATGTCGTCGATATCGCCGGCTTCCAGTTCGCGCGGGGAAACATTCATCGCCACACGAATGTTACGACAGTCAGCTTTCACCAAGCCGTCGATAAAAGCACAACAGTCGGCGAATACGGTTTGCGTCAGCAGCTGAAGCATTCCGGTTTCGCGTGCGGCTGTGATGATTTCGGGTGGAGAGATGGCACCATGTGTCGGATGGGACCATCTCAGCAAGGCTTCAAAACCGACCACGGCCTCGGTGTCGAGTTTCACGATCGGCTGGAACCAAGGTTGCAATCTTCCCGTCTTTATCGCCGAATGAAGGTCCCGTTCGATGGACTGGCGGCGTTGGAGTTCCCGGTCGAGTTCGGCATCGAACAGGCAAAATTCGTTCCTGCCATGGCGCTTGGCCGTATAAAGGGCGATATCGGCCCGCAACAGCATTTCAGTCAGGCTCGACGTCTGCGCCAAGTATATCCCTATCGATGCCCCGACGCGCACGGACGCGACCCCGATATAGGGGCGAGCAATTTTGGCTATGATATTGGAGGCGAGATCACTGGCAGAAAGCGAAGCTCTCGTTGAGGGAAAAACCAGCACGAATTCATCGCCGCCGATACGAGCTAGCGTTGAGCCTTCCGGTGCTTCCTGCTCTATGCGGCGGGCGATCATGACAAGCAGTTCATCACCGGTCCTGTGACCGTAGGTGTCGTTGACAGATTTAAAGCCGTCCAGATCAATCAGCATTGCCACGAAGGGGCCATCCGCGGTCTTGAACCGACCGATGGCGTGTTCAAGGCCCCGCCTGTTGAGAAGGGCGGTCAAATGGTCCTCCCTGGAGTTGCGCTCCATTTCCGACGCAAGTCGCTCTGCCTCATGTCTCAGGCGGCTTGCTTCGCGGAAGCGCGCCTGCCCAACAAACGAAGCTCGGACCAAGCCGCCCATGAAGAGCAGAACGGTGAAAGCCAGAATGTAGCGTTCAAAATTGCCTTTCGCCAAAAGGCACGCCACCGTGATGAGGAGTGGAGGTGTGATGAAGCTGGTCGCCGCCGCGGCATACGAACTGCCATATGTAACCGCACCAGCTGAAATGCCCGCCAGTATGACCAGATGCATCGGTGCTTGAGGTGTTGTGTATCCAACAGTCAGCACGGCCGGGAAGGACCAGGCAAACCCTGCCAGAAGGGCAAGGACGCCAAACATGCGAAGGCGCGGCAAAACGCCAAGCGAATCCTGATGGCGCCCCGTTTCCTTTAGCTGAAAACGGGCGAGTGCAAGCCGGGCGGCATTTAGCGCATTGACGACCAGGAACCAGCTTGCAGCGGCAAAGCCGCCGCCAGAAAGGGCCTGCACCCCGCAAATCAGGCCTGACAGGATCGCGCTTATCGGCATCGACACGAAGAGCCCGGCCCTCAGGTCAGCAAGCTGATCCTGACGGATTTTGGCCTCCAGCGATTCTTCTTTCTTTAGGGGTGCCATGAATGGACCAGCTTGCTTCCGTCATTGTTCGCGAGGACCAAACCTATGCAAGCCCACTGAAGGACGGGTTAACTACCCAGCGAGGGTAACCAGTGCGCTCACCATGCTTCGGGTCACACCTTTGGCTTAGCATTGCCGAATCATCAAGGTTTCGCCCGCGCGCGTGCCTTGATCCGAATCATGCCATGATCGGCAACGTCACCAGGAAGCAGCCTTGCCCGCGACGCTGCGAGCCAGCAAGACAAAGAAGCCGCGCCGAAACAGCGCTCCAGAGCGGTAGCGCTCTGTGCGATTCACCGCCTGAGCATGGCCGAAATGCCATGGCGGACAAAGGGAAGATGTTGGGCAAAGCGGAGCCCAGCATGTCTTGCAAGCCGTGCCGCCGGGTGCTCGCTTGAGTAAAGACCGACAAGCATGTTGGTGGCATGATAGAGCGGCGCCGCCGACAGCCGCAGCCGGCTTTCGTATCTGCCGAGCATGTCGGGATCGGCAATGTCGCGGCGGGCGCGACATGCTGTCAGTATTTTATGAGCGAGTTGCTTCTGGCCGCTGAGGCCGATGTTGAAGCCATGCGCGGTCACCGGGTGCATGCCGATGGCAGCGTCTCCTATAAGTGCCGCACTCGGTGCCGAGAACTTGTGCGCCCAGGTCGTGACCAGCGGATAGGCATGGCGGGTGCTTGCCAGGGTCATCTGCCCGAGGCGTCCTCGACACCGGTTCATCAATTCCATGAGGAACAATTCGTCATCGAGAACAGACAGTCTATCGGCCTCGATTGAGCGCAAAGTCAGAAGCAGCGACGACACGCCTTCCATGAGCGGCAACATCGCTATGGTCTGATGGTGGTCGAACCATTCGACCGCGATCTGGTGATGGAAGCGCTCGTGCCTCACTCGGCAAATCAGCATGGAGTGGCCAAGCGGATGGATGTTGGCGCCAATGCCGAGCAGGTCGCGCATCGCGGACAAACGCGAATCCGCTGCTACGAGCAGCCGAGCGGCCAATTGCCTGCCATCAGAAAGCGTTATGACCGCCTCGTCGTCGCTGGTTGTTGCATTCACGACCGAGTTGCCGCACAGCAGCCGGGCATGATCCTGGAAGTAGACAATTTTGAACAGGGCATCGCGGATCCGACAATTTGGGACCAGAAATCCGAGTGGTTCCCCAGATCCGCTGCGAATATCGAAGCACAGGGCGAAAGGGCTCGATCCGTTGAGCACGCGCGCGCCATGAAGCGGTGATTTGTCAGATGCGGGCATGGCGTCCCAGGCGCCGAGCTCGCGAAGGATTCTCACCGATGCGTGCGTCAGCGCGATCTCGCGACCGTCGAAAGCCGGATTCGCCAGGCTGTCGAGCGACTGCCGTTCAACCACTGCCACCTTGAGTCGGCTCAGGGCGAGCGATGCTGCGAAGGCAAGTCCGACCGGCCCAGCTCCGACGACAATGATGTCGAATGTGTCGACAGAGCCGGCCATCAGCGTGCCGCCATAGCGGCTATCTGCGATACGAAGCGCTCTTGACGCATCGCAATCACCCACGGTTTGCCGCTCATCTCCCCATCGTCGATAGACATGCGTTCTCCGTTGGAAGCCTGGTCAATGAAACCACGCCGACGAAGAGATAACGCTGATCTGGATCAACCAGGCTCGATAACCCGGCAACGGCGGGTTCACGGTCGAGTGGTCGATTGCCGTGAAAACGTTTGCATGTCTAGGCATTCTGAATGGTCGGCTTCCCAATCGCGTGCCCCTACTGGCCAAAGGTTCGGCAACGTATTGTGGCTGATCCGTTCTTCGCACGCGCGCCGATATCATCATGACGAGGCAATCCAGCAAAGACTCGGTCGACTGACGACCAGCATCCGCACAGTCGTTGGGCGCCGCCAACCGGTTCAGCCTCGCGGCTCTTCCCGATCGATAAGGATCCGCTGGGCGGAGCCGTCGAGATCTTCGTATTGGCCGCTCTTCATATCCACAGGAAGCGCCGGTCCAAGCCCCACCAAAACAGGCAGCGGCCATCGCATTCCGTCAGGACGGGCATCTTGCTGCCGACAGCGTGCTCTCCGCCCATGACGGGCGCTAGACGCCGAAGGAACTCGCCGACAGCCTCATGTCCAAGTGATGTGGGAAGGGAGCAGAACCAAAGGGACTCTGCTCCGCGTCCCCGCCTTTTCCGCAGCTATGAAACCTTCACCGAACGGATCCGTACTGAGGAGGAGGCCGTCCTTGACTTGCCCGACGCCGGCAACCTTCTCAGCCGCAACGATAGCTGCCTTCCGCTGACGCTCGTCGACAATCGCCCCCTTCAGTTCGACAAGGCCGTCGCTGACCCTCACATCGATCAAGTCACCACCGCTCCAGGTTTGTGACTGCAGTTCGGCAAGGATAGCCTTGCGGATCAGGTCGTCATCGGGTGGCGTGGTTCCCTGTTTCGGCATGGCGCGGATCAGGACAAGCAGCAAATCAGTTCGCGTGATGATGCCGATGACCCTGTCCCGATCGACAATCGGAAGATTGTTGATGCGATGTTGCATCATCAGGTCGACAATATCTGCAATCGAGGCGCTAGGAGGCGCCGAGATGACGGGTGTGGTCATCACCTGATGGATGATCCGTCCGTTCGAGCGCGCATAGTCATTGGCGACTGTGCCCGGGCCAAGATCAAACTCCAGCCAGCGCGGACGCACACGCTGGGTCCCAAGTTCTTCTCGGCGCAAGAAGTCGCTTTTGCTTACAATACCAATCAGGGTGCCGTCGCTGTCTGCTACCGGCAGGCAGCTGACCTTGTTTGAAAGCATGAGCTCGACCGCTTGCGCGATCGTCGCGTTCGCATCCGTCGTGATGACTGGCTTTGTCATTATGGATTCGGCCTGCATCCTCACCCTCCTGATCTTTCGTCGGACGACGATAGGACATCCCGACCCGCGGCGCTTTGATCTGAGTCACTTGGAGCGAGGAGCATTCTCCGCGCCGTCGTCGCGGTCGATAAGAATGCGCTCCGCCGCGCCATCGAGATCGTCGTACTGGCCGCTTCTCAACGCCCACAGGAAGCCGGACAGGCCGAGTGCGCCAAGGAACAGCGCCACCGGAATGAGATAGGCGAGCGTCGTCATGAGGATCGGGCCAAGGTGCCGGCCCGCGCGGGCCTGTCCTGCCGCGCCGTTTCGGACGACGCACCCGTTGCGAAGCCTTGCAGACGCATCGCATTTCCAATCACAAGCAATGACGAGGCAGACATCGCGACCGCCGCGATCAGAGGCGTAACATGACCCAGAATGGCGATCGGCACGGCCACAGCATTGTAAACGATAGCAATTGTTATGTTCTGTCGGATCAGGCTTCCCGCCTTGCGCGACACGTCCAGCGCCAGCGGGATCGCCAAGAGGCTTTCGCGCAGAAAAACGAAGTCGGCTGCATTGCGGCCAATGTCGGCGGCGGTGGCGGGTGCGATCGAGACATGCGCGGCGCTCAGCGCCGGCGTGTCATTGAGGCCGTCGCCAACCATCAGAACCTTGTGCCCGTCTCTCGCCAGGCTCTCGATGCGTTCAACCTTGCCGGACGGCAGCAGGCAGGGAACGAAGTCGTCGACACCAAGCACGTCCGCAACCTCGGCGCAGCCTTTCGCGGTATCGCCCGACAGCATTTCCACGCACATACCAGCGTTGCGCAGTTGATCGATCGCTGCCCTGGTGTCGAGGCGCAGCGCATCCTCGAAAACGAAGGATGCGACAATCATGCCGTTTTTCGTCAGGACTGTTCCGCCGTAGCCATGTTTGCCTTCGCCGCCGGTTCGAGCCTTCCAGCCAGCCCATCCGCGTCTACCCAGCCGCCAGATGCTACCGGCGGCTGTGGCTTCGATCCCGAAACCCGGGTGCTCGGTCACCGCATCGAATTTGTGCTGGCTGCTGCTGACGGCAAAGCCGGCAATGGCCTTTGAATATGGATGACGCGAATGCGCGGCCAAGTCGGCAGCGATTGCCAGCATGGCGGGATCGATCGACGACGTGTTGACGAGCCTGGGCTGGCCAAGCGTGAGCGTGCCGGTCTTGTCGAACACGGCTGTATCGATCGTTGCCAGGCGCTCCATGGCCGAGCCGTCCTTGACCATGATGCCATTCTCAAACAGGCGCCGCGCTGCGACCACCTGAACGATTGGGACGGCGAGGCCAAGCGCGCAGGGGCATGTGATGATGAGAACAGCGATGGCAATCGTCATCGCCCGATGCCAGTCGCCGGTCGCCGCCATCCAGCCCAGGAAGGTTGCCAAGGCGGTGAGATGAACCACGGGCGCGTAGAGTGCCGACACGCGGTCGGCGATACGGCGATAGCGGGCGCGACCACCTTCGGCGGCCTCCATCAGCCGAACCATTTCCGCCAGGAACGAATCCTTCGCGGCGGCTGTGGCCTCTATCGTCAGCGGACCGGTAAGGTTGAGGACGCCGGCCTGCACGGTGTCTTCCGGCGCCACGCAACTGGGCGTGCTCTCGCCGGAGACCAGGGAGCAGTCGACGTCCGATGTCCCGCGCACAATTTTGCCATCGACAGGGATTCTTTCGCCGGCGGCGATCAACAACAGCATGCCCGGTTCGATCTCGGCCACCGGCAGATAGTCCCGAGCGCCATCGCCGCGCAGCACCATGGCGCCACGCGCCGCGAGCTGTGACAGGCCTTTGACGGCGGTGCGGGCGCGTTCCCGCATCACGTGATCGAGCGTGCGACCGATCAGGAGAAAGAACAGCAGCGATACCGACGCGTCGAAATAGGCGTGGTCGCCATGGGTGATCGTCTCATAGAGGCTCATGGCGTAGGCCAGCGACACGCCGACGGCGATCGGCACGTCCATGTTCATGCGGCCGTGGCGCAGCGCAGTCCACGCCGATTTGAAGAAGATCCCGCCGGCAAAGGCGAGGGCGGGAATGGCGATGAGCGCCGAGACCCAGTGGAACAAATCGCGGGTGGCGCCTTCGGCGCCGGACCAGACCGATACCGAGAGCAGCATGATGTTGCCCGCCGCAAAGCCGGCAACGGCGACGGCGCGGATGAGCTCCGATAACGTCCTGTCCTTCGCATCGGTGTCGGCTTCGAACAGATGTGCCTGGTAGCCCAAGCGCCCGAGCACTGCGACCAATGGTGGAACCTCATCGCCGCGCCACTGGACCGAGACCCGCTTCGTTGAAAGGTTGACGCGGGCGGCCTGGACGTGATTGAGCTTTCCCAACGCGGTCTCGATCATCTGGATGCAGGCGCCGCAGTGAACCGTCGGTACCGACAGGTCGGTCTGATGAAGGTCATCGCCCAGCGACCGGCTCGCCAGCCTGACCTCCTGGCTTGACGGCAGGACCGAAGCGGGGCTGACCAGATCCAGCGCTATTTCAGCGCCCGGTGCACAACAGCTCATTTCAGCGCTCCATTGGAAATCATGACCCTGCGCACGTCGCGATAAGGTCTTGCCAGGCCGGCATCGGCGTCTATTTCGATGATCCAGACACCATCCCTTGGCACGTGTTGTGCTGCAAACTCCTGGCCAGAGACCAGGGCGAGCGTGACGGACTCATCTTCTTTCTCGTAAGCGGGATGGCGAAACAGCACCTTCACGCCATGCAGGGAAACCGGTTTGCCCGCGGCGTCGATGATGCGATAGCGGACTTCGCCCCATGCGATGGTCAACTGGCCGGTCCAGCCAAGCGCTGCCTGCGCACGGCCTTCCTCGGCCTTCTTGTTGAATTGCTGGCTCGCCACATAGGTATTTTCGACGACAAGGCCGGTCCAGCTTGTGTTGGCAAGCGTCGCCATCGTGAGATTGACCGCGATGACCACGCCGAAAAAGGCAAGGATGGTGGCCAACATGTGCCTGCCGGTGAACTCGCGGGGATTTCGCGTGGTGGCGTTCATCTGGCGATCTCCGGCGAGTTGAAGGTGGCGGTGTATTCGTTGGACTCGAAGCTGACCTTGTCTTCGACCCGGAATGTGAAGGTCTGCGCCTGGCCATGAATCTGGTCGGCGGGCAGGCGCACGAAAACCTTCAACATCTTCAGCCGGTCGGGTTCGACCTGGACTGCAAACGAGCGATCGGCGGGGAGATCGACGCCAACGATGCTCATCTCCGCGCCTGGCAAACCCCCGAGGGTGACGATAATCGTTCTCGGTTCGGGGATCATGTTCAAGAGCTTGACGGTATAGCCATTGCGGATCGAGCCGTCCGAGAGCGTCACGAATTGCGGGTTGCGGTCGTGCAGGACATTGATTTCGAGCCGGTCGCGCGTCAGCAGCGAAAAAAGCAGCCCCAGCCCGATCAGCGACCACATGGCCATGTAGACATAGGTTCGTGGCCGAAAGATCTTGCTGATATGGAAATGCGCCACCCTGTCCGAAAACAAGCCGTCATCCGTCCTGACCAGTGATGGGTTGACCGAGCTGGCGCCGCCGGCGGTGGCCAGGATCTTGTTGGCGTTGTAGTCGGAGAGCGTCGCGTAGGAGATCAGTCCTCGCGCTTTGCCGAGCTTGTCCATGACGCCGTCACAGGCATCGATGCAGAGCGCGCAGGTGATGCATTCGAGTTGCTGACCGTCGCGTATGTCGATCCCCATCGGACAGACGGCGACACAGGCATTGCAGTCGACGCAATCGCCGACGGGATGCCCTGCGGCAAGAACCTTCTTGGCGTGACGGGTGCGCGGTTCGCCGCGCCAGTCATTGTAGGTGACGGTGAGCGAGCTCTCGTCGAGCATGGCTGCCTGGATGCGCGGCCAAGGGCACATATAGGTGCAGACCTGTTCGCGCATCAGCCCGCCAAACGTGTAGGTCGTCGCCGTCAGAACCGCGACGGTGATGTAGGCGACAGGCGCTGCCGTGCCGGTGAAGAGTTCGCCGAGCAGCGTCGGCGCATCGGCGAAATAGAAGATCCATGCGCCACCAGTCGCTGCGGCTATGACCAGCCAGATGACGTGTTTCGATGCCCGCAGCACAAGCTTGCGGGTGGTCCAGGGACCGGCATCGAGCTTGATGCGTGCGTTGCGGTCGCCCTCGATTGCGCGCTCGACGACCAGGAACAGATCGACCCATACGGTCTGTGGGCATGTGTAGCCACACCAGGCACGGCCAACAGTCGACGTGATCAGGAAAAGACCGACGCCGGCCATGACCAGAAGGCCGGCGACATAGTAGAATTCCTGGGGCCATATCTCGATGAAGAAGAAATAGAAGCGCCGGTTGGCGACATCAAGCAGCACCGCCTGGTCGGGGGCAAACGGACCCCGACCCCAGCGCAGCCACGGTGTCAGATAGTAGATGCCCAGCGTGATCGCCATCACGATCCATTTAAATCGGCGAAAGCTGCCCGACGCCCGCTTCGGGAAGATCTTCCTGCGCGCGGCATACATTGGCTGGCGCACCTTGGCGGAGTTGAACGTCGTGGGTTCGATCCGTTTTATTTGCGTGTTATCGAGCACGAGAAGCTCCAGTCACCAGCGACGATTTCGCCGGAAGCCGACTCATCGGTTCTGGATGATGCCGAGGCCCGGCTTGCGCCGGGCCTCGTCGCTTGGCGGGAGGGGGAGGACGAGAATAGGCTGCTTTCCTATTCTCCGCCGCCAAGCGAATGGATGTAGACCGCCAGTTCCTTGACCCTGGTTTCGCCCAGGCGCGCGCCCCAAGCCGGCATCACGCCGTGTTTCGGTGCGGTTACCTGGGCGGCGATGGCCGCTTCGCCTGACCCGTAGAGCCAGATGGCGTCGGTCAGATCTGGAGCGCCGAGTTCCTTGTTGCCCTTTGCATTGTCGCCATGACAGGCCACGCAGTTTTCGGCAAAGACCTTTGCGCCCGGCGCGACCAATGCTTGATTGACGACGGCCCCCGACAGACTGGCGACGTAGGCGCTGACCTGTTTGATCTGGTCGGCGGTGATGATGTCGGCAAAGGCGGGCATTTCCGACAGGCGCGTATCCGGATCGGTAGCGAAGCGAATGCCATGTGTAACCGTCTGCTGGATCTGGTCCGCCTTGCCGCCCCACAGCCAGTCGTCGTCGTTGAGGTTGGGGAAGCCCTTGGAGCCCTGGGCGCCGGAACCATGGCACTGCACGCAATTGAGCTTGAACGCGGCACCGCCGGCGGCGACGGCGAATTCGCGCAGCGTGTCGTCCGCCGCGATCTCCGAAACACTTTTCGCTTCTATCGCGGCGACATATTTGCCCTTGGCTGCTTCAGCCTTGGACAACTCGTTCCCGACATCGTTGCGGCTGGAATAGCCGAGCACACCCTTGGTCGCCGTATGCAGCAGAGGCCATGCCGGATAGGCGATCGTGTAGCCGATCGCCCAGACTATGGTGATGTAGAACGTCCAGACCCACCAGCGCGGAAGCGGGTTGTTGAGCTCCCGGATGCCGTCCCACTCATGACCGGTGGTTGAGATGCCGGAAACCTCGTCGATGTGATCGCTGCTCATGATCAGTCCTCATTCAGAGGAATTTGAGCTGCTTCGCCGGCTTGCCTGCGGCTTCCGGGACGAACTGCAAAGGCAACAGATCCGATGAAGAAAAGAGCCATGGCAAGTAGGCCCCAGCTGTCGGCAAACTCCCGCATGAAATTGTACGTCATGGCCATTGTCCTCAGCGGTAGCCGGCGGTCTCATCGTAGTTCTTGAAATCGACCAACGTGCCGAGCATCTGCAGATAGGCGACCAGCGCGTCCATTTCGGTGACCTGTTGCGGGTTGCCGTCGAAATCGCCGATCTTGGCCTTGGGGTAGCGGGCCTCGAGGCCGGATGTGTCGGCGTTGGGATCAGCCTGCGCCATCAAATCGGCATTGGCGTTGGCGATCATGTCGTCGGAGTAGGGGACGCCGACGCGCCTGTTGGCGACCAGATGCGTCGAGAAGTCCTTCACCGCGATCGGCTTGTCCTTCAGGAAGGCATAGCTCGGCATGATCGATTCCGGCACCACGGACCGTGGATCTGTCAGGTGATCCACGTGCCACAGGTTGGAATAGCGGTCACCGACGCGAGCGAGGTCCGGTCCGGTGCGCTTCGATCCCCACTGGAAGGGGTGGTCGTACATCGACTCGGCCGCCAGGCTGTAGTGGCCGTAGCGCTCGACCTCGTCACGGAACGGGCGGATCATCTGGCTGTGGCAGAGGTAGCAGCCCTCGCGGACATAGATGTTTCGCCCAGCAAGTTCGAGCGGCGAGTAAGGCCGCATGCCTTCCACCTTCTCGATCGTGTTGTCGAGGTAGAAGAGCGGTGCGATCTCGACGATTCCGCCCACGGTGACCACGAGAAGCGAACCGATGAGCAGAAGCGTGGCGTTCTTCTCGATCAGCGCGTGTTTGTCCATCAAGCCCATTTTCTGGCTCCTTATTCGGCAGGCTGAAGGGCGGGAACGGAGGCGGGCATCGGCTCCTCCTCGCGCTGGTGTCCGAGAATGGTCATGCCGATGTTCCAGGCCATGATCAGGGTGCCGGAGAGGTACATGGCTCCGCCGATGGCACGCATGACATAGTAGGGGTGCATGGCTGCCACGGTTTCGGCGAAGGAGTAGACCAGGAAGCCCTGTTCGTCGTATTCGCGCCACATCAGGCCCTGCATGATGCCGGACACCCACATCACCGCGGCGTAGACAACGATGCCAAGCGTCGCCAGCCAGAAGTGCCAGGTGACCAGCCGCAGCGAATAGAGGCGTTGTCGGTTCCACAGCTTCGGCACCATGAAGTAGATTGCGCCAAACGAGATCATGCCGACCCAGCCGAGTGCGCCGGAATGGACGTGGCCAATGGTCCAGTCGGTATAATGCGACAGCGAGTTGACCGTCTTGATCGACATCATCGGGCCTTCGAAGGTCGACATGCCGTAGAAGGCGATGGCCATCACCATCATGCGGATGATGGGATCGGTGCGCAGCTTGTCCCAGGCGCCCGACAGCGTCATCAGGCCGTTGATCATGCCGCCCCATGACGGCATCCACAGCATGATCGAGAACACCATGCCAAGCGTCTGCGCCCAGTCGGGCAGGGCGGTGTAGTGCAGGTGATGCGGCCCGGCCCAGATGTAGAGGAAGATGATTGCCCAGAAATGGACGATCGAGAGGCGGTAGGAATAGACCGGCCGGTTGGCCTGCTTGGGCACGAAATAATACATCATGCCGAGGAAGCCGGCGGTTAGGAAGAAACCGACGGCGTTGTGGCCGTACCACCACTGCGTCAGGGCGTCCTGGACTCCGGAAAATGCAGAATAGCTCTTGGAGCCGAGAAAGGAGGCCGGCATCGACAGGTTGTTGATCACATGCAGCATCGCGATGGTCACGATGAAGGAAAGGTAGAACCAGTTGGCGACGTAGATGTGCGGTTCCTTGCGCTTCAGGATCGTGCCCAGAAACAGGATCAGGTAGGCGACCCAGACGATGGTCAGCCAGATGTCGACATACCATTCGGGTTCCGCATATTCGCGGCTCTCGGTGATGCCGAGCAGATAACCGGTCGCGGCCATGACGATGAAGAGCTGGTAGCCCCAGAACACGAACCAGGCGAGATCGCCACCGAACAGCCGAGCGCGGCAGGTGCGTTGGACGACATAGAGAGACGTGCAAAGCAACGCGTTGCCGCCGAAGGCGAAGACGACGCCCGAGGTGTGCAGAGGCCGCAAGCGGCCGAAGTTGAACCAGGGCTGGATGTTGAGATCGGGATAGGCAAGCTGCAGCGCGATGACCACCCCGACCAGCATGCCAACCACACCCCAGAACATGGTGGCGATGGCGCCGTAGCGGATTGGACCATCCATGTAGGCGGACGGGTCGATCGGAGCGGCAGGCTTGAACTCAGTGTTACGCAGTAGGATCGCAGTGAAGCCAGCCAAGGCGAATAACAAGACCCACATATGCTGGCGAAAGGGTTCATCCACCCCAGCGCCAGCCGCCACCAAAGCCGCGAATGCGAACAGGCTTAGAAGCACGATTTCTTTGCCGAATTTCATCGCAAGCCCCGATTTCCAATTCCGGCGGATGCCAAACCGCGGTGTCTTATTGCGCAGCCGTCGCCTGCTCGCCCTGATCCATGTCAGAGCCGCACCATTTTGCTCGAGCAGCATCGAGTTCGGTGCGATCAGACTGCGACAATCGAATGTGGAAGCGCACCACCGGCCGCTCGTTTATGGATGGGACCTGGCGTCCCCGGTCGGGCCCCGGGTGCGGAGGCGACCGCGGGCGTGTGGGGGAGCGCACCTTCTGCGACGCTGGAAAGCAGGTCGACGCCTTACCGAACCCCGCGTTCAATGCCTTGGAACAGCCAGCGCCAGCGTTACGCTGCCGTCGTGACATTCATGGCTTGGGGAGACGGCGATTTTCCCCTGCGGATGAGGCGTATTGACTTCGGCCAAGTGTGGATGCTTCGCCGACGAGCCGAAAGGCAACTGGCGCATACGATCGGATGGAGAACGGGCTGTCGCTACGCGACTTCTTCTGAGCCCAACGCGAGCATGCCCTGCCCCGAATGAAGTAAGTGACGGGGGCCATGCAGCTTCTGCGTCATTCAAACGGCTGTAGCGCCTCGGCCGCCGCAGCGCCGTTCCAGCCGGCTCATGCTGTCCACGGTGACGCGGCGGTTGTTCTCGATCCGAATCACGCCGTCCATTCTCAGGCTGGTCAGCTGACGGCTCACGGTCTCGTTTGTGATTCCAAGGAAATCAGAAATGTCGGCACGCGTCATCGGCAGCTCGAAGCACGTCGAGCTAGCCGTCGGGTCAACATTGGAGTCGATGTTCCGGGCAATCATGAGGAGAAAGCTCGCCACCTTCTCTGGTGCGGTCTTGCGCCCCAGAGTCACCATCCATTCGCGTGCCTCGTCAAGTTCGTTCAGCGCCTGCTTGAGCAGGCGATGCACAAATTCGGGTGACTGCTTCATCATCCGTTCGATGGCCGCTCTGGGAAACGAGCATAGCGAGACAGCTGTTGCCGCTTCCGCATTAATCGCACTTTTCATCTTGAAGGGCCGACCCAGAAAATCCGGGGCGAACTGCAGGCCGACAATCTGTTGGCGTCCATCTGACAGGCTCTTCGTGAGCTTCACCACGCCTGAAAGCACGTTCGAATAACAGTCGACCGCCTCGGCGTCGCCGATCAGTTCGACCCCCGGCTCGATATTGTGCCGCGACGACGTCTTGGCGAGCTGAGCCAAATGGTCTGGCTCTAGCGCGCCACAGACACCGCGGCGCCGTGCCTCGCAAGACAGGCAAAGAACGGGGATGCCGGAACTGTGAATATCCTGCCGTAATGTCATTCGATCGCTCTACCGCTCCGTGCGGGCAGGATAGCATCCACGGTAGAAAAATCCTTGCGGCAGTTTGTCCGTGCTGAAGGTTGATCGAAATCAGGGCTTAGGCTCATCCAAGCATCCACAGTTCGGGCGAGGCAAACACGGTGGACCACGACATGCGACAAAAGCTAGTTGCCAGATTTGGCGAGAACGTCCCGCGCTACACGAGCTACCCGACCGCGCCGCATTTCAATGCAAGCGTTGACGCTACCGTTTGTCGTGGCTGGCTACAGCGGTTCGATGAGGGCGACGAAATCTCGCTCTATCTGCACATCCCATACTGCGACAAGCTTTGCTGGTTTTGTGCCTGCCATACCAAGCAGACACGCCATTACGAACCGGTGACGATCTATCTCCGCTCATTGCATGCCGAGATCGCTACCGTCGCCGGTCTTGTTGGAGGCAAAGGTCGTGTGCGTGCCGTCCATTTCGGCGGTGGTTCGCCGACCATGCTCAAGCCCGAAGATATGGTGGCGCTGGGAACCGCCCTGCGCAACAGCTTCGGCTTTCTTCCCGGCGCCACGATCAGCGTTGAAATCGAACCCAACGATATGGACGATGCCCGCCTCGATGCGCTTGCCGAAATCGGCATGACCCGTGCGAGCCTCGGCGTTCAGGATTTCGATCCGAAGGTGCAAAAGGCGATCAACCGCGAGCAGAGCTTCCTGCAGACCAAGACGGTCGTCGACGGCGTTCGTTCGCGCGGCGTCGAATCCGTCAATCTGGACCTGCTCTATGGTCTGCCGCACCAGACCAGGGAAAGCGTCGCTTCTACGGTCACGCAGGCACTGACCCTGGAACCGGATCGGATCGCACTGTTTGGCTACGCGCATGTACCGTGGTTCAAGAAACATCAGACGATGATCGACGAGGCCTGGTTGCCGGGTCCGGCGGAGCGCTTTGCCCAGTCGCAACTGGCTGCACAGGCGATTGTAGACAATGGATACGAGGCAATCGGGCTCGACCATTTCGCCAAACCGGGCGATGCGCTGGCGATTGCGGCACACACCGGGACTTTGCACCGGAACTTTCAGGGCTACACGGACGATTGCTGCGAAATCTTGATCGGGCTCGGCCCGTCATCCATTAGCCAGTTTCGGCAAGGCTATGCGCAGAACATGCCTTCAACTAGCGAATATAGACGCATGGTTGATGACGGCGGGCTGGCCGCTGTTCGGGGTATCGCACTTTCCAACGACGACCGCGTTCGCGGCTGGATCATCGAACGTTTGATGTGCGACTTCGCCTTCTCGGCCATCGATTTGGTGGAACGCTTCGGCGAGGCCGGCCAGAGGCTCCTCCTTCAGTCAAGTTCCATGGCCCTCCACGATCCGGTTCGATTGCTTGAACTTGATGGCGACAGATTCGTTGTGCCGGCTGAAAGTCGCCCTTTCGTCCGAAGCATCGCGGCCAGGTTCGACAAATATTTCGAAGCTGGAACGGCCAGGCACTCGGCGGCAGTCTGAGCACTCAGAGGAACGGTCATGCCTCTCAGTCGATCATGGACCGCGGTACGTTTGTTGATCGGCGACCGTCTATCGAGACAAGATTCTGAGCGGACCAGACGCGTCTTGGCGCAGCGACGATATCGTCCGCTCGAGCCCTGCCTGTCGGATCATGGTTGTCGGCGACAGCTCCCTTCGACCTGAACCACCCGTTCACCCGAATTCTGCCGGCGCAGTTCCAGTGGAAAGGGCCTGGGCTAGACGGCTCTCTTGTTACCCCAGAGCACAACGTGCAGCTGCGGCAGCACGCGGGCCTCGAACCATCTGTCGCGGGTCACGCTGTCAACCAGCCACTCCATGCGCTTCAATATTCCGTCAAGGTCGACAGGCGCGTCATCATTTGTGGGGTGTGGCGGCGTGTGATTGCCGGGCTGCAGATAGATCGGAAGTTGCGGAAATTGCGCAGCGGCGTCTTTCGCGTAGGTGTAGTCCCTTTCGTCGAAAACAATGAGCTTGAGCACGACTTGGGGCTTGCCTTGTGCCGCCTGGAGGCACGCCTCGACAGCGGCCCAATCTGTCGTCATTTGGCTTGACGGCGGCTTTGGGCTGAGGATCAGCACGTCAAGCTGCGCAAACCAGTCCCTGGCAAGCGACCCTTGGGTTTCCAGCGCAAAACGGTAACCGTCACCATGGCCCCGGTCGATGAGCGCGCCGAGCGGCTGGATGGCCGGATTGCCGCCTGATAGCGACACCATCAGCGGGCGGCCACCGGAAAGGGCAAGCACATTTTTCCACACCGCCCCAACGGACATCATCTCCCATTCATGGCGGAATTGATTGTCCACAGCATGGAGGCTGTCGCACCAGGAACAGCGATAGTCACACCCGCCGGTTCTGACGAAGATCGTCGGCAAACCTATGAGCACGCCCTCGCCCTGGATCGTCGGCCCGAAAATCTCGCTAACGCGGATTGCGGGATGAGTATTCGTCATGGCCGGTATTCCGCCCAGGTTTTCGGCGTTTCGCTCACCCGCACGGCCGCGGTTTCGCTCAGGCGTGCCTTGCACCAGTCGTAGAAATGTCTGGCCAGATATTCCGCCGTGACTTGCTCGTGTCCCAGCACGTCGTTGAGATGCCGGTGGTCGAAGCTCTCGTCGATGTAGCGTTTGAATGGCGCCAAGTCGTGGTAGTCGCGCACGAAGCCGTGATCGTCCAGTCCATCCGCTGAAAGCTCCACTTCGACGATGTAGTTATGTCCGTGCAGGCGCGCGCATTGGTGATCGGGTGGCAATGAGGTGAGCTGATGCGAGGCTGAGAAGTGGAATTCCTTGGTGATGCGGAACATTACGCGGTGGTCCTTCGCAGCGCTCCGAGCCAGAAGTCGGAGTCCTCATACTCGGTTGGGTCCGGGTGCCCAGCGATGTGAAACGCCTCACGCCGCTCGACGCAGGTCCCGCACCTCCCGCAATGACGCTCGGTGCCCTTGTAACAGGACCAGGTCTGCGCAAACGGCGTGCCGTATGTGGCTCCATCCGTAACAATGTCCGCCTTCGTCAGGTTCACATAGGGTGCATAAAGGCGAATCTGCGCGTAGCCGTCGAGCGCGTGGTCCTGCATCATCTGGAAAGCGTCGATGAAGGCCGGACGGCAATCGGGATAGACAACGTGATCCCCACCATGCACGGCCGTCGCCACTGCGTCAGCGTCTTGCGCTGCGGCGAGGCCGAAGGCAATGGCCAACATGATGGCGTTCCGGTTGGGCACCACCGTTATCTTCATCGTGTCTTCGGCATAGTGCCCGTCGGGCACGTCCACATTGTCGGTCAGCGCGGAGCCGGAAAGGTCGCCGCCGATCTCGTGGATATCGATGATTCGCTGCGGGACACTCAGGCGCTCCGCGCAAAGGGTGGCGAAGCCCAATTCCTTCCTATGCCGTTGGCCGTAATCGAACGATAGCAGGCCGGTCAGCTGGTGCTCCGCTGCCACCTTGTGGGCAAGAGTAACGGAATCCAATCCGCCGGAGCAGACGACGAGAGTCTTCATCGTTGGGTCCTTGTTTTAACCGGGTAGGCTGCGACCGGAGATTTCTCTGCGCTCCAGTACTTCAGGAAAACCATTTTGTGAAGTGAACGGAGACCAATTCGTGCGCTTGCGTGCGATGCGCAAAAAGCCTTCGCGGTGAGCTGCAAGGACACGGACTGACGAGACGTCACCCTTCAGCGGAATGCTCAAAGTCGAACGCTTCTCGGGGACAAAGTTCTCGACGAGCAGAGCCTGTCGGTCCCGAGCGCCGAGCGACGCCATTGCAACGGTTTCGGAGTACAAAGCCGAGATGGGCTTGCCGCAAACAGCTCACTTACCAGGGATGTTCAGCGATGCCGAAATCCAGATATCGGGGTGGATTATGAGATCAATTGTCGCGACAGCTTTGGCTGGCCTGCTCGTCGCGCTTCGTAGATGCAGCGCATTCCACGTCAGGATCATTTTGATGAGCACGCCCTCAATGGATAACCGGCGAACCCTGAATAACCGGTCGTGAGCCGACATCTGTGAACAAGCGGTGTGGTCGATTGCAATCACCCATGTCTTGCGCACAGGTACCTTATGGCAGTGGATGAACTGAACTTGATGGTTTTACAGATGGCAGTCGAAAGCGTCCGCTCGCTCTCGTTGAGCTTCGCTGAAAAAGCCGCCGAGATAGCCACCAGGAGCCGCGGCAGCCTGCTTTTCAACGTGCGGATCGACGGTGACGCGCAGGTCCAGCGGGTCGCAGCCATCCGATATCACGGCGGCCAATTCGGCGTGCTGGCGTTAGACGGACACGGCCTAGTTACCCACAATTGCATCGTTAACGGTATGTTCTCACATTACATTGCGGCCTTGGAGAGCTGGCACAGGATGCCCCTGTCGATGCAGGCCAAGATGGATGCCAACGGCAATGCCCGTCTCTTCGTAGCGGCGTTGCGGGATGCCGGACATATGCTGGGCACCTAGCATTTGGCCAGAGTGCATCTCTGAATTTGCAAGTGCATCACTGCGATGGCGCCGGCATGATCGTCATGCTCGAAAAGGGCTGCGGCGGCCGCGGCAAAGCGGTCGCCGCGATGATGGTGTCAACGGCGTTGCATCGATGCGAGCGTTTAGAACAGAGGTCTCCTCCTGGCATCGAGCGCATGCAAGGAGCTACGCAAGCGCAAATGTATCAAGTATTTTGAAGGGACGACCCCTCATGCATACTTAGCTGCGATGCTCGGGCGGCATAAGCCTCGTTGCCATCTAGCCGCCTTGATGCACGGCGATAAGCTTTTGACGGCCTGAAGCGACGCTGTGGTCGCCGTTGCGGTGCTTTTCCACGCGCCTCGTCAGGCGCCGGGATTGCTCCGGCGTGATGGCAGGCGGGGGACGAAGCGGATATCGCCACCGTGGGCGCCGACCTCGACCCGCGCGATGATGCGCTCGACGCGGCTCCAACTAGCGGCGCCGTCAACGAACTTCTTGAACCTGCGGACCTTGCCTCTCTTGGCCGACGCTTCGAAGCGTGCTGTCGTGCTGGCCTCCAGATCCGCCACATGCTTGCGCAGGGTCGTGGTGGGCGCGAGGCCAAAGATGAAGTCGACGCGCAGCACCAGTCGATGACCTGGGTTGCAATAATGGCTATCCCCGCGGAGCAGGATTGAATGTTCGGCCAGTTGATCCGGATCGCCCGCACCAGACGGCGCAGGTGGGGGCGGATCTCAGCCCCACTCGGCCGCTTGGCCGG
>NZ_JAMYSB010000045.1:0-15296 GCF_040321695.1 Mesorhizobium sp. M0292
GGAAGTGCACGTAGCAGCGTTGCCAGGCGGCTTCGGGGATCACCTCGCCGATCGCTGCCACCAGGCCGGCGTGATCGTCGGACACGACCAACCCGATGCCCTTGCTTTGACGGCAGCGCTGGCGGTCTTAACTTCAGTCTTGTCATGGTGGCGTTCCTTCGCGGCAATCGGTGACGTGAACAATCACCAGCCTGCCATGACCGCCCCCTCTCAGCGAATTTGCAGAACTCTCAGCACACTACCCCGACGTACTCACCCGGATAGTCCCGGCGATCCAGACGACCTGCTGCTGCCGTGCCGGAGCGGATCAGCTCGACGAACTCGTCGCGGTAGGGGTCGACGCAAAACGAATACGACAGCGTCATCGACACTTCGCGCCCAGCGGCATGCGCCAGCCGCGCGGTCTGCCGGATCGCTTGCTTGGCGCGCGGCGGGTCCCCCAGATAGCCCTCGAAATAAGTGACCTTGGTGCCCGAAGCCTTGTCCGGTTCGACATCGTCGGGCCGAGTTCGAAGCAGGCGCCGAGATAAGCGCTCGCCATCGGGCGTTACGAAGATCATCGAGCATGCCGTCGGTGGTTGTCCCACTAGCGGTTCGGTGTCGAAGGCGACGCCCTGGGCGTGGATGTCGTGGGCGTAGATCTCGCCGAGCGCGTCGTTCGACACCTGCCGAAGAAGCGGCGCGCCCGCCGAAGCTGCCTACGCCGGCGGCGGTGTTGCCGGCGCTGCATTGCCGATGCAAAGAACGTCATAGTCCGGCGTCAATGTCTCCGCTTGGGAACCCGCCGGCCTTCTTACCACGCCGGCCGGGCGCGGGTCTGGCAAGTGGGCTTTCCTTTTGCCAATGCGTTCGTTCCCGGCCCTCACGGGGCGGCGAGTCCCTGCCACCTGAGGCTACATGGCGGCCGTGGAGATTACCTCAGCAGCGGCGCCCGATCGGAAACCTCAGCACCTCCGCGCTTTGGCGTGGCTGCTTGAACTCTTCGACGGCAACCGCCTCAATCAGCAGATCCAAGGCTTCTCGGCCCCTTTGACTCATCGGGTCATCCCCACAAAGGTAGTCATACGCTCGATCTAAATGCCCTCGGGCGGCGGAAAAATCGCTTGTCATATCATAGAACCCTCTCCATCCGCCCGCATTGCCGTTTACGAGGTGAAGGTGGTGCAATCGTCAATATATACAGACAAATTTGAATTAAGTCGGTGATGATCATAGAGGTCGAGTCCCCGACCTGATAGCGCCATCGAGCCCGCCGACGACCACTCGCTGGCGCTCACGGGCGCGGCGCTGAGTAGTGAAGCGCCGTAAAATGTCGACACAGGCGTTGGTGAACTGGACCGAACGACGAGAACAGCCTATCCAGTGTGTTGTCGGCAGTTAGTTCGAAAGTCCTGCTACACCCGATCCGATGCCTCTCAACGCCGAGGCCGCACCTCCGTGCCGAAGCCGGCCTCCCCAATGGTGGGTCGAGCCTTCGCTTACCCCGTGCTTGCCTCACAGATCCGCGACCGAGAACCCAGCCTCATGCTCCCGCCCTGCCGGGGCCTAGGTCCATCAAGCATGAATGGAACACGTCGGAACCTGGGACATCGCTTGCCCGGCCGGGCGGCGATAGCCTTGTCGGGGCAGGCGAGGAGCCGTAGCCGAGTGATGAGCGCACAGGAGAGTCTGGCGTGAATGGGGCGATGATTGTCAAGCTTTGCTTTTCGTCAACCATCTTGCATGACCGATTGGCGACCATCTCCTCGCCCAGACCCTATATTACCCGTCGCCTGTCGCCGCCAGCGCGCAGTGACTTGTCAAGGATGGAGGCCCGCAGACCCCATCGCGCGGCGACTTGTCCTTGACGGTCACGAGCACTGCGGCAGGTTTGCTGTGGTCGGGGAGCCCTTCCTTGGGCGGAAGCCGACGACAGTGTTCGAGGGGAACTCGCCATGAGCCGGGTGCGCAGAGATCGTCCGACGCTCTTGTATTTGCTGGATCCCAGCCGGCTCCGCCTCCGATTGCCTCGGTAGCTCGGTAGCCTGAGCGCGTCGGCGGCATCATGCCATTATCATCCTACGGATTGCATGCTCCATCGTCCTGGACGAGACCGGTTTGGCTAGCCAAAGGACGAAGGTCTGATTACCAGATGTGATCGGCATGGGGTCGCTTCCACCAACGACGATGATGGGCACCGTCATCAGGGTGGTACGTACGGCTTCAGGCTGTCCTGGCCCGAGGGAAGTCGCTTGATCGAAAATTAGGAGGTCGGCTGCCTTCCCGCTCTCGATCCAGTCGCAAAGACTTTCGAAGGTCGCGAAGCCGACAGGCTTATAACCAAGCGCGGCGATCTTATCGTTGTAGATCTCCAACGCTGCTGGATCGGACTCCACGACTGCAATGATTTCTCCATTGCCAAGTGATCCATCGTATGGACCGGAAGCGCTATCAGCTCTGACCTGCTCCTCAGCGCAGGCCGGTAAGTAGAGATCGAAGCGTGTACCTCGGCCAACAGCCGAGGTGACGTCAAGGCATCCTGCGAGCGCGCTCACATGGCGGTCCACCGCAGCAAGACCCAGTCCGGTCCCGCCGACGCGAGAGCGCGTGGTAAAAAAGGGCTCAAAGATGTGCGGAAGCACCGAACTTGCGATTCCTTGGCCATCGTCGCTGATGGAGAGGAGAACGTAATCTCCCGGTTTCAAGGTGCCCTTAGCCACGGGCTTCGTTTGACAGACGTGAGCGCGAGAAACGCTAATCTCGACACGGCCCTCATTCAAGAGAGCCTCCGACGCGTTCTTGCATAGATTCATAAGGATTTGCTGTATCTCGGTCGGGCTGCCCTCGATCACCGTTTGCCACTCGTTGATCTTGAAGTTCAACTGAACATCCGCACGAAGTGTAACCCGCAGCAATGGCGCGAGATCCATTACACTCTCCGAGACGTCGAAAGGCATCGTCACGCGCTTCCGAGTTCGGCTTAGTGACAAAATTTGATCAATAATCAGCTTGGCTCGGTTGCTGGCCAAGATAATTTGGCCGATGTGGCCCCGAATTCTCGAGGGGCGGCGCACAAGACCTTTAGCCATCTCTGCGTAGCCGACTATTGCTCCTAGAACATTATTGAATTCATGTGTAACGCCGCTTGCGATTGTGCCGACCGCCGTCAGCCTTTCCGCATGCTCCCATCGACTCTCAAAAAGGTTACGTTCCGTGTGTACACGTTGCATTTCAAGATGGTTGCCTAAACGCACAGTAGCGCTCGCCAGAACCAGGAGGTCGTCTGTGGAGGGTGGTGAGCGATCTCCTTCAAAAACAAGGATACAAACCGCAGCCTGCTGATCGGAGGCCCTGCAACCAACAATTTGACAAACACCGGTAGTGCCTACGGCAGTCCGAACCACTTCCGACGCCGGAACGACGCGAAACACTGGCTGTTCCGGGTGTACAAGTGAGACGACTTCATGGATTAGCGTGGCGTTCCAGACGCGCATGCGCTTGTTCGCGACAAAGTACTCGGTATTCCTGCTGATACTCGGATCCACCAGAGCAAGCGCGCATTGATCTGCATCGAAAACGCATTGAATGAGTCTAAGCGCTGCTTCGGTGGAGAAGCGCCGCGAAGCCTTCGTTGCTTGACTGTCGATGAAACAAGCTTCGATCTCACTCATCGCCGCTTCAAGCTCTAACCGCCTTTCCAACCGGTTCGTCCGCACATGCAGCGTGGAGGCTCGAATGGTCGCAAACAAGCAGAGGCATATGGACACCAAGCCAAAGAAAAGTCGTGTACGCTGCGCTTGCGCGCTGGCGAAGCTGTAGGCTTTCAGATGTTCTCGCTCCAATTCGGCAGCCTTGGCGAACGTGTCGAAGGATGGGATCCGATTGACAGCGCGGTCCAACCTCAACATTGAGGACAGGATAGCGCGGCCCTCGCGGGCAACATCCTCCGTGACTTGGTCCTGGCTAGGAGGAAGTCGGCGGAGAGACTGATCGATTTGTAATGCGAGGCTGAATCCCGGTCTGGCCGAAAATTGAAGGATCAGATTGGAAAATTCAGGCCTGTTCGACACTCCCCCCCGAAGGCGATTAGCCGAGCGAGCAAAGCGTACCAGAGAGCTTTGCAGAAGCTCATTTTGCGCGGCCGAGGCCGAGATGGCAGCTTCTGTGTTTTCGAGGGAATTTTTGAGCTGTGCAACCAACCTGGAGTGCACCCCGGAGCTCTCATTGGGCGAGATCTCAACAAGGCGTTGGTAGTTTTGAAGGTTCCTTTTTAATGCTTGCCCGGTAGAAGCAACGGAACGGAAGTCCAATACCATGTCTGCGCGGGCGACGTCTCGCTGGAGCAATGCGTAGTTGATCTGAATCGTCCGCAGTTCGCTTAGGACCGCCTCGTTGATCTGGGGGTCTTGCCACTGTATCGCGACCAAGAGCGCGACCGAGGCCACTAGGGCCATTACAGAAGCTTTGTCGGAACTGAGCCATTTTTCCCAAACGAACGGCGTTTGATCCGCGGTGCGTGCCTTGCGAAGGTCCGATTTGAATTCTAGCTCCCCATCGCGTCGGTGTGCGGCCGGATGCTGCTGGAACAGGAAAGCCAAGTGTACCTCTCCCCTCAAATAGGCGGTGTAGACGCCGTTGCACTCTGCCCCCATGGCCCGCTGACCTTCCATTGATTCGCGGGCGTTTCGACCTCGACGGCGAGGCGGCAGCACAAGGCGGGCAACTGATCGCAGTTTTCGGAACTGGTCTTCCGAGAGATCATCGAAGGGGCATACAAGCGCACGCCTGCAGCAGCCGAGGATGATACCGGTCGGTCAAACGCAACTGGCGAGGGCCGGATCTGCTGTTGGCTGGCAGCTAACACTGGCGGGGCGGCGGCCTCAACTCCGGCGTGCCTAGAGCCGGCTGCTGCGAAAGCGTCCGACACGCTTCCCTTGGGGTCATCCCGTCCGGCGGGCATCCTTGGATCGCTGAAAAAAGACGAGGCGGCTTGATGATCCTGCCCTCGCTGAAGCACCTCGCGAAACCCCTTTTCCAGTCGCAGAAGCTCATCTGGACCGGTAGGCGGCTCGTCAGCTCGACCATCGAACAGCGGCCGGAGCGCCTCGGACACGTGCTGCTCAAAGCCCACTCGCCGGGCCTGGACCGCTTGCCCGTCTTCCAAGCCGGCGTCCTGCACCTGCGACAAAGCTGTTACACGGGATGGATTACTATTTCGCGGGTTCATACTAGCCTCACATCAAACTGTATCGTCAAAGTCCTGCGCCAATTCACACAGCGGGTCATCGAGTTGAGATTCTGCGGAGAGCGCCTCCTCTGCTCCCGTCAAGGGCGCCGGCTCCGGGAGGGCGCCTGTCTGGCTTTCAAAGATGCGTTTCAGAATGCGATCCGAAAATATCGCACCTTCCTCAATTTTAATGGTGGCAGACCTTTGATGAGAACAATCTCGTAGTCGTCATCGAGCAGCCGAACCTGTTCGGGACGCAATAGCGGTGCACCTTGATGTGAATTCTGAATGTTCCAATCGAACGTTCGCGCCTGGCCGTAGGAAATCGATTGGGCTTGAAATGTGAATCCACCGATAGCTTTGGAAATGTAGTTCGGAGTCTCGTCATCTACCTCGATGTTCCTAGAAGCGCGCCGGCAGCCCGGGCGGGGGGCTTGGGGTTAGACTGCCAGCGCACGCCACTCATAAAGAGCGGCCTCTTTTCGCGGTTCGGACACCCATAGTCAACCCGGCAACGTCTGGATGCCCGCTGTGCTTTTTGCAGAGCGGCGATGCCGGGCATATCGGCCGATCCTGTCTAGGATGGTGTGGCCACTCTCGTCGGCCGAGTTGATGCTCCAGCCAGTATCGCCTTGCCGACCAGCATGAGTTCGCCGTTAGCAATCCATCGTTGCGAGCCGAGACCGAGGTAAAAAGCGCGTGTTATCGACTATGTAGCTGACGCTCCCGCTGACGCAGGGTTCCCGCCATTGCCTCGAGGACTACCTCGAAATGAAATACCTCTGCACGGGCGGCATCTGAAGCATGGGCTTGCAGGGGC
Source organism: Mesorhizobium sp. M0292 (assembly GCF_040321695.1). Lineage (NCBI taxonomy): Bacteria > Pseudomonadati > Pseudomonadota > Alphaproteobacteria > Hyphomicrobiales > Phyllobacteriaceae > Mesorhizobium > Mesorhizobium sp. M0292. Next base: position 6,027 of record NZ_JAMYSB010000045.1, read on the forward strand.
TCGCAGACCGGTAAACCAGCGAGCCATCTCCAAATATGTGAATTGTGGATTGCTCCTTGACGGGAGCTGAGGGGCGGCTCCGCAAGCCTTACGACGCTCTTTGCGAGCCGTAGCTGCCGAGCTGGCAAAAGGCCGGGCTACGTCGCGCCAGCGCAATCGGCGCGCAGAAAATTAGGCCTACCCGCTCCGGGACCGCGGACCTCGTCAGCTTCTCGTAAGTATGCCCGAGTAGGTTGCTCAGCTGATCTGTGGACGTGAGGCTAGCGTGAACCGGCACAAATTTGACCTATCCAATGTAACAGGTTGGCGGCAGGTGCAGCCCCCGGCAACTCAAGAGCAAGCGGCACAGGCCGGGCAAGAGGGCTTTGAGCAGCGCTCGGGCGAGGCGCGCCAAGCCGCTGCCCAAATTCCCGCCCCCGGCGTTCCGGCTCTGCCAGACCCGTTCCATCCTCATCCGTCTCAGGGAGACCTGAGCCTCATCGAAGGCGCGGCCCCATGGGAAGCGCAGCCCATGATGCAAGGGAGCGGACAAGAACACGCCGCGGCGCCGTACGCCGGAGGCAGTGGGTCGATGCTAGGTGCCTCGGTGCTGCAGCCGGGTCACTCAACGGCGCGCCATCATCATGCGCCGGATTCGTCAGTGGGTGATCTGAATCCTTCCGCACCGTTCGAGTTGCGTGACCATGCTCGTTCCCCCGTGCCGGCGGCGGTGCAGCCAGATCCTCCAGTAGTGGTCTCCGACGGTCGCGGCTGCAAGCGTCCTCTTTATTCCAACGATGCGACCGTTGTCGAAGGGCTGAGGTCACTCTACGCGGGTAAGGCCAAGGAGGAAACGGTCAAGCGCCATGTAAATTCTCTTTACGGCTTTGGTCGTTGGCTCTTTAAAAATAACAAGCCGGGATTTGCTGCTCGGCTTCACGAGGAGTCGCTGGATGAAGATCTCAAGGAGTACGAGAGCAGTGGTGGCTCCTCGACTGTGGCTGTGGCACTGCGTCGTCTCAGAGAGTCGGCGGGCGGAGTGCCAATGGTGGGCCGCGCTGTCCTGAATCCCGACCCTGCCGACGCCGTGCTCATCAAAGAGTACAAAGCGGCTCTCATCAAAGAGTACAAGGGAGCGCCTGCGACCGGGCCGAATCGCCAAACCATTCACGACTATGGAGCTACTCTTAGACGTTTCAGTGAATACCTGGTTGAAAACAACAAGCCGGGGATTGCGGCTCGGCTTCACGAGGAGTCGCTGGATGAAGATGCCAAGCGCTATAAGGACTCCAGTGGTGACCGGAGGATCATTGCACTAGCTCAACTCCGGAAGTTCCTGCCGTCCGCCGCACTCGGGCGCGAAATTGCCCTTGCTGCTCGTCCGGAAGACGCAGTCGGCATGGAGGCTCGTGCCATTGGGGACGCCGCTGCGCAGCACCGCGGGCCGCAGAAGGCATTGGGTCGGCCAGAGAAGCTCCCTGGGGAAGCTAATGAAGACGCCGCTGTTCTGCCATCGTCTTTCGTACCAACTGGGCACCATCACCAAGCCTCGGATCCCGCAGAGTCCTTTCGTCCCCTGATCTGGCGCGACGGCGACCAGCGCGCGCCGGACGAGCGGATCGCTGCACAGGACAGGAGCAACCTGCTACCAAGCGAGGAGGTGCCGCTGAGGCCACCGGAATTCGCTCCGCCCAGCTTGCGGGCGGAGAATTCCGCCTCGCCAGAGCTCTTTCCTGAGGGGATGTCCCCCGCGGTCGAAGGGTTTTTTGGTGTTTTCGGCGACCCCAGCGGGCGGGTGCTCGGCGCATTGCAATTGCTAGGCGACGAACATATCCACAGGGATTACCAGCTCCTGGAGCAGGAGTTGCAGGGGAACAATCCAGAACTCGCCGCCCGGACGCGGTTCGTGGATCCCCTCGTAGCCAATTATCATCTGCGCTTGGGCTCCGAGAGCGACAAGCTAAGCGCATTCCAGCGCATCGTCCATAATCAGAACGGTAACGACACAGCCGACTTCCTGTTCGTGCCAGTGAGCGATGGCGGTAAGACTCTTGCGGAGCGCGGCAAACATTGGTCGCTGCTGTTCGTTGATCGCAGCGACCGGGAACGGCCGGTTGCCTATCATTATGACTCCGTCAGCGGATGGCATGACAAGCTTGCAAAACACCTCGCAGAAAGGCTGGGCGCCAGCCTGGAGACCCGCGTGGACTTACCCCGCATCGCCCAGCAGAGCAACGAGTGGGATTGCGGAGTCTACGTGGTGGACGGCACGCGGGCGCTGGTTGGGCGATTGCAAAGATGGCAGCCAGACCTGCCAGACCTGCCAGACCTGAACCTCAACAACCTCGTCGTCAATCGGCAGGCACTACAAACCCGACTCATGGGTGACGATACATCTGGAACGGCAAATTATCTCACGAACTTTGAACTCATGGACCGACAGGCGCGAGACGCGGTTAAGGAAAGCCCCGTTGGGACGTTTCACCAGCGGATCAAGCGGCTCGGCCAGTCAGCGCGAGCGTTGCACGACAGAGCCCTGGCTCCAGTCGCGCCGGACCAAGGCAACCCAGACTCGGTGTTCGTACGGGACGTTGTTCCCGGGGAAACACGCCATCATCATGCGCCGGATTCGTCAGTGGTTGATCTGAATCCCCCCGCACCGTTCGAGTTGCGTGACCATGCTCGTTCTATGCCGGCGGCGGTGCAGCCAGATCCTCCAGTAGTGGTCTCCGGTCGCGACAAGCGTCCTCTTTATTCCAACGATGCGACCGTTGTCGAAGGGCTGCGGTCAGCACTCTATGCCGGTAAGGTCGGGGAGCGCACGGTCACGGACCATGTAAATTCTCTTCTCGGCTTTGGTCGTTGGCTCTTTGATAATAACAAGCCGGGATTTGCTGCTCGGCTTGACGATCCGTTGCTGGATCAGGATCTCAAGGAGTACCAGCGCGAGAGTGGCTCCTCGAACGTGGCTAGAGCACTGGGTCGTCTCAAAGAGTCGGCGGGCGGAGCGCCAATGGTGGGCCGCGCTGCCCTGAATCCCGACCCTGCCGACGCCGTGCTCATCAAAGATTACAAAGCGGCTCTCATCAAAAAGTACGAGGCAGAGCCTGCGACCGGGCCGAATCCCAAAACCACTCAGGACTATGCGGCTACTCTTAGACGTTTCAGTCAATACCTGCATGAAAACAACAGGCCGGGGATTGCGGCTCGGCTTTACGAGGGGTCGCTGGATGAAGATGCCAGGCGTTATTTGGACTCCAGTGGTAACCGGTGGATCAGTGCACTAGCTCATCTCCGGAAGTTCCCGCCGTACGCCGCACTCGGGCGCGAAATTGCCCTTGCTGCTCGTCCGGAAGACGCAGTCGGCATGGAGGCTCGTGCCATTGGGGACGCCGCTGCGCAGCACAGCGGGCCGCAGAAGGCATTGGGTCGGCCAGAGAAGCTCCCTGGGAAAGCTAAGCAGCTGAGCGAGATCGGCAATTCAGGCGCTCGCGTGCTGATGCAGGCCCCCACCCATCAAGTGGGTGCATTGCCATGGGAGGCGCAGCCCATGATGCTGGGGGACGAGCACCTGGCACCGCATACCGGAGGCAGTGGGTCGATGCTGGGTGCCTCGGTGCTGCAGCCGGGTCACTCAAGGGCGCGCCATCATGATGCGCCGGATTCGTCAGTGGTTGATCTGAATCCCCTCGCACCGTTCGAGTTGCGTGACCATGCTCGTTCTGTGCCGGCGGCGCCTGCCGGGCCAGCGTTCGCCAGGGCTGAGGAGACGCCCTCCGCGGTTGGCGAGGCCGCGGTGGCCGAAAGGTGGGCTCGGTTGCAAAAGCAAATGGACGAACCAGTGCATGATCCCGGCCCTCAAGTGGATACATCGCCATGGGAGGCGCAACTCATGGTGCAAGGGAGCGGACAAGAACACGCCGCGGCGCCCTACGCCGGAGGCAGTGGGTCGATGCTGGGTGCCTCGGTGCTGCAGCCGGATCACTCAACGGCGCGCCATCATCATGCGCCGGATTCGTCAGTGGTTGATCTGAATCCCCCCTCACCGTCCGAGTTGCGTGACTCTGCTCGTTCTGTGCCGGCGGCGCCTGCCGGGCCAGCGTTCGCCAGGGCTGGGGAGACGCCCTCCGCGCTTGGCGAGGCCGCGGTGGCCGAAAGGTGGGCTCGGTTGCAAAAGCAGAAGGTCGACGCTGATTTGTCGGGATATTTCGACTCGATTCCGCACGCGGACCTTCTACGATCGCCATGGGAGGCGCAACTCATGACGCAAGGGAGCGGACAAGAACACGCCGCGGCGCCCTACGCCGGAGGCAGTGGGTCGATGCTGGGTGCCTCGGTGCTGCAGCCTGGTCACTCAACGGCGCGCGATTCGTCAGTGGTTGATCTGAATCCCCCCGCACCGTTCGAGTTGCGTGACCATGCTCGTTCTGTGCCGGCGGCGCCTGCCGGGCCAGCGTTCGCCAGGGCTGAGGAGACGCCCTCCGCGGTTGGCGAGGCCGCGGTGGCCGAAACGCTGGCTCGGTCGCAAAAGCAGATGGTCGACGCTGATTTGTCGGGATATTTCGACTCGATTCCGCACGCGGACCTTCTACCATCGCCATGGGAGGCGCAACTCATGCAAGGGAGCGGACAAGAACACGCCGCGGCGCCCGACGCCGGAGGCAGTGGGTCGATGCTGGGTGCCTCGGTGCTGCAGCCGGGTCACTCAACGGCGCGCCATCATGATGCGCCGGATTCGTCAGTGGTTGATCTGAATCCCCCCGCACCGTCCGAGTTGCGTGACCCTGCTCGTTCTGTGCCGGCGGCGGTGCAGCCAGATCCTCCAATAGGGGTCTCCGGTCCCGACAAGCGTCCTCTTTATTCCAACGATGCGACCGTTGTCGAAGGGCTGAGGTCAGCATTGGAGAGCACGGTCAAGCGCCATGTAAATTCTCTTCTCGGCTTTGGTCGTTGGCTCTTTGATAATAACAGGCCGGGATTTGCTGCTCGGCTTCACGAGGAGTCGCTGGATCCGGATCTCAAGGAGTACGAGAGCAAGAGTGGCTCCTCGGACGTGGCTAGAGCAGTGGGTCATCTCAAGACGTGGGCGGGCGGAGCGCCAGTGCTGGACCGCGCCGCTGTCCTGAATAATCCCGACCCTGCCGACGCCGCGCTCATCAGAGATTACACAGCGGCTCCCATCAAAGAGTACAAGGCAGCGCCGACCGGGCCGAATCCCGCTACCATTCAGACCTATGGATCTGCTCCTAGACGTTTCAGTGAATACCTGGTTGAAAACAAAAAGCCGGGGATTGCGGCTCGGCTTCACGAGGGGTCGCTGGATGAAGATGCCAAGCGCTATAACAACTCCGGTGGGATCAGTGCACTAGCTCATCCCCGGAAGTCCGAACTCGGGCGCGAGCTCCCTGGGAAAGCTAATGAAGACGACGCTGTTCTGCCATTGTCTTTCGTGCCAACTGGGCCCCATCACCAAGCCTCGGATCCCGCAGGGTCCTTTCGTCCCCTGATCTGGCGCGACGGCGACCAGCGCGCGCCGGACGAGCGGATCGCTGCACAGGACAGGAGCAACCAGCTATCAAGCGAGGAGGTCCTCATCAACCGTGAGCATGATACAGCGGAGTTGAGACCAGCGAAGAGGCAAAGGCCCCTGAACAGTCGTCTGCAGGACGTTGCCACTGAGCCGCAGCTGAGCGAGATCGGCAATTCAGGCGCTCGCGTGCTGATGCAGGCCCCCACCCATCAAGTGGGTGCATTGCCATGGGAAGCGCAGCCCATGATGCAAGGGAGCGGACAAGAACACGCCGCGGCGCCGTATGCCGGAGGCAGTGGGTCGATGCTGGGTGCCTCGGTGCTGCAGCCGGGTCACTCAACGGCGCGCCATCATCATGCGCCGGATTCGTCAGTGGTTGATCTGAATCCCCCCGCACCGTCCGAGTTGCGTGACCATGCTCGTTCTGTGCCGGCGGCGGTGCAGCCAGATCCTCCAATAGGGGTCTCCGGTCGCGACAAGGGTCCCCTCTATTCCAACGATGCGACCGTTGTCGAAGGGCTGAGGTCAGCTTACGCGGGTAAGGTCAAGGAGAGCACGGTCAAGCGCCATGTAAATTCTCTTCTCGGCTTTGGTCGTTGGCTCTTTGACAATAACAGGCCGGGATTTGCTGCTCGGCTTGACGAATCGTCGCTGGATCAGGATCGCAAGGAGTACGAGAGCAGGGGTGGCCCCTCGGAGTACGAGAGCAGGGGTGGCCCCTCGATCGTGGCTAGAGCACTGGGTCGTCTCAAGACGTTGGCGGGCGGAGCGCCAGTGGTCGACCGCCCTGTCCGGAATCCCTACCCTGCCGACGCCGCGCTCATCAGAGATTACACAGCGGCTCTCATCAAAGAGTACAAAGAAGCGCCTGCGACCGGGCCGAATCGCGGTACCATTCAGGTCTATGGATCTACTCTTATACGTTTCAGTGAATACCTGCATGAAAACAAAAAGCCGGGGATTGCGGATCGGCTTCACGAGGGGTCGCTGGATGAAGATGCCAAGCGCTATGTGAACTCCGGTGGTAACCGGAGGATCAGTGCACTAGCTCATCTCCGGAAGTTCGCACCCGGGCGCGAAATTGCCCTTGCTGCTCGTCCGGAAGACGCAGTCGGCATGGAGGCTCGTGCCATTGGGGACGCCGCTGCGCAGCGCAGCGGGACGCAGGAGGCATTGGGTCGGCCAGAGAGGCCCCCTGGGAAAGCTAAAGACGGGCGGGTGCTCGGCGCATTGGAATGGCTAGGCGACGAACATATCCAGAGGGATTACCAACTCCTGGAGCAGGAGTTGCAGGGGAACAATCCAGATCTCGCCGCCCGGACGCGGTTCGTGGATCCCCTCGTAGCCAATTATCATCTGCGCTTGGGCTCCGAGAGCGTCATGCTAAGCGCATTCCAGCGCATCGTCCATCAGAACGGTAACGACACAGCCGACTTCCTGTTCGTGCCAGTGAGCGATGGCGGTAAGACTCTTGCGGAGCGCGGCACCCATTGGTCGCTGCTGTTCGTTGATCGCAGCGACCGGGAACGGCCGGTTGCCTATCATTATGACTCCTACAACGGATGCAATGACACGCTTGCAAAAGAGCTCGCAGAAAATCTGGGCGCCAGCCTGGAGACCCGCGTGGGCGTATCCCGCATCGCCCAGCAGAGCAACGTGGTGGATTGCGGAGTCTACGTGGTGGACGGCACGCGGGCGCTGGTTGGGCGATTGCAATCGCAGCCAGATAACCTGAACCTCAACAACCTCGTCGTCAATCGGCAGGCACTACAAACCCGCCTCAGGGGTGACAATACATTCGGAACGGCAAATAATCTTACGAACTTTGAACTCATGGACCGACAGGCCCGAGACGCGGTTAAGGAAAGCCCCGTTGGGACGTTTCACCAGCAGATCAAGCGGCTCGGCCAGTCAGCGCCAGACGTTGCTCCCGGGGACCCATTTAAATTTCAAAGTCTTGAGAGCAAGGGGGACGCCGCTGCGCAGCGCAGCGGGCCGCAGGAGGAATACAGTTGGCCAGAGTATCTCCCCCCTGGGAAAGCTAATGAAGACGACGCTGTTCTGGCATCGTCTTTCGTGCCAACTGGGCCCCATCACCAAGCCTCGGATCCCGCAGGGTCCTTTCGTCCCCTGAGCTGGCGCGACGGCGACCAGCGCGCGCCGGACGAGCGGATCGCTGCACAGGACAGGAGCAACCAGCTACCAAGCGAGGAGGTCCTCATCAACCGTGAGCATGATACAGCGGAGTTGAGACCAGCGAAGAGGCAAAGGACCCCGAACAGTCGTCTGCAGGACGTTGCCACTGAGCCGCAGCTGAGCGAGATCGGCAATTCAGGCGCTCGCGTGCTGATGCAGGCCCCCACCCATCAAGTGGGTGCATTGCCATGGGAGGCGCAGCCCATGATGCAAGGGAGCGGACAAGAACACGCCGCGGCGCCGTACGCCGGAGGCAGTGGGTCGATGCTGGGTGCCTCGGTGCTGCAGCCGGGTCACTCAACGGCGCGCCATCATCATGCGCCGGATTCGTCAGTGGTTGATCTGAATCCCCCCGCACCGTCCGAGTTGCGTGACCATGCTCGTTCTGTGCCGGCGGCGGTGCAGCCAGATCGCCCAAAAGTGGTCTCCGGTCCCGACAAGGGTCCTCTTTATTCCAACGATGCGACCCTTGTCGAAGGGCTGAGGTCAGCACTCTATGCCGGTAAGGTCGGGGAGATCACGGTCAAGCGCCATGTAGATATTCTTTTCGGCTTTGGTCATTGGCTCGTTGAAAATAACAAGCCGGGGATTGCGGATCGGCTTCACGATTCGTCGCTGGATCGGGATCGCAAGGAGTACGAGATCTGGGGTGGCGGCCCCTCGGCCGTGGCTGGGTCACTGGGTCGTCTCAAGACGTGGGCGGGCGGAGCGCCAGTGGTGGGCCGCCCTGCCCTGAATCCCCACCCTGCCGACGCCGTGCTCATCAGAGAGTACACAGCGGCTCTCATCAAAGCGTACGAGGCAGCGCCGACCGGGCCGAAACCCCGTACCGTTGAGGTCTATGGGTCTGCTCTTTCAGTCAATGCCTGGTTGAAAACAAAAAGCCGGGGATTGCGGATCGGCTTCACGAGCGGTCGCTGGATGAAGATGCCAAGCGCTATATGAAAACCGCTGACATCAGTGCACTAACTCATGTCCGGAAGTTCGCACTCGGGCGCGAAATTGCCCTTGCTGCTCGTCCGGAAGACGCAGTCGGCATGGAGGCTCGTGCCATTGGGGACGCCGCTGCGCAGACCGCGGCACAAGCTCATGGCCACGCAGGAGAGCAGGGACCCATCTCTCGAGCTCAACAAGTCGCGCCAGCGCCGTTTGAACGGCACTTGGGCAAGAAGCGTGAGGCCCAGGACGGACTGACGAGTACACTTGACAGGAGCAACCTCGTGAACAGCGGGGGCGTCATCATAAACAATGAACATTACACAGCGCTGTTGAGACCGGCGAAGAGGCAGAGGACTGATAATCCGCAAAGCCGCGCCATGGGGCGGCAACTGAGCGAAGCAACCACGACGTCCATCAGCCAAGCCTCCGATCAAGCCCGAGCGGACCTAATGGCTTCCTTCAGAAGCAGGGAGCGCTCCGACGCGGGGCGTTGAGCTCCATGGCTGGGGTCAAGCAGAACAGCTCTCTTGACGACAGAGGCGCTGATGCGATCTCCGGACCGGTAGCTCTCGCCGTAATTGATCAGGCTGGTACTGTTGGAAGGCTTGATCAGCCTCGTCACCCCA
>NZ_JAMYSB010000046.1:0-13947 GCF_040321695.1 Mesorhizobium sp. M0292
CGCCGAAGCTGGCGACGCCCGCCGCCGTGTTGCCGGCGCTGCCGCCCGAGGCCTCGATCGCCGGCCCCATGCGGCTGTAGAGCAGTTCGGCGCGGCGCGTGTCGATCAGGTTCATCGCGCCCTTGATGATGCCGTTGATCTCGAGGAATGCCTCGTCGCACTGGGCGATGATGTCGACAATGGCATTGCCGATGCAAAGCACGTCATAATCCGGCATCAATGTCTCCGCCAAAAAACCCGAGCCGGCTTCTCGCCACGCCTGCCAGGCGCGGGTCTGCCCGGTGGAAATGGGCTTTCCGCTTGCCAATCCGTTCGCCGGCGGCTCTCACGGGGCGGCGAGTCCTGCCTCGCGACGCAATTCGTCCGCCCTGTCTGTCTTCTCCCAGGTGAAATCAGGCTCTTCACGGCCGAAATGGCCATAGGTCGCTGTATTGCGGTATATAGGGCGTAAGAGATCAAGCATCTTGATAATGCCTTTCGGTCTGAGATCGAACAACTCAAGAATGAGGCGCTCGATCCTGCTTTCCTCAACCCTGGCTGTCCCGAACGTGTTGACCATGACGGAAACCGGACTGGCCACGCCGATTGCGTAAGCAAGCTGCACCTCGCACACGTCCGCAAGTCCGCTAGCGACGATGTTCTTTGCGACATAGCGGGCTGCATAGGCAGCCGAGCGGTCAACCTTGGACGGGTCCTTGCCCGAGAAGGCGCCGCCGCCATGACGACCCATCCCGCCATAGGAATCGACGATGATCTTGCGTCCAGTGAGACCGCAGTCGCCGCGCGGCCCGCCGACTACGAACCGCCCCGTCGGGTTGACCAGAATTCTGATGCCTTCCGTCTCCAGGTGGGTCGGCAGGACAGGCTTTATGATTTCCTCAATGACGCCCTCGCGGACAGTCTCTTGCGAGACCTGCTCGTCATGTTGCGTCGACACGACGATGGTATCCAGGGCGACCGGGCGCAACCCCTCATAGCGCACTGAGACTTGGGATTTCATGTCAGGACGCAACCAGCCAAGCTGTTGTGCCTTCCGGACATACGCCTGCCGTTTCGTCAAGCGATGAGCGAGCTGGATCGGCAAAGGCATCAGGGTATCGGTTTCGCGGCATGCGTAGCCGAACATGAGGCCCTGATCTCCCGCTCCCTGCTGGAGGTCTTGCCCTCTCCCCTCGTCAACGCCTTGGCTGATGTCGGGCGACTGCTCGGTGAGGGCATGAACGACGGAGCAACGCCGGCCGTCAAAGCCGACGGCCTCGTCGTCGTACCCAATGTCGAGAATCGTATCGCGCGCAACTTGGCTGTAATCCACCTGGGCATCGCTGGTGATCTCGCCAGCCAGAACGACTATCCCTGATTTTACCAACGCTTCACAGGCGACGCGCGCCTCGGGATCTGTGCGGAGGATGGCATCGAGGATGGCATCCGAGATGTTGTCGGCCAACTTATCCGGGTGCCCCGCGCCAACCGATTCGGAAGAGAACACGAACTGCCTAGCCATGAATACCTCGCTTCGGATGTTGGATGTGGTATGGGCATTTTGCCTGGCCCACCTTACTTGTCGGAGATGCCCGGCACCTCGAACGCAGCGCACAAGTCGGCAACGTCTCTTCGCACGCAGGCATGGAGAGCTTCGTCGTCTGGCCGCTGGAGGACGGAGTCAATGAAGCCAGCAATTTGCACCATTTCCACATCGCGCATGCCCATTGACGTCACTGCTGGCGCCCCCAGGCGAATTCCGCTTGTGACCGCCGGATGCCGCGGGTCGCCAGGCACCATATTAAAGTTTGTGATGATTCCTGCCTTTGCTAGTCGCAAGGCATAGGCCTTGCCCGATAGTGGCCGATCGCGAAGATCAAGGATCAGCATGTGATTGTCCGTCCCCCCGGTAACCAGGTCATAACCTCGCTCAAGCAGTGCATGTGCCAGAGCCTTGGCATTCTTGACCGTCTGTTGGCCGTAGCTTCGGAAGGACGGGTTCGCGGCTTCGTGCAAGGCAACCGCTAGCGCAGCGATGGCATTCATGTGGGGCCCGCCTTGCAGGTGAGGGAAGACCGCCCGGTCTATTCGTCTGGCGAGATTGTATTTGCTCTTTGTATGATACAGGGCCTGATAACGATCTTCGTTCCTTGACAAAATGAAGCCACCGCGGGGACCGCGGATCGACTTGTGGGACGTGCTGCTGACCACGTCGCAATGGCCCACGGGATTCGGGTGCGCTCCCGCGGCAATCAGGCCGCTGATGTGCGCAATGTCGGCTACGAGATAGGAGTTCGCTTCCAGGGCGATTTCTGCCATTGCCGCGTAGTCAAAGGCACGCGGGTAAGCAGTTCCGCCGACCCAAATGAGCCGCGGCCGTTCCCGCTTGGCTGTCTCGCGCAAGCGCTCATAGTCAATCTGCTGTGTCTTTTCATCTAGACCATAGGGCACGCGTTGATAGTCAGTTCCGGAAAAGTTGATGGCCCAACCATGAGTCAGATGGCCCCCTTCCGGAAGGGGCAAGCCCATGACTTTGTCACCGGGGCTCAAAAGCGCACGATAGACAGCCTGGTTGGCCGGCGAGCCGGAATAAGGCTGGACGTTGGCATGCTCGCTGCCAAATAGTGTTTTCAGGCGCTTAATGGCTAGATTCTCAAGCTCATCAACGATCTCGTTTCCAGCGTAGTAGCGCGCACCGGGGTACCCCTCGGCGTACTTGTTCGTGAAAATCGAGCCGTTCGCTTCCAGCACGGCCGAGGACGCAAAGTTCTCTGAGGCGATGAGCTTGAGGGTCGTCCGCTCCTGCCGCTCCTGTCTCAGAAGCAGCTCGTGAACGCGGCAATCAACCGCGGCCAAGGAAGACCGCCCGTGGGTGTCGGGCTGTGCGATCGCGCCGTCGGCGGAGTTGTCCATGGTAGCTTCGCGCTCCAATTGAATTGACCTATTTCACGATCAAGCACGCGGTCCCCTTCGGCCGCGTGTCTCGTACCGCTTCGAGCCGCTGCAGGTCCTGTTTATGATAGCCGTCGCGATGGGGCAGGAGATCGACCAATAATTGTACCAGCCCGCCGTCGTTGGATCCTGCGTTGAGATGGTACGAGCGCCACGGAGGCTGTTCGTTGCAGCAAAGAAAGTCGGCTCTGGCGAGCAGCCGGACGTGTCGCGCAACCCGCTCTCGACACATGCCCAGAATCTCCGCTAGCTCGCAGACAGTTAGGTCCGCATGCGCACAAAGGCCCAGGATTCGAAGGCGGTCAGGATGCGCTGCCATGCGTAGGCGACCAATCAGTGTCATCATGGCTCAGGACCACGTCCTACCGAATTTCTCATTTCGCGTTCTCCACAGAAGTTGCAGATTTCGAAGGTTGTCCAACGACCGGACAAATCTCGGTGGCCGTGACGACCGTCGATATATGTGTCGAACAAACGAATGGGCGCTCTTCTTGCCTTTAGCCGAACTTGCAAGCAGTTCGGCGAGTCGAAGACAAGCGGGGCCACGGTTTGGACCACTGACCTCAGACGTTGCAATAAGCCTACCATTCACAGCGAGCCGGAGTTGCTAAGAGTCTATGAATTTCCTTGAAGGATCTGTTGCAACGTTTGCCCAGCCTGGCCTGCTCCCGGTTTGCAGCGGTCATGGTCAGGCGATCCATCGCCTCTGCGAGCACGATCAGGAATTTGCCCTCCATCGCATCGCTGATCAGCTCCTGAAGGCCGGGACGCAACAGCGACGCGCCGCAGATCGCGCGGTGGGTATTGCTGTCGACGACTGTCCAGCCTTGCTTTTCAGCACGCAAGCAGCAGAGCCGCAACTGATCCTCGATCGAGGCGTCTCGGTGTTTGCCAGTTGAGTAGCGAGCGCCAAGCGCGACCTTCATGAGGTGGCCCCTTACTCCGGGACGCGGTCTCGCGTCTGGTTATCCGTTTCGGCTTGAACGAAATCCCGTGCGGCCTGTCGCGCCAGCAGCCGGACCAGATTGACGAAGCGTCGATCGGGCTTCGGCAAAGCAGGCACAGCCGATTCGCGGGCCGCGCCGGCGGCCACACGAAGCTTTTGGGCTGTTGCACGTTTCGGTCGCGCTATGATCGCGTTCCTGTCCTGACGCGAAATACTCCGTTTCGCGACAATGATGCCAAGTCACAGTGCTTCGACAAGATGGAAATTCTTGTGATCAATATCGCGCGTCGCGCAGGAGCCAGTGCTGGCCGATGACGGGGCACCTTGTGCTCCGAAGAAGCCATGGCTATATATCCGGATAGAGAACGGAGGCACGCGATGGGCAACACTGCACAGAAGAGAGCGATCGAGAATTATCGCTCTCGCCTGGCTGAGCGCGGCATCGCGCGGTTCGAGATCCAGGCGTTCGACGCAGACCGCGATCTACTGCGAACTCTTGCCCGAAAATTAACGGAGAGCGGGCCGGATGCCCGACAGCTTCGTCGGACCATACAGCAAGCCGTGGCGGGTGAGCCACCGAAAGCGGGCAGCATTCTCGCCGCGTTGCGTCGCTCGCCTCTGGTTGGCTCCAGTCTCGACCTCAGCCGGCCGCGCGAAGAGGGGCGCAAGATCGACCTGTGACGCGCTACCTTCTTCATACCAATATTATCAGCAACGTCATAAAGCCGGAGCCTTCGGGCTCGTTGCTGGCCTGGATGGGCGCGCAGAAGGACGAAGACCTCTTCATTGCTTCGCTTACTGTCGCCGAAATTCGCCGAGGCATCCTAGAGAAGCCGAAGGGGAAAAAGCGCAGCAGCCTTGAAACTTGGTTCGAGGGCTCCGAAGGCCCGCAAGCGCTGTTCGCTGGCCGCGTGCTATCGTTCGACGAGAAAGCTGGCCTCGTGTGGGCGCGGCTGATGGCCAACGGCAAAGCCAGAGGCCGTTCGCGGAGCGCCCTAGACACAATCATTGCCGCTGTAGCCGAAGCCAACGAGTGTGTCGTAGTGACCGACAATGAAAAGGACTTCGAGGACGTTCAGATAATCAACCCGCTCCGTAGCTCTGGAAGCCAAGCGGGTGATGATAGCTCCAACGGTCCGGCCGTTTCAATTTGAGGATTTCAGCGGCACGGAGTCCGAACGTCTCGTGTTCGCCTACCTTTAGCGATGGCTGGATTGATCTTACTTAGTTCGGCCAGGGACGTCTCTTCCAGTTCCGCTTTAATGCCGTCCCGGTTCATCTAGTCAGCTCGATCTACCAACAGTTCGCACGCACGAGCGCCGCGAACAAGGCGCGATCGCAGGAACTGCGCGATACGCGTGTCGAGCTCGTCCATCTTACACTCGATCTCGTCTTCGAAGGCCCTCTCGCCAAACGCCACTGTAGTCCATCCCGCGTGCGCCTCGGGGGCCTTCTCATCCGGGTTTCTCGCCACTGGTCTGGCGCGCTACCAATGGCAAGTTCGCCCGCTGGGAACTCGTCGGTCTGCACTCCCAGCTCTGGGCATCCACATCAACTGCGGAGCTCTTCATAGCCGTGTTCTTCCTTTAGCTGGCAGCTCTCGAGCTCGACGAGCAGCCGATCAGCGACACCCGCGACCTCAAGTTCGACCCGGTTGACTCGATAACACCCTATTGGCAGATTCAGTCGGGGAGGATCTGCCCACTCCGATCACAAGCCGATCTTTCGACCCCGTGGTCGGGAATTCTCCATGGACCTTCGTGAAGAAGGAATGCAGCGCCGAAAGCCGAAGCGCTTCCGATACATCGAAGCCCCTTCCGAGTCGGAGCCCCGATTAGGCATTCCTGCCACTCTATCTAGCCGACCCCCGTGGCCGCGTTGCCGATCGGTGCGCTAGTCGCCTACATCGCCCCGGCACGTGAAGATCGTCTCTGCTGATGCTCGTTGAGCAATTCAGGCCGCCTCCGGCTGGCGTTTGATCAGCGTCAGCGTCAACCAGCGCGCGGTCAGCGCCGGCCTTTTCGAGCCCTCGATCTCAATCGTCACGCCCAGCGCCGTCTGCACCCAGCCCGACGGCCTGACCTTGACGTCGGCCAGTACGAAACGGGTGCGGATGCGAGATCCGGTTTTCACCGGCGCCAGGAAGCGCAGCGATTCGAAGCCATAGTTGACACCCATCTTGCAGTTTTCGAGCGGCCGCATGGTCTCGAAAGTCATCGCCGACAAAAGCGAAAGCGACAGGAAGCCATGTGCGATGGTGCCGCCGAACGGCGTCTCGCGCTTGGCGCGCTCCGGATCGCAGTGGATGAACTGGTGGTCATCGGTGGCCTCGGCGAACTGGTCGATCATCTGCTGCGAGACCACCCGCCACGGCGACACGCCGACTTCCTTGCCGACGCTGGCCAGAAGTTCGTCGAGACTGATCGGTTCCACGCGAATGTCCTCCATTTCAACCGTCCGAAGCGCGAGCGGCTTCATTCCGAACAGTGTCAGCCCATGCTGCACCGACTGCCGGCCATCCATCGGCAGGATGGCGCCGGTGAGATGACTGCCGTCACGGCTGTACGAATAGAACGTTCCGCCGGCAATCTCATCGGCGCACCGATGCGCCCGATCCGAACATGGCCGCAGACGGGCTGGCTTGTACCTCGGTCGCGGTGCGCGTCCTACAGGCCAACGAAACAGCTCGTCTTGCTACCGGTGATCATTCCGCCGGCGCCGCTATGCGGTATTGTCGCAGATTGATAAAATCAATTGTCTGGATAGTAACCATCCGTGTTTCGAATTTGGAGGAGTCCAGCAGACGGGGTGGCTTGTGGTCCTTGTTGAAGCGCGCCGGCCTCATTCACCGGTAGCACTGAGCCGGCAAGAAGCGCCAGTTCAATGACATTGGGTGTCGACACGGCAAAGCGGCATCAGATGCTACTTCATGATGCGGGATGGCGCTTGCTTCAAGAACGCTCGGCCTGACGTGGAAGCCAGCACCGGATCTGGATTGTCGGTGCGCGGATATTCACGCAGCACAGCGGCAACCGCAGCGACGATCGATCTCAGCCGTTGCGAGCATGCCGATCTTGGTGGCGGCCACTCTGTTAGGCTGAAGCGTAGCGCGCATCTGATCCGCCACCGGACGGGGTTGCGTAACTTGGATTTCCAGGCGTGTTCATGGGTTTGCACCGTCAGCGCGCTGACAGCAAGCCAGGTGCGCACGCCACTGGAAGCGATCGTCTGGATCTCGCGGGCAATTCCAGCCCCCACCGCTGGTGTCTGACCCGACAGCAACGAGCACATGCGGTTCTCGCCTCGGCGCCATTGCTCTGGTCTTTCGATCCATTCTCGCGTGCGCGCTTCTGGGGCGTCGTTCAGCGCAAAGTCGGTGACCACGGCTGCGCTTTCCGCGCCAGCCTCAAAAAACGCCTTCGAGACGGTCAGGTTGAGGCCGCCGATGCAGACCAATGGGATCGGCGCGACCTGGTGCTTCCACCGCTGATCCGCTCGAGTCCTCGCGACGCCCATTCATCTTCTTGAGGCTGTTGGATAGACTGGGGCGAGCGCCACATACTCCGGTTCCGCCACTGGCGCCGTTTCCAGTTCGGTGTGATCGTGGATCGACAGGCCGAGCTTCAATCCGACGTATTTCATCGCCAGCATCGGCGGCAGCCAAATCCTTTTGACCAAGATGGACGAAGTCGCAGCCTTCCTCGATTGCCGTGCGCCAAATGTCGTTGACTCACTTGGCAACCATGGACCGCGCAGGCGTCGTTCGCGCGGCGGATTTCCGTCTGCAGTCCTTTCTCGTCCATATCCTTTATCCGGAGCTGCACCAGACGGACGCCGAGCGGCACCAGCCGGTCAATCCAGCCGGCACGTCCACGACTTCATGAGAAGACGGCCCTGCCGATCGTCGGTGGGTAGCGCCGTTCGAGCATTCCCGAGCTGAAAGCTTCACGACCGGCATCGACCGCTTTGCCGAACGCACGCGCCATGCCGACCGGATCGGCCGCCCTCGGGACCGCCGTGTTCAGGAGCACGGCGTCAAACCCGAGCTCTATGACGGTCGCCGCGTACGACGGCCGTCCGAGCCGTGCATGCACAATCAACGGAATGTAGGGGGAATGTCCGCGCATCAACTGGACCTCGGAGCTCAACGCTTCATCGCATTAGAATGAGCGTTCGAAACGCAGGATACCGCCGACACTGCTCTTCTTGTTGGCATTGGTCCAGTTCACTTCGGAAGCTTTCACCTTTCCGACGGCGGAGCCTCCGTAGCGGTCATAGTCGAGTTCAGCCGTAACTGTGAAATCGGGAAGGAACGCATAGGCGACGTTCGCAGCGACACCATAGTTGTTGAGCTGATCACCCGAGAGCTGAAGGTTGAACGAAGCTGACTCGGTGAGCTCGTAACCGGCGCCAGCCCAGAAAGCCCAGTTCCCACCCCAAGGTTTATAGAAACCGCGACCATGAGCGTCTACCGAATTCGTCGAGCCGTAGTTGAGCTGGCCATGGGAACCGTAGCCCAACATTCCGGATAGCAATAGTTCGTTGGTGACATTGATGTCGACACGGACCTTGGCGGCCACCGATTCGTAGTTGCTATCATAAGCTGCAACGCCGGTGATCGCTCCCCAGCCATGTGCGTATTTCAAGCCGCCTACTATGTGGGGAGCGTAGCTGTCGATTGTGCCGACCACGTCCGAGCCTTGTTCCAGCGAAACCACGGCCGAAAAGCCGTTCCCTGCGTCCAAGTAGTACTGAACCACATTGGTATCGAAAGCGCCGTACGGAGCCGGCGTCTGGTTCAGTACATCACCCGCGCAGCCAATAAACATGTCGAAAGCCGACCGGTCCTTACCAACTCGCAGGCCACCAAGCTGAATCCAGCCGATAGTCAGGCCGCTGCCTCCGTTCAAGGCATAGGACCGAGAACTGTCCGAAACCGATGTCTGGTGGCTGCCGAAGTTCACGCGGGTTTCGGTGTAGGTCTTCAACGTCCCGCGTTCGGTCTCCTGGCCGGTCCAGGTTTTCAATGTGAAGCGTGTGTTGTTTTGCCACGCGCTCTGATGCTCACCAGTCCTCACATCCGAGGTTCTTGAGTGGTCAAACAATCCGACGTTGTAACGGACAGAGCCGCCGATTCGCAGGCAGGTCTCGGTGCCTGAAATGTAGACGTAGCCCGAGCCGTAGACGTCGCAGATCTTGACGTACTCAGTCGGGTCAGGCTCGGCGGCGGTGCTGACGGCGCGAGCGTTGGAAACGGCAATCAGTGCCGCAGTTGAGCCGAGGAGGAGGCTCCTAATGGTCATTGTCGATCTCCGCTTTAATAATAAAGTGATGGACGCGAGTGATTCTGTGAACAGCTTTGAAACGTGTGCAGTTTTGCTGCGCCGTCAGCTAAGCCATGAAGTAAATCCTAGAATGTACTCCGGTGATTGTGGTCCAATATATTTGGTTTTAGCTGCCGATAACATAATTTTAGCCGAAATGGAGGTATGCAAAATTTTGTACAATCATCACAGTCAACTCAGCTGGTAGAGGTAGGCGTCACAAAGGGTCCTGCATTCGACCGCAAATGACGTGCCAGCCAGACGACCAGCTGCGGCTTGAAGCTCAATTGTGTGGGCGGACCTTGGTTCGCACTTCCTTGTTTTTGCCTTGCGGATCCACCCAAGCACGAACGGAAAACGTTCGGCTACAGTTCGACTGTTCGCTTCGCGACAGTTTCGTTCAATGGGGACAGCATTGTTTGTGGTGAGCCCGACGTTGAGGCATCATGCGGCGGCACCGCTCGGCACGACGCCGTCATGTTGGCGAGCTGATGCTCGACAACTACGCGCTGCAGCCTTGCACCAAACAGCGCTCGGCAATAAGTCTCGACCAGCGGTCAAAGTCCCGATAGTCCGGCCGTTAGGATGGAGTGCGCAGGCCACCCCTTCACGCTGGAATTCTTCGAATGTGATCGCGATACGCTTTATCGCGTGAAGATCATCTGTTCGCGGATTGTCGAGCAGAAGACCGAAGTTCGGGGTCGTTACAAGCGCGATTCCAAGTTCCTTTGTCCCCCTAATGATGGCGGTGCGCTGCTCGCCAAGGGTCCACCACGGTTCAATCCGATGATCGTGATTGACGCCGGTTAGAACAATGTCAGCGGTGGCGTCTATGTTGTATGTGCGACAGAGGTTTCGCGCGTTTCGAAGTGAAGCTTCCCGTGTTTGAAATCGATGAGATCGGGCAAGCGCCAGGCGAACACTTTTCCAGCGAGCGGCGTCGTTCGACTGCTTCCATGGTAGATGAGCGGCACGATATCCGCGCTCAATTGGGCAGAACAAACGGCCGTGCGTGGAATGTCCTCAAATCCGAAGCCGCCAACCTCGCGCATCTGCTGCACAAAGAGCTGCGGCTTATGCCGCCGCCAATGCTCACGATTGGCCAAATCTTTGGAAGTTGGCTCTCCGGGATCGATGAAACTGAGAAATACGAATTCGCCATAGCGCTACTCCGGGACGCGGCACTGCCGCATCAAATGCGGAAACGTGATCGGGACCGCGCGGAAGCGCTACACCTCGCAGGTGGGCGTCCACCATCGCTCCGGAATCGCGCCGTTGCTCTGGCGCAAGAACGCGGCGAGGTACGGACTCGCGATCTCACCGACGTCGGCATCCCACGGTGCTACCTCTCCCGGATGTGCGAGGAAGGGCTGCTCGTGAAGGTCGGCTATGGGCGGTATCGAGCCGCTGCCTACGTTGAAGCGAACTGAGCTGGCTAGGCGAGTGACTTCAGGATGACCCCGGAAGTATTATCAAAGAGATCGTTGCGAAAAATTAAGATTGGCATGTGCTCAAACCTGATCCAGAATTTCCGTTGAGCAAAGTTGGTAGTGAAAGCGCGTGACCTCGTCGGCGTGTGGCAGAAGGCGATTTCAGCTGTGATTGACAAGACCGCGCCTGCTGGTCGCTGAACGGTCAGGGACAAGAGGCCTGGCACACTAGCACACGTGAGTTCAGGGGCTCATGAAAGGGTAATGCTCAACAATCCTGCTCAATGACGTCGTAATGAATGACGAGCTTGTTCTGAGTATTTAACAGGTGAGCGATTTCAGGGGCGGGAATTCGGTTCATTCAGGTTGTAAGGTCCAAAAGGGTTGCAACTTACTACCGACACCGTCCCGTCATCGCGCAATTGCAATTCGATCTGACCGGTCTATTCTGGCTGTCGGGGAAATGTTACAGCGGAGGGAAACCGTGAACGATTTGCTGAACAAACCGGCTACGCCCAGGTCAAGACATTTCAATCTGAAACTGGCTGTCGCAGCCGTGTCTATCACTTACGCGCTTTTCGGCGTCTACGGCAAATCCTTCGGCGATGCATTCTTCGGCATCATTCTGGCGCTCATAGCCTTCCTCGACGAGTATGGATTTGACACGAACCGTTATGTCGATGCGGCGCGGCAAAAGTTGCAAAGGTTCTATCGGCAAGGTGATAAGATCGCGCGGGTTCTCGTCTTCACTATCGGAGTCGGTGGAACCGCTCTGATCGTGGACTGGATATTCAATCTCAACGTCATCCCGATCGATGCGGTCGATCCATGGATAAAGCGTCTGGCGCCGGCGCTGGTCATTGCCGCGACAACGCTTTTTCTCGTGACTTTCTTTTCCAAGTTTTTCTATCAGCTCAACGTCACCGTCGCGGATCGAATATCGAACCGGATTGAGATCACGCTCTACCTGGCCACATCGCTCTTTATTGTTTCGAACATCGTCTTCTGGATCGGGATTAATGTCGAAAACGCGCTTCCCTCCTCCTCCACCGATCTGAACAGGTATGATCCAGGGCAATGGGCAGATATTTCTCCGTGGTGGCAGAATTTGCTTCTGTCCCTTGTCCTAATCTCCCTGGTTTGGCTGACCGCCAGCTTCATTTGGGCCTTCTCGCGCTACGCGGAATATTATTGGCGCGACGTACCGCTGAACTGCAAGCCCAAGAGGGCTCAGAACCAGGACGGCAGAAGTACGAAATCCAAGTAACAGCCGCAGGTTGGCGGCAGCGATTGAGCATGTTCGACCGGAATCGCCGGTGTTAGATAGGAGTGGCTTCTTCGATGTAAAAATGAGCGAACTTCTTGTGGTTGCGTGGAGCCTGAGGTCGGTAAGGTCCGAACCCGGCGCACTGCGGGACGTCGCTGAACTCAAAGCGTGCGTCGACGGTGGGATGGACTACAGCCTCCGGATTGATCTCTCGGAGTTTGGCCTTGTAGCCTAGCTTGGCGGTCAACCATGAGAGCCACGTAGGGGTCCGGCAAACAAAGGCCTGTGATCTTGAGCCGAAGCCAGGGCTTGTTGGCTCACTTGGCTTCGCCCAGTTCCAGCCTCAGCTTGTGCAGGAAGGTTTCGAGAGTGCCCTCGTCTTTCGGCCAATCCGTTGGCATAGACGGTCTTTAACGCGGAGTCCTTGTAACGGACCGTGCGGCTACGAGCCGGCCTCGGCTACTATGCTAGTATCGGGGATTTATTTGCTAGGAGTGGGACATGGGCATTAACGATATTTCGACAGATCCATTGGCTGACCTCAAGGACGCTTGTGACCTTATGGATGGCAGTTGCGCCGGGCGCACTCACTTCATCCTCCACCAGACCGTGGACGGAAAGCTCACCTACGACACAGTGAAGCCTTGGATTGGGAAAAAGCGTAACAAGTCGCACGCGGTAATTCTCAAAACGGGAGAGGTGGTCCATTTGTGGCCATTCCAAGAGACGAACGTGTGGGCGACGAAGGCAGAGTCCGGCTTGAAGCCAAAGAACGGAAAGCTGCCTAAGTTCGACCTTAAGGGCAAGGCAATTAACATTGAAATAGACTACGAGGAGGGGGGCTCTCCGAACTCGGCGCAGTACACGAGCCTAGCGGCTTGTTATATTGGCGCTTGCCGTACGGTCGATCGAGTTCTCACGATCGTGCCACATATAGAAATCGATCGCGGGATTCCGGACGGCCACAGTGACCCGCAGAACTTCAATTACACGGGATTCTACGAGCGATTGAACGATCTGGGCGTGGACATGGATCGGGTTCCTCGGTTCGACCATGACCGATATTGGGCAAAGGAGTCGTACAAGGTCCCGTACGCGGATGATTGGTTTTCATGGCCACCGGTGCTGACCGGCGACCCGCATGCCAAACCCAAGGGGGTCGAGCGAGTGGCGAGCCCGCACGGCGATCAGCGCGAGTGGGCAGGGATGCTGTCGAAAGATGCCAGCTTTCACCTCGTTTCAACTGGCGCGATTGGGGTCAAAGAGTTCGATCGCCTTATTCGAAGACTTGAGCAGGAGAGGGAGATTCTTGCCGAGGAAACCGAGGAGCGGGATGAAAACTGAGACGACCACGCGCCACGATCTTCCAAACGTTGATCATTACTGGGGCAGCGGCATTCTGAGGCGAGCCAGTGCTCGAGAAGGGTTCGCCGTTCTGCGCGGGCATTCGGGTGTATTTTGGGAATGGGCACGAATGGCGGACGGGAGCTAGCATCTTGTGAGTCATCTAGGAATTGCTGAAACTCCGAGCGCAAAGATGCCACAGGTGGGCTGCTGATAGCTACGCCTGAAGGAGCGCACTTCAGACAGTCGCTTATCGATGTATGAAGTTAGGTCCTTGATATAAACGCCTTTGGCACTCTTCTGGCTTCTTTCCTGCTCTGGCTAGCGGAAGCTCAATTTTTCCAGCGCTCACTGTACGAAAAAATTGGTGAGCGTCTGTTGTTCGGCAGCCATCGGCAAGCGCTCAGAGGCGCCGAAGGCGCGTTCGTCATGTTGCTCCCATCTGGGCGCCGTCGCCCGATTGCAAAGGAGCAAAGGGCGTGATCGCAAGCTAGTCGAGGCGCTCGGCAAGGCAGCTCCGCCGGTTGTGTGCGTCAAGTTTTGCAAAATGGGGCGGCCATGATGCTGGTCATGCGGCTTGGCGCAGAGCGAGCTTCTTGTGCTCGCGCAGCTCGTCCATATTGATGTATCGGTTGGCCTCCATCCAGTTTTCATTGGTCTCGACGGCCAAGGCCCTGACCAGGCGCAGGCAGCTTTCGGTATTGG
>NZ_JAMYSB010000047.1:0-12872 GCF_040321695.1 Mesorhizobium sp. M0292
CAAGGAAAGCCGGCTGTCACGTGTTGCCGCAATGATCGAAAACGGCAACGTCAATCTTCCGAAAGACGCGCATTGGAGAGATGACCTCCTGCTTGAGGTGCTCGCATTTCCGCACGGAAAGCACGACGACCAGGTCGACTCCATGACCCAAGGCGCTGATCTGGATGAAGGACGACAAGCCGACGGGTAGGTTCTATTTCGGCAAATTTTGAAGTCCTGCTCCAAAGTCTGGGCGCTTCGCCAAATGTCAGCTATGCGCCGCAATTCGGCCATTGGGCCGAGCTCTGCCGCCGATTGAAGCGGACTCTGGTGGCTGGTTGCGCGTAGGCAGGGGTGCCACGTTACAGCAAACCCACGTGTAGCGCCGGAGGGGATCGTGGCGCGCCCAGAACGAAAGCTTGTGGCGGTTTTGGCAGCAGAAATGACGGAAGCGCCGTATGATTGCGGCAATCCTAGTGGCGGGTTCAGCCGTCTGGGGCGAACGACCAGGATTGTGGGCTCCTTGTCGCGGAAAGCCTGGCCATCCGCATCTCGGAATTCACCTATCGAACGTCGCCTTCGAAAACGGGATCCTGTATTCTGTGCTATGCCACTTAGTCGACAGGAGTGGGCAAAGTGAGCCAGACGCGGAAACTTGCGGCGATCCTGGTCGCCGACGTGGTCGGATATAGCCGGTTGGCGGGCTCGGACGAAGATCGAACGCTGGCACGGCTACGGGCGCTCCGGAGCGATCTCATCAATCCGACCATCGCTGTCCACAATGGGCGCGTTGTGAAGCTTATGGGTGACGGTACCCTCGTAGAGTTCCGGAGCGTTGTTGACGCCGTACGCTGTGCAATCGAAATGCAGAACGGCATGGTTGAGCGCAACGCTGGCTTACCGCCCGGGCGACGCATTGAATTTCGCGTCGGCATTCATCTCTGCGATGTTGTCGAGGAGAGCGACGGCGATCTGATGGGAGATGGTGTCAATATTGCCGCCCGTCTAGAAAGCATCGCTGAGCCGAACGGCATCTGTTTATCGGCCGCCGCTTACGAACAGGTGCGCGACAAACTGAAGGAAGAATTTGTCGATCTGGGCGAGAAAGAGCTCAAAAATATCGCACGCCCGGTGCGCACCTATCGTCTACGTATGCGCGACACAGTCCCAAAAACCGATCTGGCTGCGACTGCCGGGTCCTCCGAACAGCTGGCGCTGCCCGACAACCCTTCGATTGCTGTCTTGCCATTCCAGAACATGGGCGGCGACCCCGAACAGGAATACTTCGCCGACGGCCTTGCCGAAGACATTATTACTCGGCTGTCGCGTCTTCGTTGGCTCTTCGTGTCCGCCCGCAACTCTTTGTTCACCTACAAGGGAAAAGCGGTCGACTTAAAACAAGTCGGTCGAGAGCTTGGTGTGCGGTATGTGCTGGACGGAAGTGTAAGGCGCTCAGGTCATCGCCTCCGGATAAGCGCGCAAGTCAGTGACACATCGACCGGGGTACAAGTGTGGGCTGAACGATACGATGTGGAATTGTCGGAATTCTTCGCGCTTCAGGATCAGATTGCCGAAAGTGTCATCGCTACGATCGAGCCGCGGCTCTACACGGCGGAACAGCAACGCTTTCAGAGCAGGTCCCCCACCAATCTTGACGCTTGGGGATTCGTCATGAAGGCGATGCCATATGTCTGGACCTGGAGTTCGGCTACGGAAATCGAGATTGCACAGGGATTTCTGAAGCAGGCTACGGACCTCGATCCTGACTATCCCCGCGCCAACAGCCTGTTGGCGTGGGCTCACGCGGCCCGCGTTTTGTCAGGATGGGCCAACGCAGCAGACATTCTGCCCACCTCTCGCGCCCTCGCGCAGCGGGCAATCCAAGGCGACCCCGAGGACCCGTGGACGCATTTAGCGGCAGGGTTTGTCCACATGATTTCGCGCGGCTTCGACTCTGCTGTGAGAGAACTAAATGAAGCGATCGAGCTAAACCCGAGCTTCGCCTTTGCGCATTCGATCCTGGGCTCAACTTACGGATATGGGGGCATGCCCGCCGAGGGGCTCGACCATCTTGAAATCGCGGGTAGGCTAAGTCCTCGCGATCACACATATGCTGCGAATTTCTCCATCCTTGGCTTATGTCATTTCATGGCTGGACGATATGCAGACGCGGTCGAATGCGAATGTCGCGCGGTTGAACTCCGGCCCCATTTTGGGTCTGCATGGCGGACGTACGCGGCGGCCGCTGGGATGGCCGGTGAAATGGACATCGCGGTTCATGCGCTTTCGCAGGCCAAGCGCCTTCAACCGTCCCTATCCCTTCAATGGGTAGACAAGTTTCATCCGATCGTTCACTACAAGCACCGGGCTCTCTATGTAGAGGGGCTGCGCATTGCCGGGCTTCGATAGTTGCGGATCGTGCCGTGCTCGTAGCTCGCTATCGGACCTACTATACCGCACGAGCGTGCGCTCAGCGCCTCAACTCGGTTGTCAAAGCTTCGGTGGGTTTCTTCCAACAGCAGACGTTCCTCACGATGAATCCGAAGAGCCGGCCGACCACTTGGAAGTATGCATTCGAATCGCTTCGGCGCGCTAGATCTCTGAAACCAAGGCGCTACTGGGGATGGCCCTGAGTTCGGCTGATCAATTGCCGCCGTCAAAACGGCTTCCGCTCCCGGGGCTCTCCCTTCTCACCAATTTCCCGTGCGGTTCTGCGCTGCACTCTGGAGCGCGCGAGAGGCGGACCTATCGAAGCTGTCGGCGCAGGCCGCTTCGACGTCCGCTTCGGTCAAGCCAACGTCCCGCAGAAGGAAGTTGGACAGGTGACCGAGCCCGCGCTCTATGTTGCGGCGGGTCCTCCACTCACGGACAAGGGCCAGCAGGCGTTCGAGCGGAGGGTCAAGAAAAGTGCGCGGCACGCGCCGTGCGGTCTGGCCTGGTGTAGTTTGCGTCATGTTACGCCAGGTCATGGTGAACCTCCGTTGATCGGGGATGCGAATGACGATCACGTGACGGCAGAAGGCGAGAAGGCACCAGGGCAGCTTCGGAAGCGTTCCGCTTCAGATTGTGAACTGGCCTCAGACCTCCGAAAGGCCTAACCTGCGGCAAAGGAGCGGTCAGCCATGACGCGACGGCCTTACGGACTGGTCTGCCCGATCTCGCACGCCTGCGAGTTCCTGGAGCCACGCTGGACAATCCAAATCCTGACCGAGCTCTGGAACGGCTCGACCCGCTTTAATGACATTCGCAAGGGGGTGGGCAACGTCTCGTCCGCCCTCTTGTCGAGGCGGCTCAAGGAAATGGAAGCGTTGGGCCTGGTCGAGCGCGTCGAGGACGGGGCGACGGGCACCATCAGCTATTTCCGTACCGAAAAGTCGATAAGGCTCGAGCCGGCGATGAACGCGCTGGCGGAATGGGCGCAATGCAACATCCAGGCGGAGATCGCGCTCGCCGACGTGGATGTTTCGACCCTCATGTGGGCCGTGCGGCGAAAGATTGACCTCGCTGAACTGCCGCGGCGGCGCGCCGTCATCCGCTTCCATTTCCGCGACGATCCCCCACCGAGGTGTCCCCATTACTGGTTTGTGGTCGAGCCAGGCTCAGACTTGCCCGAGCTATGCTCGCTCGACCCCGGCCGGGACGTCGATCTTTACGTCGAGACCGGCGTTGTTTCGCTGGGAGCCATCCTGGAGGGCCGCTCCAGCATCGAGCGTGAGAAAGAGAGGGGCGGCCTTTTCCTCATCGGCGACCCCGGCCTCGCGCGAAGCATGGACCGTTGGCTGCGAATCTCGGTCTACGCGGCGCTTGAGGGAATCGTCCAGCTTTCTTGAAAGCCATGTTTGGAGTGCAGCCTTATGCAACCCGCCCAGGACGACAATGCCATTTGGCTGGCCTCAAAAGCATGGTGCAATCGTCCGTTGTTGATTGCTGCTCACTGAAAGCCGCCAGTCCGCATTCGGCCCAATATTTCCGACCGCAATGCGCCTGAATTCAGCCGTTAAGCAGAAAAACGTGAGTACCGCAAAGTGGACGCGGCGTACTCTGGCTTCTGGCGCGATGTGGGTTAGGCGAGCAAGATACGCTCAGCGAGCGTGCGATGACCTTCTTTGGGGCAGGCTATCATTTTGTCGATCAAAGAGCGCAGAACTCCTTTGACCCATTCGTTGCCCACGGCACGGATCGCGTACTGCGCGCCTCGATAATCGTCGAAATTCGGGATCAGTCTGCCGCCGATAGAACCCAGCGACGGACAGGCTCGCTATCATCAAAGGCCGCCTCGAAAATTGATGATGCGAGCACGGCATATATGTGAAGGGTTTCAGAGCCGACGTTTCGAAACCCGTGTTTTCGATTAGCCGGAACAACAAGTGATTGCCCTTCGATTATGCTAACCGACTCGTTGTCGATCCAAATTCTGCTTTGCCGGTGACCACAGAGAGCACTTCTTCAACACGGTGACTGTGCGTCGGGGCGCCCATAGCCGGCGCTACCCATTGCTCGAAAATGCACAGCTGAAGCGCGCCGTTCTCAGCGGATATAAGCATCCGGGTTTCTACTCCAACTCGCCATTCCTCCCGCCGCTGTTCCGCATGTGAGATTATCTTCATGATGATTGTGGACCCCTCTCACTTCAAGCAAATGTTCTTCTCCTGTAAGGACCCGCCCGCCACTCTGAAATGCACATCGAAGCAACGTCCCAACCTTGGCCAGAGCACAAGTAGATGGTCCGTGTCGGCATCCCCGGAGCCCTCAGCGACATCCATCCCCCTGCTTGTCACCAGATGAGACTTCGATCAATCTCGCCAATTGAGGTCCTCCCGGTTAACGCCATTGCCGTTTCAAATTCCCGGCGTAACAGGTCAACACAGTGCCTGACCCCATCCGATCCGCCCAAGGCAAGCGCATAAACATATGGGCGGCCGATCATCACCGCGGTTGCTCCAAGAGCGATAGACTTCAAAACATCCGTTCCCCGTCTGATGCCGCCATCGATAATGATTGGAATCCTGCCGGCCACCCGCTCGGCAATTGCCGGCAGTGCATCGATCGTTGCCGGCAGCGTGTCGAGGTTCCGTGCGCCATGATTGGAAACCACAATGGCGTCGGCGCCTGAGCTTATCGCCAGTTCAGCGTCCTCAGGATCAAGGATGCCTTTCAACACAATAGGCAGAGCTGTGAGAGAACGAAGCCACTCAACATCCGGCCATGTCAATATTGCACGCTTTGGCGAACCACCGATCTTGAAGAGGCCTGTATTGCGGTCATTGAAATAAGGGGTGGCGAGCGCATCGGGAATTTTGAAACCGGCTCGCATTTGCCTTCGCCGATCGCCGAGTGTTGGCATATCCACCGTTACGCAGATCGCCTTCGCTCCGCCCGCAGCGACTTGGGCGACAAGGTCACGGTTGAAACCTCGATCGCTCTGCCAATACAACAGGAACCAGATCGGCACAGGGCTTGTGGCCACGCATTCCTCGATGGTTGCTGTTCCGCTGGTCCCCAGAGTGAATATCGCACCGGCTTCGCCCGCCCCGCGAGCGGCAGCCACCTCGCCCTCGGGGTGTGACATGCGTTGGAATGCCGTTGGCGCCAGAAAGATCGGATGAGAGAGCCTTTCACCGAAGAGCGTAATGCTTGTGTCGATCTTCGAGACGTCCCGCAAAACCCGCGGCCTGATCCGCAGCAGGTCAAACGCACCTACATTGTCCCGCATCGTAATTTCGTCACCAGCCGCGCCGACGATAAACTCATAGACGGCATGGGGCAAACGATCACGTGCAGCAGGTTCGAAGTCTGCCAGGCAAAGAAATTCATTTGCGAGATCAGAAGGCATTTGCCACCCGGCTGCGGTGTTCAAGACGTTATGCTGAGTTGTTACGCTGTTCAACAGGCCGCCCGTGCTCCACGCCATGTTGAGCTTCTTTCCAGAGCGCGGGCGATACAATCGCGCTCGAATCGGAGTGACATTGAGTTGAGCCCATCCGTGCCTGACCAGAAGCCAGAAGGCCCCTGCTGGACAACGCGCTTTTGTCGTCTGCCGTGCTGGTGGCCAAGCCGTCGCGCCCTCTCTGAAGGACTTCTCTCGTTTGAGGTGCGCCTAGACGGCACCCTTGCAGATATTTATGTTAGACATCTCTAAAGTAGGCATGAGCCGCTCGGCTTCGGATTGCGCCAAGGCCTGCATTCAAGCCCTGATTTGTTGTGCTTTTTCATCCGGGGGACGCCAGTATGACAAGCGAACGTCAGCACGAATACGAGTTGGGACATTCGGAACGAGAACTGAGAAGGCTGGCGACGCAGGCGGCATTGGTTGACCCGATGACGCGGGATTACCTGCGGCGAGCTGGCCTTCGAGCGGGAATGCATGTCCTTGACGTGGGGAGCGGCGCTGGCGATGTCGCCTTTCTCGCGGCTGATATTGTCGGACCCACAGGTCTTGTTATCGGCACTGACAGGTCGGCGGAGGCTCTTGACGCTGCTCGGGCGAGAGCCGCGCAACGTGGTTTGGAGAATGTAATCTTCCACCAGTGTGATCCTGCCACCTTCACTTTCGATATAGCGTTCGACGCCGTTGTTGGCCGATACGTCCTAATGTTCGCGCCCGATCCGGCCGAGATGTTGAGAGGGGTTGCGCGGCATCTTGGTCCCGGCGGCGTGATGGTATTCCACGAAGTCGACTGGACTGGCGCTGCCTCGTTTCCCTCCGTCCCAACGTACGACAACTGCTTTCGGTGCATTGTGGAGACATTTCGTCGTGTAGGGACCAACCCCAACATGGGCTTGCAGCTCCATGCGACCTTCGTAAAAGCCGGGCTGCCGGCCCCTAGCATGGCGGTAAGTGCTCTCGCCGGAGGTGGATCAGACAGTATGAGCGGCATTGATCTGATCTCCGATCTCGCAGCGACCATGGCTCCGGTCATGGAGCAGATGGGCGTTATCGCAGCTTCAGAACTCGGTCCCGAAACGCTGCAAGATCGAATTCGCGCCGAGGCTTATGCAAGCGGAAGCGTGGTGGTCGGCCGATATGAGGTGGGCGCCTGGTCACGACGAATGTAGGCACCACGGTCATGCGCCCGCGCTTCCCCCGTCCAGCCCGCTCGAGCTGAAATTGACGCTCAACGATGGAGGCGGAGAAGGCGCACTAGAGCCGTCCGACCGCTACAGCGATAGCGCCATCAAGACAGCGCTGCTACGTCAGGGCAGCAGGTGAATTGCCACAAGCTCGATGATCAGCAAAACGGCGCGCACCACGCCTCCAATACGCGCGGATGTCCTGATCGGTTTGGAATGCTTCTAGCCAGAGCCCGTCGGGGGAGACGCCAAGGCAAATGGGGATAGGCATCGCGGCTGGCACGATTGTAGTAGGTGCTAAAGCATCTCTGCCCAACATGCAGGCGGCTCTCTGACCGCGAAGAACACATATTAGCCTGCGCTAACTAATGGCGAAAGCCCCCCTCATCGAAATATCGCCGGCCTGTCCTGATTGTCTCTTTGGTTCTTTCAAACTGGGCAATGGCGTGTCGCCGGAGGAGAGCGGGACAAAGAACAACATCGTCGGTGTACGATCTGGAGCTCGCTGCCGACCAGGTCATAGCTTGGCTCCGGCGCTGCCAAGACCTGGTGACACCGGTCTGGCCGCTGGCGAAAATATGCGATCCTGCTAAACTTAGCCCGTGTGAACACGCATGAATGGGGGCTTTGTGCCGGTATCATATGACCTCATTGGCAAGACAGCCGTCGTAACCGGCGGAGCAAAGAGTATCGGCAAGGCAATCGTAGAGCGCCTTGTAGCGTCGGGTGCTGCAGTGCACGTGTGGGATCGAGATCAGATCGAACTGAAGGGTGTGGTGTCTACGAAGGTCGATATTACCAGCCGCGATCAGGTAACCCATGCGATCAACATGATCGTCGGTCGTGGCCAGCGTATAGACGTTCTGGTTAACAACGCCGGTTATCTAGGAACCCTTCACCCGTTTGACCAACACGAACCTGCAGACTGGCGAAGCATCATCGAAACCAATCTGATCGGCACGATGCAAGTGACGCAGTTGGTTTTGCCCCACATGCGAAAATGGGGTGTTGGCCGCATTGTCAATATGGGCTCTTTGGCGGGCAAGGAAGGTCTTGCCAACCTTGCCGCCTATTCAGCCTCCAGCGCAGGTATCGTAGTCTTCACAAAGGCGCTTGGGCGTGAGGTCGCCAATACAAACATACGCGTGAACTGCGTCGCTCCTGGGCCAATCGATACGGACATGATCCGAAACCTCGGGGTCGCAGCTGTCGAGACAATGATCGTCGATAGTCCAATGAACCGGCTCGGCCGGGTCGAAGAAGTTGCCCACATGGTGGCCTGGCTGTGCTCGGACGCCAGCAACTTCAATACCGGCGCGGTATTCGACATGTCGGGTGGGCGGGCGCGTTACTGAGCGCCGACTGTGTCTCGGTGCTTTCAGGCGGCCCCGCGTCACCGTGGACCAAATATTCCCACCCTAACGGCGACCTATGTGATCCCCTCATGGCAACTCTGCGGTACGAGGTAAGGCGGGAACCGGATGGGACGTGGGCGGTGTTCGACGTTTTCACCGGGCAGCCGGCTATTGTAGTGGGCCACCCTTCTGTCGACCTTCCCGACATGGAGTATGCTGAAGAGCTGGCAGCCATCCTGAATGCCAACGACCTGAAGCAGAGGCTATCTCACGGGAGGCTCCCCGGAGGGCTCGCCTGACCGAGGTGGCATGACAAGTTAGCCATTCAACGCCTTCGTACTGCCCTTCCAGGATGGCTCGTCCGATTCCGAGCAAGCATTTGTTATTGAATTCCCGACTACGACCGTCTTAAATCGACTTGCCATTGCGTTTCGTAGGGAGGATGTGATGGGCACGTGGTG
The DNA here is from genome assembly GCF_040321695.1 of Mesorhizobium sp. M0292. NCBI lineage: Bacteria > Pseudomonadati > Pseudomonadota > Alphaproteobacteria > Hyphomicrobiales > Phyllobacteriaceae > Mesorhizobium > Mesorhizobium sp. M0292. Next base: position 8,867 of record NZ_JAMYSB010000047.1, read on the forward strand.
CCAATTCGCAGGGCCACGCGTTGCGTGGAAGTAGTCGGAGCCAGTGGCGAATGGGTCGTCCGCATCATAGAGACCGACCAGGAAATTACACGCTCATTGGGCCTGGAATCCTTTGCGCTGTCCTTCGCGGAAGGCCAGCGGATACGCCTGCATCTCGACAAAACGCTCTGGGTTGAACGGTGCTAAATCCACGAGCCGTCCAGTTGCTGGCTGTCTTGCCTCCCCAGGGCGCCGGCATGGAGGCTCGGTTTTTCGGCAGTAACCTCGAGACGGCTCGACAAGCCTGAAGGTCGATCGTAAAATCGGCTCAAAGCTCCTGCCTCGGGCCGCGTTCTCGCCGCTCAATGATCGTCAAACTGCCTGCGTAGGTGATCAGGTGAAACCAGGACCTATTCCTTGCGCGTCACGCCCCTCTTTCAGCCGCGACGACTACATGCTGGCCCGCTTTCTGAGGATTTTCACCGCGAAGCTGACGGTCCGCTTGCGGCCCCAATGCTGCCCAGGAGCAATGCGCCTCTGAGGTGACCAGAGTGAAGAAGCTAGGCCAAACCCGCACGACGGGCGCCTTCTCTGATTGCAGCAATGGCGACAGGATTGGTAACCGGATAGGTTCTGATGAACACCTCAGCCGTGAAATTCGGGAACTCGTCCTTCAGTCGCGAATTGATCCTGGCGACCTGAGGAGTTTCATTGAGCATCGCATGAGCCATTGCCACAAACAGAAGGGTGGCGGGCGAATCTGGCGCAGATTGACGTAGCGCGACCAGTGATTCACGGTAAAAGCCTAGAACGTAGCTGCATCGAGCGAGCATTCCATAATACCAGGGAACATAAGGATTTAGCCGGACCGCTCGCTTGGCCAGTTCGTAGCCACGCTTCGGGTCGCTGCCAACAAGAGCAAGGCTACCCGCAAGAAAGGCAAGTGAGTCCGCGTCATTTGGAGCAGCCACCAACACTCGGTCATGTTCTTCGACAGCAGCTTCGACATCGCCCTGCAATGCCCGAAGATCGGCAAGCATTATGCGGGCGTAAATGTCGGCCGGATCAAGCGCCAGCGCTTGCTTGACACATTGGCTCCAGCTCTCGATCGAGCCGGAAAGGTTGTCGGTAAACCCGTTGATAGCTTCCACAGCATGCGCAAGTGCCAGCGCCGTCCAAGCTCTTGCTAGACCCGGGTCGAGTTCGATCGCACGCGCCAGTAGCCGTATCGCCTCCTTGTTCGACTCACGGGTGAAAAGGTGCTTCTGCTCAAGCCCAAGCAGATAGCAGTCATAGGCCTGCAAACTTGCTGGAGCCTTCCGACGAGCCGCATCGCGTCGCAGATTGGCGAGCTGACCGTGGCAAGTTGCAAGGACATTGATGACGTTTTCGGTCACGCTGTCCAGCATCGCAAACAGGTTGTTCGCGGAACGATCGTAACGCATCGTCCAGACATCGACCCCTGTGTGGGCGTCGACGAGTTGGACGCGGATGCGCACCCGCTGCCCGTCCACTTGAAAACTTCCCTCGATCACATAGTCGGCATTCAACTCTCGTCCGAGAGCTCGCACGTCAACACGCCGTCCCTTGTAGGAAAGCATTGTTTGGCGGGCGATCACCGCAAGGTCCCGGTAGCGAGAGAGATCAACTATGAGGTCCGCCGACAAACCATCAGCGATACGAGTCCAGCGTTCTTCTCCGCTTAAATTGTCGAACGGGAGAACTGCGAGGACCGGCGGACCCGGCTCGTCGGTCGAAAGACTTCCGGGTGGTGCATGGCTGCGGTCCTGCTGGCGGTGATCGGCAAGTAACCCAGCAAGCGCCACTTTACTGCGAACATCGAGCTTCCGATAAATGGCCGAAAGATGGGTCCGAACGGTGGTAGGCGCTATGAAAAGTGTTTCGCCGATTTCGCGATAAGTCATGCCCTCCGCAAACTTTGCCGCGACCATCAACTCCCGATCCGATAAGCCGGCGAGAGGATTGCCTACGGCGCGAAGCATCGTTCCATTTTCCTTGCTGCCGACCTGTGGCCAGAACCCGATGGCCTTACATCAGGATGAAAATACTACAGATGCGATATCGAAAACACTGCATTTGCACGATTCCATGCGACGGGTCAGCATCCTAGTCTCTGCAGATCGGCAGGGCAGGTTGCTTGGCAGGCCTGGTCGATCCAGAACACGGAGGGCTCCATGACAAAGTTGTCTGTCTTGACCGTAATACTGGTGCTTTTGGTGTCGGTGGGGCCATGCTTGTCCGAAGGTACCCAAACCAACAGCAAACTGACTTCCGAAGAAGCGCTGCAAGCTGCCAGCTCTGAACTGTATTCCGACATTCTCGTGCGAGCATGCAGGAACGGATGGCGGTATCCGCGCAGCTACATCGAAAATGGATTCAGGCGCCACCTCGCGGAGCTGAAACTGCAGCTTGTCGATCAGGGTTACAGCGTCGTACCCAACATGACCGCGAATGATCTGCCCGTCCGAGGACCGATATCGGAGACCAAACGCCGTCTGGTTGGCTCGCGCCAATTCAGCTGTTCCCACCCATACTGGCGCGATGAATGACTCCACGCGACGGTGTGCATCTGACAGCCTGATTTCCGGCGGTTCTCCCCAGGTTGGAAGGAGGCGTTGACGAATGGCAGGTTGTTATTCCAGGAGGGGTGACACTCCTCCTGGAGCTGTAAGCAACGTCATGGAATGACCGCTCTTCGGCTGCGTGGCTCCGCAAGCTGCCGATCCGCTACCGGCCCTGTTCCAGCCGCCAAGGGGCCGGCCGGTAAGAGCGCCCGCTAAACTTGGTCGTCAAAGCAGCGTATTCGTCAGTTGACAAGGCAAACTTCGCTCGATGACCGTGAACTCGAACGGCAGCTTACCGACGAGCGCTTCCTAGAAGCAGACCGTCCGGATACGGCCCCAAATGAGACGTTGGAAGCATTGAGGGCAGGGGACAGTTCGTGGCGCAAACGAGATAGCAGCTCCGAGTAGTCATCGCTGTTCGCGAAACGGTCGATTCCTGGACATCGCAATGTCGTGTATCGACTAACGCGCTATCTCGGCTCGAGGACCAATTCAGGTACGCGCCTGACATTAGCTGTTGAGCATAGATCCGTGCGTCCCGGAAAGCGGACGCGGCACGATCCGGGTTAGGCGAGTAAGATACGCTCGATGACGGCGGCGCGCGCGGAACCGTCGCAACCAAGGATGAAGCTGTTGCTGGAGTCGAGCGGGCATTCACGCGGCCATTGCCGGAGCAGATCGGCGCTAGGACGGCCCAGCAGCCTTTGTAGCGGGGGGACACTTTGCGGCGGGCGGGCCGCTGGGCTCGACCGGTGAGACTCAGCGCCGTCCGGCAAACAATATGCGCACGACTGCCAATGCCAACGAATCATACAAACGGAGGAAGGAGCGATCTAACCAGCGATCGCCATTTCCGATGCCAGCGCCTAAGTCTTTTATGAGACCTAAGCGCAGCTTGCCGGCCGCAGCATGGTCCCAATTTGGGACGAATAGTTTGGCGCCCATATTGCACCCACATCTTTCGCCGGCTGATCCCCGGTCCTGATCGCGTACTCTGATCAGGTGTAAGGCTCGCCGGGCTCGAGGTAGTTGGGGTCTTCGCCCGGCGAGTTGTCTACCAATGCGCAGTCACAGCCACACGGTGACGCCATACTCCGAAATGCCGCAAGCATTCCGCAGTTGTGCATCGCCCGACCAAGTCGATCGGTATGGGACTTCAGTCGCGCAAAGGGCGATACGGTCTGCGACTCCGGATTTTTTGCTACATTTCAGAGGGTTACAAAGCGCTCCGCAGTCGTCAGTCGCTCATTGCAACAAGCATTTATCTAAAGTTCATTCAGTCGAATTAGGAAACTCTTATAAGCCGCTCTATAACGAATCGGCGAGGTGGCTATTCGCCTGAGGAGGTACCATGACATCCCGAAAAACGCTGTTGGCAGCGCTTGCCGCGCTTGCGCTAGTGACCGCTCCTGCTTTCGCTGGCGCGGGTGGAAACGGTGGTG
>NZ_JAMYSB010000048.1:0-8858 GCF_040321695.1 Mesorhizobium sp. M0292
GGCTGAACTCGCTGCAGCGCAACATCAACGCTTATATGAACTCCAAGAGCAAGAAATTCGCCGGCATTCAGGCTTATGTGACAGCGTCGGCGGCCGCCAAGGGTGCCCAAGCCGCGGTAGATGCCGCCCAAGCCGAAGTCGACGCGTTGAACGCCAAGTTGAACGACCCGAATACTCCGGCCGACCAAGTCCCGACCCAGGAGCAGATTGACGCAGCGCAGGCGGCTCTCGATGCCGCCAATATAGCGGCGGCCGATGCTGCTGCCGCCGTCCCGTCGCTGGATGACGCGCTCGCCGATATGGCCAACAAGCCGGTCGACGCCGAGGTCACCGAATGGGCCAACGGCGTGCTTGCCGAGAAGATCGACGAGATGGCTGCCAAGCAGACTCCTGCGGCAACGCCGTAAGGCGGTCACAGGTGAAGCGACCCTAGTCGAACGTGCAAGCCGCCGGGTCACCCCCCCGGCGGCAGGGCGACCCGAGCTTGCCACCTTATTCTCCTCTTTGAGGGCGACCCCCAAACAAGCGGAGTTGCTACCGACGCGTAGGAACAAAAGTGCCGAAATACCGTGTTGAGGAGATGGCAGGCGATGCCGTGACGGCCACCCACACCGTCAACGCGAAAACTCCGATCAGGGCGGCGCGCGAAGCGGCGGAACGAGACGTCATTCTACGCCCGGCCACATCTTCGAATACAGTTCAGCCTGTAGGGCGGTCCATACCCGGCTGGCCGCGGCTCACGCTGGTTTCTTGAAACGCACCATGCCGTCGACCTCGATGCCCAAGTTCGACTATTGACCCGGACCAGGGTTCTCTGTCTGGTTTTGAGCCAGGGGGGAAGCAATACGATTTCCTGGACGTGCCGCTTGAGGCGTTTGTCGCGTTCAAATCTGCCTTCGCCAAGGCCGCTTTCAACAATCACATCGCAACCAACTATGCATTCCGGCTCGCCCAAGAAAAGGCTGCAGGCTCGTTGGACGATTAAGGGAGGTTCTTTCAGAAAAACGGCCCGCACTGATCGAAGGCGCACGGGCCGGACCGTTGCCGCCGGTCGGCAGCGGGAGGCATCCATTCCGGCCGGTGCAAACAGGCCTCTCCCGGCACAATTAGCAACCTTCGGCAGTCGTTTTCATCTGTCCAGGGGCTGCGGACTTGGCACTGGTGTCATCCTGTTGACCAGGAGCGGCCTGCTTGGCACTGCCACTCTGCTGGCCCGGCGCACAGTCCTTCGCTGAGTTCGAATTGGTCGACTTCGTTGTGGTCGAATCCGTGTTGTTATCTGTCGTCGGCATCGTTGTGGTAGTGGAGGAGCCACTCGACGTCGTCCCTGTTGTCCCCGTCGTCCCCGCGAACGCAAGCCCGCTGGAAACAGCCATCATGGCAGTGGCAAAAAGAAGCCGCTTCATTCTTCATCTCCTAATGACAAGTAATGTCCCTTCCATTCGATAACGGGGGATGCGAAGGATCGGTTCCAATGCGATCTTGTGTTGACCGGCAGCTTTGGGGCGGCCATTAGCGGACTGGCAGCCTTCAGGCGGCGGATCTTCGGTAGCTGACATTCCGGCTAGCGCGGACATCGCCTTCCCATGGGCAGAAATTAGTCTCCTGGGCCCGCCCACGTTTCTCTCAAGCCTCCGATTTCATGGCCGACAGGTTATCACGATGTGTCTGAAGGTGCAGAAGCTGATCGTGCCCCTTGGTTGTGCAGGGCCAACCTCCCAACACCCTTGAAAAGGACTTGAAGTCGTCCCGCACCGGAGCGAACGTCTTCGCATGATCGGGATAACACGGCGGTCACCAGACACCTGACGAGTTGAAGGAATGGGAGCGACGCTCCCTGGAAGGCGACTTCTCGCAAATGCCGCGTCCCTTCCGTTGGCGTCAGTCAGCGCGCTTTGCGCATTTCATGAATGGCTATAAGGAGGCGGGCGGTTTGATCAATTCGCTCGTCTGCACCGCAGAATTGCCAGAGATGTCCTGGACGGCCGTTCGCCGTGGTACGGAAGCGCGCGGGACTTTATGGCTCTGGCTGAGGGCGTCCTTGACGGCCTGTGCGAAGACAACGCGAGGATGGAGGGCATCAATACAGCACCCGCGTTCCGCGACGCCTTCATGTCCAAACGCTGCCTGATCCCTGCCGACGGCATCTCGCCGTGAGGAAGAAATGACGCTGAGGACGCCAACTGTCGTCGGGTCCGCTGGCTGCATGGGTCACGCCGCAGGCGTTGCAATCCCTTCTAAAGCGATGATCCTGGTGTTAGCGGAACGTTTGCGGATCTCGATCAGCCGGGCGTATTCCGGCGAATTATACCAGCCCATCAATGACGCCATGTCGGGGAATTCGACAATGACCAGTCGGTGTGGATCCCAATCACCTTCCAGAACCTTGGTGGCGCCACCGCGGCCCAGATACCGCCCACCGTACCGCTCTTCGGTAGCGGGAACGTCCCGCCGATATTCCTCGAACAAGGCAGCGTCTTTTACGTCTACATCCGCTATCAGATAGGCAGCCATCTGTGTTTCCTCCTTAGACCTACCTCGCGCTCCTCGGCTTCGGCGTCGTCGGTCCGCACCCTGTCGACGATCTCCGTGGCGACATCCAGCGCCAGCGCGCTTTTCGATGATTGTTGGCGCTGCCACGGCTTTCCTTCATTCGCATGGTTCGCAAAGATTAGCATGATCGCATGCTCTCGTGTCTGGCGGTCTCCCTCAAAGCGTCATCGACCGCCCTTCAGATGAGACACCGCCGTCTCGACAGGTAGGCTCGGCAGGGTTCGGTTTTTCTTCGGTCCTTTTCATCCAAAACTTGTCGAAAAGCGCGAATGAAAATAGGAAATATGCAACCTGAAAGATGATAAAAATCAGCAAGGTCCATGCAAGGGACTTCCAGAACGAATCCGTTGCTAGGGCGTGTACTCATAAACGACGTTCAGTCGGTCAACGTTTTCGACCAACCTCGGCCCTTTTGCCTAATAGCTCCTAGGGCAGTGGGAGCGGTTTGTCGCTGAGTGTACGCAAGTAGGCGATCAGGTTGACCCGTTCGGTCTCGTCCGGGACGCCAGGCACCTCCATGTAAACACCCGGCGTGGTGAGCATGGGCTCAAGCAGATATTTGTTCAGGTCCTCGTACGTCCATACACCCTCTAAAGCCAGCAAGGTGTCGGAGTAACGCATGTTTGCCATGGATGCCTTATCGCGGCCGACGACGCCCCATAAGTTCGGTCCCGTTTTGATCCCTCCCTGTGGCTCGGCATTGTGGCAACCGTGGCACACGTGTGTGAAGTAGGTTCGGCCTTTCTCGACATCGGCAGCAGCCAACTTCATCGAGATCGGAGCTGGCGTTGGCAACACGACGCCGTGCGACATGAGATAGTCAGCAACTTCGCGTTGCCCCTTGAATTTTGCCAGATGGAGCGGTGTCTTGCCGTCCTTTGTCTTCGCATTCACGTCCGCGCCGGCCTCAACCAGTGCTTTCACGCAATCGAGGCAACCGAGATTGACCGCGATGTGGATAACGTTTTCGCGGCTGCGCTTCGAATTTGGATTTGCGCCCCCGTCCAGCAACAGATTGATCAAATCGGTTCTGCGTTTTGCCAAAGCCAGAATAAGGGCAGGACCCAATCGCGGGTCCGGGACGGCGTTGACGTCGGCACCGCGTTCAATGAGCAGTTTTGCCGCTGCAAAATGACCGCCTTTGACCGCAAGATAGAGTGGTGTCGTGCGCCCGTCGCTCTCATCGACGCCGGCACCAGCGTCGAGCGCTGCCGTGATCGCCGCGACATCGCCCTTCATGGCGGCGTCGTGAATGCCGGCGGCATGCGATACAATCGGTGCAAGCAGTAGTGGAATGAAAAGCAAGGACATGCGCATTTGGCATCTCCCAAGGCAAACTGCGGTACGGGTCATGCTTTCAAGGCCGCAAAAACATACCACGAATGCCGGATCGTAGCCACCCAACCGGTGCCTGGAAACGAATCGCAAGGTCGATCCGTCCGGCTGTGGCTTCGGGCTTATGAGTCCACAACCTAGAACCGCGTCGGGTAACACCGCCCTGCACATACCCTAGATGTCTTCCCTTTTGTGAACCCTCCGCCTTCCGAACTCTCGGAAGAGCCCAAAAAGGTCCCGGGTCGCCCAGATCCCACTCGCCCGTCAGACCTATTCGATTTCGTCCGCCATCCTTCTAGCTGCAAGGCCCGTGCAGGCGCTCAAGTCCGCATTATTGGAGCTGATGGTCAACCGGTCGCCAGTTCCCGACTGCATATTATGCGACTTTGGGCGCCGTGTGCCCAATTCGCTCGCCGAGAGCAGATGGCCTCGACAATTCGAGTTGACTGTCGTTCCAGATCGAGCGCAAATCCGTATCATGAATTGTCGTGAACGTCGGAATAATATAATCGAAATATTTCCGATGATGGTTTCCATTTTCATGACAAAATATTGGAGATGGCGACCCTCGAATGAGTGCTTTATTATTTTCCGACTTCAATTCAACAGATACCGAGACACTGGCCCGTCGTTCTCTAACGCAAAACGCAACGCCTAGATCAGGCCAGGCGCCAGATTCGAATGCGCTGTCGCAGCACGCTTATGACGAGCGTTGGCTACAAGATCTGCTGTTTCGGCATCCAGAGTTGATCGTGGCCGACCGGCTTGATGGCGGCTTGAGCGATGTCGTCCCCTTATGCCGGGAACTCGCCATTCCTCGTGCAAGCGGGACAGTGTTCGCGGATATTCTGGGCGTGGCAAGAACCGGCCGACTGGTCATTATTGAGTGCAAGCTTTGGCGTAACCCGCAGGCGCGTCGGGAGGTGTTGGCGCAAATCCTGGAGTATGCCGCGCTGCTGCGACGCTGGAGCTTTGGCGATCTGACCGCGGGGATAAGACGCAAGCTGGCAACCCATGTGCCGAACCCGATCTTTGCCGCGGCGAAGCTTCGGTGGCCAGAGCTCGAGGAGGCTCCATTTGTTGATGCCATGACGCAATCGCTAAAGCTGGGTGACTTTCAGCTCATTATCGCCGGAGATGGCATCCGCTCGGATACGCATGCGATTGCCGAGCATCTAAATTCGCAAGGCGCCGGCCTGGCGCAACTGACATTGCTTGAGATCCAGCTTTGGCAGGCGGCATCAGGAGCCATTGTCGTGGTGCCAATGGTGCCACTGCGTACCGAAGTCCTTCAGCAGAGAGTTTTGGTCAACGGTGAAGGCATACCGCTCCAATTGGAGACCCAAGAGATAGGGGCTACCCAGGCTGACGAGAGTATGGAGAGCGTTGTCGATCCAGACCGCGTCAACCGGCGAAGCATCAACCGCGCGTTCTGGCAGCGCTTCATTGATCAGGTGCAATTCGACCACTCAGACCAACTGCCCCCGCGGCATGGCGGCGACAATTGGGTCAGGATTCCCCTACCCGAGCCAATCGGCTGGATAACAGGCTTTCGTTCGACCGGCACCAGAGCTGAGGTCGGGCTGTTCCTGACCTTTCGTGACGAGGACGGTCAGACCCTTTTTGATGAGTTCCACAACGACATTGCAGAGCTGCGCAGCGAAGGTAGCCTTGACCTGATCGCGAGGTCGAAATCCGCCGCACCGTTCTGTGCGGAACTCGGCGTGTTCAGGCCACGCTCGGACTTCGCGAGCGATGACCAGCTACTCGACTGGCTCTGCGATGCAGCAAATCGCTTTGTCTCTCTGATCCGGCCTCGGCTTAGCGTACTAGCGGAAGCCGCCGAATGACACGGCTTCTCAAGTGGGAACGACTGGCCTTAAAGGGCGACTTCTCGGCGATGCCGATACCGTTCGCCTGGGATCAATCAGGGCGTTTCGCACATTTCCTGAATGGCTACGAGGTCACCGGAGGAATGGACCCTCTTGCCGAACTTTCCAACGCGATGTCAGCGCGAGTCCGCGAGACCGGCAAATGGGAAGGCAGTGCGCTCGAGCTTTGGCTCTGCCTTTTCTTCCAGCATCGAGCGCATCGTCATATGGGTTCGGAAGGTAGCGAGCCGATGCTCGACGGACTTTGCGAAGCGCTACGTATGGCGCTCAGTCGGCTGTCTCCAGCCGAGGCCAAAGCATTGGCTTCGCGGCTCAACCAGAACGCTAGTTAGGCGATGTGCTTTTGGCTTGCGACGCACGATTGCTTAATCGATGAACTCTTGCACGTCAGCTGTCGGCTGACCCAGTCGCGCTTTGGGTGATGAACAGTTGAGGCAGGCTATCGTTCCTCAGTATCAGAGTGGACGACTGCAGACGCCGAGAAGGTCAAAGTAAAAATATTTGTCGGTACCTTGTGATTATCATATGTCCCGACAAAATTTTTTGCCGGGCCATCCCGCTCTCTAGTGCCGACCATTTGCGTCCACAGAAATCTTTTTACGGCATCAAATCGGTGAATGGCCACTTCTTTCACTTTTCTTGAATCAGAAACATTGAGATTTCTTCTCAGCGAAGGGGCGCTGTCAGTTAACGCGCTCGACGTTCAGAGGATCTCATGGCCACCAAAATCAACTCAGTTTCAATCGACGCACTCATCCCCTACAGCAACAACGCACGGACCCATTCCAAGAGACAGATCAGACAGATTGCCGACAGCATCCAAAAGTTCGGCTTCACCAACCCAGTTCTAACCGACGAGAGCAACAATGTCCTTGCTGGCCATGGTCGCCTAGCGGCAGCGCGCCTGCTCGGGCTGAAGGAGGTGCCGACGCTTTCCATCACCCATCTCAGCGCTGCCGAAAAACGCGCCTACATTGTTGCCGACAATCGGCTCGCCGAGAAGGCCGGCTGGGACAAGCAGATCCTGGCCATTGAGCTACAGGCGCTAGTCGATCTCGACTTCGACGTCGCGATCACCGGCTTCGATATCCCGGAGGTCGACCTGATCATCAGCGAGTTCTCGCCCGACAATCAGGACGATGAAGTCGATGAGGATGAGCCGGGCCTTCCGGAGAAATCAACAGGACCAGCAGTAACTCGGCCTGGCGATCTGTTCCTGCTCGGCGATCATCGATTGCTTTGCGGCAACGCGCTTTCGGCAGCGAATTTCGAGACGCTGATGCAGGGGGAGAAGGCGTCCGTCTGTTTCACAGACCCGCCCTACAACGTTCCGATCGGCGGACACGTCAGCGGGCTTGGCAAGACGAGCCACCGGGAATTTGCAATGGCATCCGGCGAGATGTCCGACGACGAGTTCGCAGGGTTCCTGGAACAGTCGTTCTCACTGATTGCTGGGTCGAGCAAGCCGGGCGCTATCGCCTTCGTGTGCATGGATTGGCGTCATATCGCAGAGACCACATTGGCGGGTAAACAGACGTTCGGCGATCTGCTCAATCTGTGCGTCTGGAACAAGACTAATGCCGGCATGGGCAGCCTCTACCGCTCTCAGCACGAACTGGTGCTGGTGTTCAGGAATGGCAAGGAGCCGCATCGCAATAATGTTGAACTCGGCAAACATGGACGTCACCGCAGCAATGTCTGGACCTATCGCGGCGCCAACAGCTTTGGCACCTCGCGAATGGAAGAGCTCGAAGCGCATCCCACCGTCAAACCTGTCGCTCTGGTTGCCGACGCTCTGCTCGACGTCAGCCGCCGCGGCGACGTCGTGCTGGACCCTTTTGGCGGCTCGGGCAGCACGCTACTCGCATCGCACAAGACCGGGCGCCACGCACGCCTTATCGAGATCGATCCTGTCTATTGCGATCTGATCATCCGCCGCTTCGAAAGGCATACGGGCAAGCAGGCAACGCTCGCCACCACGGGCGAGACTTTCGAGGAACTGTTCGAGCAGCGTGGAAGCGTCAAAGCTTCCGGCGTACTCGCCAAAACAGCGTCCGCCACCCCAGCGCCTGAAACTGTGGGAGGCGTGCTGTGACCACCCGGAGAAAGAAATCTGCCGACTACTCGATAGGCTACGGCAAGCCTCCGGCTGAAACCCGGTTCCAGAAAGGAATGTCAGGCAATCCGAAAGGCCGGCCGAAAGGCAAAAAGAACATGAACACTATCGTACGCGAGACGCTCTTTGGGCCGATCCAAATCCAGCAGAATGGCAGGACGACGACGGTGACGGCGCTCGAGGCCATCCTCCTCAAAATGCGCAACAATGCGCTTTCAGGCGATTTCCGGTCGGCGGCCCATGCTCTTCAGCTCGCATCCCGTTGTGCCGAACTTGAGGAAAGCCGGCAACCCGATGCAGAGGTCGACGTGTTCGATCCGCAAACAATGGTCGACATGATGCGGGATTATCTCGACCACAAGGACTCGCCAGAGAACGATACCGAGACCCGTTCCAAGACCGGCGACGAGGGAGACGAGGAATGAACGCTCCAATCCCCCTACCGGGCCGACCATCCTCTTCGCCCGTTGCACCGACTGCCCTTCAGCTGCTGTTGGGCGCGGCCCGCGTTGACCTGGCGACCTTCGTGGCGCTGGCTTTCTCCGCCGTCGATCCAGGCGCCAAGTATTTGCCCAACTGGCACATTCGCGCCATTGCGCATCAGCTCGACCGCGTGTCCGCGGGCAAGTGCAAGCGCCTGATCATTACGATGCCGCCAAGATCGTTGAAGTCGGTCACAACCTCGGTCGCGTTCCCGGCATGGATTCTTGGCCGTGATCCGTCGAAGAAAATGATCTGCGTCTCTTATGCTCAACCACTTGCGGTCAAGCACGCCAACGACTTTCGAACGGTCGTCAACACCGCCTGGTACCGGTCGATGTTTCCGACCTTCAAGGTTAGCCCGCGCAAGAACACTGAAAATGAACTGCAGACCACACTCGGCGGTGGACGCCTGGCGACCTCGACCGGTGGTCAGCTAACCGGCCGGGGTGGCGACATCATCATTATCGATGACCCCTTGA
>NZ_JAMYSB010000049.1:0-8265 GCF_040321695.1 Mesorhizobium sp. M0292
CCCAGGTCCACATCGCCAGAACGATGGTGAAGGCCACCGCAAGCGACGCCCAGCCGCCCTCGAACACCTTCACGATGTTGGAGGCAAAGAAGCCGATGTCGATGAAGGCGAACACCGCCGTCATCGCCACCGCCACCCACAGGCGCCATTTCCAAATGCGCGTCATGACGACGAACAGCAGCACCGTCGTCACCAGCATGTTGCCGGTCACCGAGATGCCATAGGCCGAGGCCAGCTTGCTCGATTCGCCGAAACCGACCACCAGCAGCATCACCGCCAGCGCCAGCAACAGATTGACACGTGGCATGTAGATCTGGCCCGACTGCCGTTCCGAGGTGTGCAGGATTTCGAGACGCGGCAGCATATTGAGCTGCACCGCCTGCCTGGTCAGCGAGAAGGCGCCGGAGATCACCGCCTGGCTGGCGATAACCGTCGCGGCGGTTGCCAGCACCACCATCGGGATCAGCGTCCAGCCTTCGTTCATCTCGAAGAATGGGTGGCCGACGTGACCGTTCTTCGCCAGCACGAAAGCGCCCTGCCCAGCATAGTTGAGCAGCAGGCAGGGAAACACGATCCACAGCCAGGCGACCACGATGGGCCTGCATCCGAAATGGCCGAGATCGGCATAGAGTGCTTCGGCGCCGGTGACGGCGAGGAAGATGGCGCCGATGGTCACGAAAGCGACGTCGGGCGAATGGATCAGGAAGGCGACGATGTAGTGCGGGCTCACCGCCCACAGGATTTCTGGATCGGCGATGATGTGGTTGAGACCGGAAAGGCCAATTGCCAGGAACCATACGGCGGTCACCGGGCCGAACACCATCCCACCCCGCCGGTGCCAAAGCGCTGCACCGCGAACACCATGGCCAGGATGACCAGTGTCAGCGGCACCACATAGGGCTGGAAGGTCGGCGTGACGACGTTCATACCCTCGACAGCCGACAGCACCGAAATCGCGGGCGTGATGACCGCGTCGCCGAAAAACAGCGAGGCGCCGACGATGCCGATGCCCAGGATCACCGCCGACCGCTTGGGGAAACTGCCGCGCGCTAGCGCCATCAGCGACAGCACGCCGCCCTCGCCGCCGTTATCGGCGCGCAGCACGAACATGATGTACTTGATGGTGACGATGATAGTCAGCGACCAGATGATCAGCGACAGCACGCCGAGGATATCGCCGCGCTCGGCGACATTGCCGCCCGACGACGCCACCAGCGCCTCACGGAACGCGTAGATCGGGCTGGTGCCAATATCGCCATAGACAACGCCGAGCGCGCCTAGCATCAGCACCTTGGGGCTTTGCTGTTCGATTGCCGGATGGCTCGACTGTTCGACGGGTTCTGCCTCGCTACCGGTATTGGTAAGGACCATGCACGACACTCCGATAAGGGGCGGCCCTCTACCTTTGCTGCACTGCAATATCAAGTGCCGCGACGTAATGGCTCCGGATGCGGACCGCATTTGTTGCCGCACCGGCGGATTGTCTCATACGAAACCACGATCCCGCTCCCGGGCCATTTCCTCGACGAGACACAGGCTCAAGGGGACCTGAAGGAGGGCCAGACCGGATGGGCGATGATCTGCGGCAGGAAACGATGGCGCTGCTTGTAGCTGACGGCATATCTTTCTCCTTTGTGTGTCTGCCAGACGAGCGGGCGGGCACGGAAGTGGTCGCGCTCTGGCTGCCAGACATACTCGTCCAACCTGATGAAAACCTGACTTGTACACCCAGCCCAAACAGGTGCGAGGGGTCGGTTATTACCAAAGGCTCTGAGGGCTGATTCTCTAGGGTTTCCGCCCAGATTGATCCGTGCCCCTTGTTGTGTTCCGCCCCGGGTTGATCGGAGGCTCCAACTCCTGAGAAGGTGGAACCATGACAAGCAAGGCGACCAACAAGTTCTCTCCCGAGGTCCGGACCCCCCGCGTTGCGGCTGGTTCTGGATCACGAACGCGAGCATACGTCGCGCTGGGCGGCGGTTTCATCGATCGCCGCCAAGATCGGCTGCAAGAAAGCCGAGCGTGACGGCGGCGTGCGCGCCGGAGTTCCCACGGATGCTGCGACGAAACTGAAGGCTCTGGAACGCGAGAGCCGCGAGCTTCGCAGGCCAACGAGAGCAGGGCTTCCGCGTATTTTGCCCAGGCGAAGCTCGACCGCCGGTTCAGGCCACGATCGCGTTCATCGACGATCACCGCAAGGCGCATGGGGTTGAGCCGATCTGCAAGGTGCTGCCGATCGCCCCGTCGACCTACCACGACCATGTCGCCAAGCGCGTCGACCCCTGCCGGCTGTCGGCTCGGGCAAGATGGGATACAGCCTCGAAGCATGAGGTCCGACGGTTTGAGGCGAACTTCCGCGTCTACGGCGTTCGCAAGGTCTGGCGGCGGTTGCGTCGCGAGGGCTTCGACGTCGCCCGCTGCACGGTTGCCCGCTTGATGAAGGCCATGAGCCTCAAAGGCATCGTCCGCCGATCCGCACTACGGTGAGCGACAAGGCCGCACCTTGCCCTCTCGACCACGTCAACCACCAGTTCCACTGCTCCGCGCCGAACATGCTGCGGGTCTCCGACTTCACCTGCGTCGCGACCTGGACGGGCTTCGTCTATGTCGCCTTTGTCATCGACACCTATGCCCGTCGGATCGTCGGCTGGCGGGTGAGCCGGACGGCGCATGCAGCCTTCGTTCTCGATGCCCTGGAACAGGCTCTCGATGATCGGCGGCCCGTGATGGGAGGCGGGCTCATCCATCACAGCGATAGAGGCAGCCAAGGCGGATTCAACCGGATCGTCGCAACACCGGCATCATACTGTCCCCCAAGGAGTTGGTCGAGGAGTTCGGCAGGTGTTTTCCAGCCGAGCGTTTTGCGCGGTCTTGTGTTGATAGCATGGGCGACTGCGTCCAGTTCCCGGGCTGTGTGCCGACTGAGATCCGTGCCCTTTGGAAAGTACTGTCTCAGCAAGCCGTTGGTGTTTTCGTTGGAGTCTCGCTGCCACGGGCTTGGGGATCGCAGAAGAAAATCTCGAGCCCGGTGTCGATGCGCAGGTCGGCTGCTGCGCCATTTCCGCTCCATGGGCCCAAGTCAGCGACTGACGCAGTTGCTCGGGAAGTTTGCCCATGGATCGGGCTATGGCTCTGCGGACTGCTTCAACGCCGTGGCCGGCAAGTGGTGGACCGTTCTTGATGCGCAGGCTCTGCTGATAGCCATTGCATGCGCGGCAGGTGAAGCACGCATTGTGAAGCGTGAACTTCGTTCCACGAGCGTACCGATCGCCTAGCTTCCGAGGCCAAGGATGAGGTCGCCTTCCCAATGTCCGGGGACAGCCCGATCGGCAATTTCGGCCGGACGGTCGCTTATTATAAGGGCGTCTCCAATGAAGGACTTGTTGCGAACTCGGGCCCGTTCGCGCGGTACGCGCGTTCGGGCGGTACGCGCAACGCTCGGCCTGAACGCAGACATGCGGTCAGTCCTCGGCGCAATGCTCCGCGTCCTTGAATGTACAAGGACTGATAGATCGTCTCGTGGCTGATCCGCATGGTTTGATCCTCTGGGTAATCGATCTGAAGCCGATTTAGCGATCTGCTCGGGGCTCCAGGTTGCCGACCACCTCCGGCTCTGTCGTTTTTTCCACACCCACCTTGGGGCCCTCGAATGAGGCGCCATTGGGGTTGGTGACTTTGCCGGCCAAGCGCTCCTCAACATATTCACGCAGAGCCGGATTGACCGCCAGCTTGCCAGGAGGCCGGCGGGACTCACGATCGGCGTGCCATTGGGCGGCACTGGCCGGTAATCCAGATTGCCGCTACGCGTCGCGGCATTGCGCCTGACCTCCCGCGAGATTGTGCTCGGCGGCCGACCTAGCTTACGAGCAATGGCCCGGATGCCGATCCCCTTGGCAAGCTCAAGCGCAATATCCTCGCGCTCCCGAAAGAAAGATATCGCCCCGAAGGCGGCTTCGCCCACGGCGCCAAATGCGTTGGCGGCATCCCTCCTGTACTCCGAAACCAGCGCGGACCAAGAGGCGTTGATGTACCGGCATCCAGTGCGGCCTCCTCGCTCGAATGTCCCAAGGCAATAGCTTGCCAGAACCGGAAGCGATTCTCACGCTGCCAGGCAGGCGGACGCCCGGGCGAATCCAGCTTCTTTCGAGTGCACCGATCTAAGCGCGTTGGTGAACCGTCATTGCCACCTCCAATCCCTTGGTGTCGCGACGACCGGTTGAATCCGCCCAATACGTCAGCATTCGATACACCGAGCGCTTGGCGGAGGCCGGCGTCGAACCCTCGGTGGGCAGTGCCGGCGACTCTTTCGATAATGCTCTCGTCGAAACGATCAACGGTCTTTACAAGGCCGAGGTGATCCATCGACGCGGACCCTGGCGCTCATTCGAGGCCGTCGAGTTCGCCACGCTCGAATGGGTCGACTGCTTCAACAATCGCCGGCTGCTGGAGCCCATCGGCAACATCCCGCCGGCCGAAGCCGAGGAACGCTACTACGCCATGTTGGATGAACCAGCCATAGCCGCGTAACTCAAACGAAACGGCCTCCGGAAAGCCCGGGGCAGTTCACATCGCATTTGATGCCAGCTTCATCGTATTTTCTTCGGCTTGGACGGGCACTTGGCAGACCCACAGAGCTGGGAACCCTTTGCCATACTACAACTGTAACATCATATCGGTTTAGCAGGTCAAGCTTCGGTGGTAACCTCTGGGTAGAATAACTACTTTGGAGGCGAGCAATGGATCGCGATAACAAACGGGCACGCGCAGCTGCAAGATCATCTCAAGGCGTGGGGAGCAGTAGCCTCCGTGACGTTCCAGAGGGGCCATTGAGCGATGTTGCAGAACGGCTGGTAACCGCTAACCCGCGCGATACAGCGCGAAATCTTGGGGGCTTCAAAGGCCTCGGGACGCACGAGCGAACAGCCGTTCGGGGCACTCAACCCGGGCCAGAAACTGACCTCGCGAGATTTGAAAGGCGGACCAATCGGCTTGGACGATCAGCCATCAATCTGGCCGCGACATTAACAGCCGAATTGGGGTACAGCACGGATGACATAGCATTGCAGAAAGTCGGAGCGGCCAGTAATCTAGGCAATTACCTAACGCCAGGGCTGCAAGATGCTATTGTTAATCGCATTGGCAACATGGATCCGCCGTCGCAAGCTCTCGGAACTTATTACGTTGCGCCACACTTCAGTAAGTTTACTGAGGAAAACAAATCTCGCATTCTTGATCAGGCCATTGGATTGGCTTCTTCTGATCCGGATGGCAATGTCAGAAACATGGCATCCAATGCTATTCTCAACATGTATCACCAGTTCGACGCAAATCAACAGGCCCAAGCTCACTCAGTTTTTCCCGGCATGCAAGACATCTTGCCGCACATGCCGCCGCCGCAGCATGCAGCAGAGGAACGGAGTGCGAATCTGGACGGCCACATAGCAGGTATTGAGGCTGCAGTCCGTGATACAGTAGGCCCGCAAACCTCCTATGAACAGCTGCAGCGGGGTGCTCAAGTCGGGCGGTCCATAAGCCAAGCCTACAATCACGCCCGAGAGGACCTAATGGAGGCCACCAGAAGCAGAGATCGCTCCGGCCGTTGATGTCTCGGCCATGGTACAGTGACGCTTTCTCTCCCGAATTCCGTCTACGGCCTTGCCGTTTCCAATTCGCTGGCCGTTGACGTACCTGCTTAGTGTAACTTTCAAAAACCACGTCTGCCGGGTGATGCGCTGCAAGCATCGCACCACCCACTGCGGCATCGATCTGTCGAGCGGCGACATCGCGCGACGCCGGTTCGGTCTCTGAAGCACGCGCAGCATTAGCTACGGCTAATCCGGCAATGGAACAATGCTTTCAACAAAAACGACGCCCCCCAACATAGCCATTAGCATCGCGTGCTCACTCGCCGTGGGCTTCTGTGCGGCAAGTCTTTACGCAACCTTCCGCCACGGCGGCAGCGGCGAGGCTCTGATGGCGTTTGATGTCCGTGCCTTTTGGTTTGAAACGCCCTTCTATTTGGGTTTCGCAACCCCCGTTTTCTATCGGGGCGCGGCTATCGTGCTCTCGACGTCCGCGGTCGTCTTGCTGATTCAGCAGATCGTATTGCGCCGCAAGCTCGAACACCACGGGACGGCTCGTTGGGCTCGAGTGGATGAAATGCGACGCACGGGATATCTGCGACGATACCGTGGCGTGACAGGGCCGGTGTTTGGGAAGACAAGTGGCCCTTTCTGGCCTGGCTACTTCCTGACCAATGGCGAGCAGCCTCACAGCCTCATCGTTGCACCGACCCGCGCTGGCAAGGGCGTCGGCATAGTCATTCCAACGCTACTTACATTCAAAGGCTCGGTGATAGCTCTGGACGTCAAGGGGGAGCTCTTTGAGCTCACCTCGAGGGCGCGCAAAGCCGCAGGTGACGACGTGTTTAAATTCGCGCCGCTGGATTCGGAGCGGCGCACAAACTGCTACAATCCGCTGTTGGATCTTATAGCGCTGCCTCCACAGCAGCAATTCACCGAAGCCCGCCGCTTGGCGGCAAACCTGATTACGGCCAAGGGGGAGGGCGCGGAAGGTTTCGTCAGCGGCGCGCGAGATATCTTTGTCGCGGGAATCCTTGCCTGCATCGAGCGGGGCACGCCAACAATCGGCGCCGTCTATGACCTCTTCGCCCAGCCGGGGGAGAAGTTTAAGCTCTTCGCGCGACTCGCCATGGAGACTCAGAACAAAGAGGCACAACGCATCTTCGACGACATGGCGGGGAACGATACGAAAATCCTAACCTCCTACACTTCCGTGCTCGGCGATGGCGGGCTCAACCTGTGGGCGGATCCCGCTGTAAAGGCGGCCACAAGTCGCTCGGACTTTTCGGTCTATGATCTTCGCCGTCGCAGAACGTGCATCTATCTTTGCGTTGGTCCGAACGACCTTGAGGTGATCGCGCCTTTGATACGCTTGTTTTTTCAGCAAATCGTTTCAATTCTGCAGCGGTCGCTGGCCCGCCGGGATGAAAAGCACGAGGTTCTCTTCCTGCTCGACGAGTTCAAGCACTTGGGTAAGCTTGAGGCGATCGAGACCGCAATCACGACTATCGCGGGCTACAAGGGGCGTTTCATGCTCATCATCCAAAGCCTTTCGGCACTGACGGGGGCTTATGGAGAGGCTGGCAAGCAGAATTTTCTCAGCAATACCGGACTGCAAGTGTTCATGGCCACGGCTGATGACGAGACTCCGAACTACATTTCCAAGGCCATCGGTGAATACACCTTTGAAGCAAAATCGATTTCCCACAGCCAGGCGCGAACGTTCGACTGGACCATTCAGAATTCACATCAAGGTGCACCGCTATTGCGTCCCGAACAGGTTCGGCTGCTCGATGACGACTACGAGATTGTTCTCATCAAAGGTCTGCCACCATTAAAATTGAGGAAGGTGCGTTATTTCTCGGATCGCATTCTGAAACGCATCTTTGAACGCCAGACAGGCGCCCTCCCGGAGCCGGCGCCCTTGACGGGAGCAGAGGAGGCGCTCTCCGCCGAATCTCAACTCGATGACCCGCTGTGTGAATTGGCGCAGGACTTTGACGATACAGTTTGATGTGAGGCTGGTGTGGACCCGGCGAAATAGTAATCCATCCCGTGTAACAGCTTTGTCGCAGGTGCAGGACGCCGGCTTGGAAGACGGGCAAGCGGTCCAGGCCCGGCGAGTGGGCTTTGAGCAGCACGTGTCCGAGGCGCTCCGGCCGCTGTTCGATGGTCGAGCTGACGAGCCGCCAACCAATCCAGAGGAGCTTCTGCGACTGGAACAGGGGTTTCGCGAGGTGCTTCAGCGAGGGCAGGATCATCAAGCCGCCTCGTCTTTTTTCAGCAACCCAGGGATGCCCGATGGACGGGATGACCTCAACAGAAGCGTGTCGGAGGCTTTCGCAAGCTCTGGGACGCCGGAGTTCGGGCCGCCGCCCCCAGTCTTGGCTGCCAGCCGACAGCAGATCCGCCCTTCGCCGGATGAGCTTGACCATGCAACCACCTGCCACCCGAGTGAGTAGTCCCAACAATGAACATTCCACAGCGCTGTTGTGGCCAGCGCAGACGCAGAGGGCCCTGAATGCGCCGCAAGCCGTCGCCATTCAGCAGCAGCTGAGCGAAATCGGCAATTCAGGCGGCCGCGTGCATATGCAGAGAGGGGCTGATGCGATCTCCGGACCGGTAGCTCTCGCCGTAATTGATCAGGCTGGTACTGTTGGAAGGCTTGATCAGCCTCGTCACCCCA
>NZ_JAMYSB010000050.1:0-7261 GCF_040321695.1 Mesorhizobium sp. M0292
CTTGGCGATGCGGCGGACGCATAGGGGGAGAGAAGTGTCACCTATGTATCCGGTTCAAAGTGTTACCCATCTATCGGCTGGACACGCTGCCCAGGCGGAGCACTCGACGGCCCGACCTGGAACGGACCGGCCGGCGGCAACCGCTTCGCTTGACAATAGGCCCTGTTTGTTCTCTATTTGTTCGGCAAAAACGCCTATCGCAACAGACGCGGCTAATGCTGCAACGCCGCAAAGGGAACGGTCGGGATGGAGCCCACCATCCTGCATGCGGATCTCGACGCCTTCTACGCCTCGGTCGAGCAGCTGCTCGACCCGGCGCTCAGGGGCAAGCCGATCGCAGTCGGCGGCGGCGTCGTGCTTGCCGCCTCCTACGAAGCCAGGGTTTTCGGCGTGCGCGGCGGCATGCCCGGACAACGCGCGCGCGAGCTTTGCCCCGGACTGATCTTCGTCGGCGGCCATTTCGCCGACTATCAGCGGCTGGGCGACGCCGCCATCAAGGTGCTCGACGATTTCACGCCGCTGGTCGAGCGGATTTCCATCGATGAAGCCTTTGCCGATGTGGCCGGCTGCACGCATCTGTTCGGGCCGCCGGCCGAGATCGCCGCCACGGTGCGTCGGCGCGTCCGGGCAGAGCTCGGCCTGCCGATCTCGATCGGCGTGGCGCGCACCAAGCATCTGGCCAAGATCGCCTCGCAGGTGGCCAAGCCCGACGGCCTGGTGGTGGTCGATCCGAACACCGAACTTGCCTTCCTGCATGATCTGCCGGTCGGCCTGATGTGGGGCGTCGGCCCGGCGACCAAGGCGCGGCTGGCCGAGATCGGCATCGAGACCATCGGCCAGTTGGCAAAGACGCATAGCGGGGCGCTGCGAAGGTTGCTCGGGCCCGCCACCGGCGAAAAGCTGGCGTCGCTGGCATGGAACCGCGACCCGCGAAAGCTCGAAACCCACAGGCGGTCGCATTCCGCCGGCGCGCAGTCGGCGCTTGGCAGACGGCCGGCCGAGGCGCGTATCTTCGGACCCGTCCTGCTGCATCTGGCAGACCGGGTCGCCAGCCGGCTCAGGGCGAAATCACGGCCCGGGCGCACGGTGACGGTGCGCGTGCGTTTCGCCGATCTGCACGCTATCACACGCTCGCTGACGCTCGATCAGCCGATTTCGGCAACCGCGATGCTGGCCGAAATCGCCGGGGAGCTGGTGCGCGGCGTGCTGGCCGCCAACCCTCGGGAGAAGACCATCTCGCTGCTGGCGATCTCGGTGTCGCAGCTAGAAGAAAGTGCCGAGCTGCAGCTGGAGCTGCCGCTCGGGCTTGCCGATGAAAAGCAGCGGCCCGGCAGCAGGCAAGGCCTGGCGCGCTTTGGCGCCGACCGCGCCATCGACAAGATCCGCCAGCGCTTTGGCAGAGAGGCTGTCGGCTATGGCGCCGTGGCGCTGGAAGCCCGGCGCTCGGTTCCCGATGCCTTCCGCGAACTGGCGGAGAAGGAACTGTGAGTGCGGCGCGACGGCAAGGCCAATGTTTAGGCTGGGCCAGTCCGCGCTGCATTGCCGCTCTGTTTGAGCAGGCCGACCAACCAAGCCAGACCCGCATCCATCAGCGCAACCTTCGGCACGATGCTGTTGATGTTGAAGTGGCCGAGCCGGATGGGCGCATCGACGCCGACGACACCGAAACGGCCGCCATACATGGCGAGGAACCGGCGCGGATAGGCCGATATCAGATCAGTCTGCGCAAGCACGGCCAGTCCGAACATGAAGTTGGGGACAGTCAGCGCGACGCGACGCGACAGGCCGCGTTCAGCCAGCACCCTGTCGACAAACCCGTTCGGATCGCCATTGTTCGAGACGACCATATGCTGCACGCTGCAATAGGCGTCGAGGCACGGATCGCCGGCGAAGCGGTGGCCGGCGCGCGTGGCGACGACGAAATCCTCCTCATAGAGCTTGTCGACGGTGAAGCGTGCCGGCAGGCCGTCGAACGGAATCACCGCGACATCCATGGCGCGCGCTTCGAGTTCGGCGACACAGTCGCTCCAGGCAGTAGTGGGCGACGGTTCACCTTGGCGTGGCAGCAGTTGCCGGATGCCGATGTCGATGCCGGGGGCCAAAAGGCGGATCTGGTCGAGCAGCGGCGGCAGGAGCACGGACGATACCGCATCCGGCGCACCGATGGTGAAGCGGCGCGTCGAGCGGGCGGGATCGAACGGCTCGGCGCTGGCGATCACCCGGCGCACCCGCGCCAGGATCTCGGCCACCGGTTCGGCAAGCTCCGTTGCCCGGTCGGTGGGCACGACGCCGCGCGGCGTCTTCAGGAACAACGGATCGCCAAGCAGCTTGCGCAGCCGGCCAAGGCCATGGCTGACCGCCGAGGCCGACAGGTTTAGCCGCTCCGCCGAGCGACCGACATGCCGCTCCTCCATGATGGCTTGGAACAAGACCAGCAAATTGAGATCGGCGCGCGCCAGGTCAATTTTGTTCAGCATATTCCTGAAATCATATCACTGGATTCAGCAGAGTAAAGTTGCGAATGCCTTCTTCGACGCGAAGACGGTGGTGCCGGTTTCGTCGGCACTCATTCAGAGAGGAGCAAATCCATGCCAAACTTTCCCAATTCGGTTCTGGTCACCGGCGCCTCCGGCGCCCAAGGGTCGGCCATTGTCAGCGCTTGCCGCGCCGCCGGCGCCACGGTGCGTGTCCTGTTACGCAAGGGCTCGCCCGATCCGTTCGGCGATGGGGTCAACATCGTGCGCGGTGATCTCGCCGACCCCGGCCGACTGGCCCTCGCCTGCCTCGGCGTCGATGCGGTGGCGCTGACCTTGCCGGTCGGTGCAAGCCCTGAAGAGATCCTGCGCTACGGCCGCAACATTGCGGATGCGGCGCAGCAAGGCGGCGTCAAGCTTCTGGTGTTCAACACCAGCGGCCATGTGTCGGGCCGTTCCGGCACGGCGGTGATGGACGCCAAGACCGAACTCATCGACTACATCAAGACGTTCGGCCCGCCATCCATCGTCCTCAAGCCGACGCTGGCCATGAGCAATATCGCGGCGCCCTGGAGCGCGCCGGCGATCATGCATCAGGGCGTCCTCGCCTATCCGCTGCCGGCCAACTTCCAGACCTCCTGGATCTCCTGGCAGGATATGGCGGCCTACGTGGTCGAAGCGCTGCGGCATCCGGAGCTTGCCGGTGCCAGCTTCGACATTGGCGGGCCGCAGGCGCTGACCGGACCGGAGATGGCCGTCATCCTGTCAGGCATTGTCGGCCGCGAAGTCAGCTATTATCCGGTGCCGCTGGCGGACTTCGCCGCCGCGCTCGAAACCATGCTCGGCAAGGACGCCGCCGAACAGACTGCCGCCAGCTATGCCTGGATCCGCAGCCAGAAGCAGGCCGTGCTTGCCGTCGATCTCGGCCAGACGACCCGTCTGCTGCCGGTGAAGCCGACCTCATTCGCCGAATGGGCAAGAGCGCTGGACTGGGCGGCACTGGCCGGCGATGCGAAGGCGGCCTGACAATGGACGCCATCGCAACCGTCGAACCGGGCGGCCTCGCCGCCCGGAAGAATGTGCCGGATGCCGCTGCCGCCGTGGTCGGCTTCTGGTGGCAGGCAGGACCTGCCGCGTGGTTCGCCAAGGATGCGGCCTTCGACCGCGAGTTTCGCGATCGCTTCCTGCGGCTGCATGAGGCCGCAGCGCGCGGCGACTGCGATGGCTGGATGGCGACGCCCTACGGGGCTCTGGCGCTGATCCTGCTGCTCGACCAGTTCCCGCGCAACGCCTTTCGCGACACGCCGCGCATGTATGCCAGCGACGCGAATGCCCGCGCGATCGCTACTGAGGCGATCGATGCCGGGTTCCAGCGGATGGTCGATCCCTCGCTGCGGCTGTTCTTCGGGCTGCCCTTCGCGCATTCCGAAGCGATTGCCGACCAGGACCGCTCGGTGGCGCTGTCGCGCGACATCGGCCCGTCCGACCTGAAGCGGGCCGAACATCACCGCGACATCATCCGCCGTTTCGGACGTTTTCCGCACCGCAACCCGATCCTCGGCCGCGCCATGCACGCCCAAGAACAACGCTTTCTCGATGAAGGTGGATTTGCGGGTTAGAGCATGATCCCAAAAAGCGGGTCCGGTTTTTGGAAAAGATCATGCTGCAACAAAGGGTTAGATCATGATGAGATTGCAACCAAATCTCATCATGATCTAGTGCATCGGGACCAAGAAAACCCGGGACGGGACGACGGCGCCGCGAAGGTTGACAGTGCCGATCCGTCTGGCATTATCGCGTAAGCTTGGAGGATTCACTATGAAGAAAACCTATTCGAAGCCTGTTCTGGTCAAAAAAGGCAAGCTTTCGCAGGTTACGGCGCTCGCCAATGGAGCGGGTTCCGGCCCGATTGAGTGAAGTCGTTGAGTCGGACTGTCGCCTGATCTGGCGGCCTCGCCTGACACTGGAGATGCGGCATGAAGAAGACCTATTCGAAGCCGGTGCTGGTCAAGAAGGGCAAGCTCTCGCAGGTTACAGCCGACAATGGTAACGGCTCCGGGCCGGTCGCCGTCTAGCAGCCGATTATCCGACGCCTCGTGCCGTCTGGCCGGGAACAGGGCTTTGGGTGCCCGACGTGGAGAGTGGAAAATGAGGAAGACCTATTCCAAGCCAGTGCTGGTAAAAAAGGGCAAGCTCTCGCAGATCACCGCGAACGGCGCTTCTGCTCCTATTCCGGGCTAAACTCGTTCCCCGGTAGATCGAGATCCTCCTGGCAGAGTCGGGCGGCTTGATCGTTTCCGGAGCATGATCTCCCGCAGGCGGCGGGACCGTTCAGCGCACAACCACCAGATCGTCGAGCACGAGCTGCCAATAGTGGCTCGTTGAAAGGCGCACGCGCGTCACCGCCGCCAGCATCGGCGCATAGTGGACGGGCGCCATTGCCGACAGGACGATCGTGTCGCTGGCGATCAGCCGGTCGCCAAGCCAGCTCTCCACCAGTGCGGTTTCGCCTTCGGACTTCAACCATGCCGCTGTCAGCATCACGGAATGGAACCCGAACGGTTTGTCGCTCGACAATTCGGCCGGGTGTCCGCTGCTCGTATAGCAGACATGGTCTCCCGAGATATTGCCGTTGACGTAACCTTCGCTGCCTTCGGTATGATCGCGCGCAAGTGCGTTCAGGTTGAACCAGGTCAACCCGGCATAACCGGACGGCACCTTGCGCAGGCCGCGCGTCGTGACATCATCGAAACCGATGGCCTGCAAGGGCGCGGCGCTGTCGACAGCCGCGTTCTCGGGCGACAGCAGGCCGAGCTCGGTCGGGTAGGCCGACAAGGCCAGTCGTCGTTCCATGCCATCGCCGGTGACTTCGATCGCGTCGGCGTCATCGGGCAGATCGAGACGGAAACCAGCGCCAGCACTTAGCGGATGCACCGCCACCTCTTGCCCTTTCGCCATCACCGAGATGCTCGCCGAGACACCGTCCGCTACGCGTCCGCTGAGCCGGCGTATCGCAAACAGGCCGACCGGCTGCAGCATTGCTTCCGAGACCAACCCGGTGGGCGAGCCCGGCAGCGGCCGGAGGTGCTGCGACTGGACCTCGTTGGCGCTGCTCGAGCGCCAGCCGGGCGGCAGAGACACGGTGAAGCGGTAGCTGCCCGGCACATGGATGGGCGCGGCCCGACGTTTGGTCGACGCCAGGAAATTGGCAAAGCCGCCGCGATTGCTCCGCGCCGCGGCGACGAAGCGGCCGTCGCCATCATGCAGTCTGACCATGATGCCGGCCATCGGGCGGTCGCCGAGCCCGTAGCGGCCGTCGCGATCGGCATCGAAATAGACAAAGGACGAATGATTGAGCTTGCCGTGGTTGCCCGACCAGTCCCGGCGCACGGCGTAGTCGTTGGCCGGATCTTCACGAAGCCGGGCTCTGCGACGAGACCGCGCCAGCCGCCAGGCGAGAGCCGCCACGACAGCCGCGAACCCGACAAGGAGTATTGCCTTGATCACGGACGGCTCCAAGCAATGCTGTCGGCCCTGCTCATCTGGATCTCCTGCACATACATCGATCATATATCGATGCTGCAGGCGCTTGAGCAACCGGACACGGGACCGGCGGACCACGGCATCGGCGTCACATACATTTTCAGGCACCTATTCCGGCGATGGCACCGGCGGCTTGGTGGTCAGCGCGGCTCCGAAGGCGGCAACGACCACGGCGGCGATGCCCGCGCATTGCAACGGGCTCAGGATCTCGTGCAGGAACAGGAAGCCGGCCAGCGCGCCCAGCGCCGGCTCCAGGCAGGTCAGCGTGCCGTAGAGCCTGGCCGGCATCCGGGTCAGCGCCACCATCTCCAGCCAGAACGGCAAGGCGCTGGAGAACAGCCCGACCAGCAGCGCGCTGACCAGGATCGCCGGTGCGATCGGGCCGGTACCCGCCTCGGCGAGGCCGAACGGCAGGGCGACGGCAGCGGCTATGACCAGCCCGTAAGCCGTGGTCTGGCTGCCAAGCTCGGCGCCCGCCTTTTGCGCAAAGACGATGTAGAGCGCCCAGCAGCCGCCGGCGGCCAGCGCCAGCATCACGCCGACCGGGTCGAGTGAACTGCCGGAGTGGATGAAGGGCGACAACAGCAATATGCCGGCAACGGCCAGCACCACCCAGACGAAGTCGGTGGCGCGCCGCGACGACAGCGTCGCCACGAGCAGCGGGCCGGAGAATTCGAGCGCCACCGCGACGCCGAGCGGAATTCTGGCGAGCGCTGCGTAAAACAAAAGGTTCAGCGCCGCGAGGTTGACGCCGTAGGCGATGAGCCAGGGCAGCACGGCGCGCGGCGGCCGCACCCGCCACGGCCTCAGCACCGCCGCCAGCATCAGCGCGCCCACGACCAGCCGCAGCGCCGTGGTGCCGTTGGCGCCAATCAGTGGAAACACGCCCTTGGCGAAGGCGGCGCCGATCTGGATCGACACCATGGCGCCAAGCAACGCGCCGATCGGCAAGGCCTTCGCTTCAGCTACGGCAATCGGCGTCGACGTCAATTCCAGTCCCTCCGCGCACGACCAGCAGGCCGTAGCGCAGGCCGGAGATAGGGATAAAGGGCCTGGCTGTCGTGTGGCACGAGCGGGCTGTTGATAGGGCAAGGGTGGGAGGCGAACGCCGACGCATTTCCTCTCCCCCGTCGATCGGGGGAGAGGTGTGGAGCGCAGCAAGACCGCGGGGGGGGAGGCCGGCCAAAATGTATGTTATAAACAAAAGCGACCCCACCAGCCCCCACAAGAAAGACGATTGCGGG
>NZ_JAMYSB010000051.1:0-6984 GCF_040321695.1 Mesorhizobium sp. M0292
GCGGGAATCAGGTGACGTGAACAATCACCAGCCTGCCATGACCGCCCCCTCTCAGCGAATTTGCAGAACTCTCAGCACACTACCGGAGAAAAAGAATGCCGCGTTTTTCAGCCAATCTGTCGATGCTCTTTGGCGAGCATGAGTTCCTCGATCGCTTCGATGCCGCAGCCCGCGCCGGCTTCAAGGGCGTCGAATATATCGGCCCCTATGATCATGCGCCCGAGATCGTTGCGGCGCGGCTGAAGAAGAACGGCCTGAACCAGGTGCTTTTCAACCTGCCGGCCGGCGACTGGGGCAAGGGCGAGCGCGGCATCGCGGTGCTACCCGACCGCGTGCCGGAATTCCGGCAAGGCATCGCCAAGGCGATCAGCTATGCCCATGCGCTGGGCTGCGAGCAGGTCAATTGCCTCGCCGGCATCGCGCCGCAGGGCGTGGATCGTTCGGTGCTGGAAAATACCTTTGCCGAAAACCTGGCGTTTGCGGCCGAGAAACTGGAGCAGGCCGGCATCCGGCTTTTGATCGAGCCGATCAACACGCGTGACATCCCGGGCTTCTTCCTGAACTATTCGAACCAGGCGCTGGCGCTGATCGACCGCGTCGGCTCGAAGAACCTGTTCCTGCAATACGACATCTATCACATGCAGATCATGGAGGGGGATCTCGCCCGTACCATCAAGGCCAACCTCGGCCGCATCGCGCATATCCAGCTTGCGGACAATCCCGGCCGTCACGAGCCGGGGACGGGCGAGATCAATTATCCCTTCCTCTACGAGCAAATCGACAGGATCGGCTATTCCGGCTGGGTCGGAGCGGAATACAAACCGAAGGCGGGGACGGAGGCTGGGCTGGGGTGGTTTCGGGAGCTTAACGGGCAGGGGAGTGCTGCGGCTTAGCTGTTACGATTGAAGTCGCGTTCCTTCGCGCCCCCCTCTGGCCTGCCGGCCATCTCCCCCACAGGTGGGGAGATCAGACGTCATCCCGGCTTTCGCCAATTCCCAACGTTGCAGGGTGAGCGAGGCGCCGAAACTGCCAATCTCCCCACAAGTGGGGGAGATGGCCGGCAGGCCAGAGGGGGGCGCGAAGGAACTCAGCCTCAACAAAGGAGAAAACAATGGAAACCATCGGCTTCATCGGCCTTGGCATTATGGGCGCGCCGATGGCGGGGCATCTCCTGGATGCCGGCTACACCGTCATTGCCAGCGACCACCGCTCGAAGCCGCCGGCCGATCTCGTCGCCAAGGGCTTGAGAAGCATCACCGGCCACGCGGCAGTGGCGAAAGCCGCCGATATCGTCATCACCATGGTTCCTGACACCCCGCAGGTTGCCGAGGTGCTGTTCGGCGACAATGGTGTTGCATCCGGCCTGAGCAAGGGCAAGCTGGTCATCGACATGAGCTCGATCTCGCCGATCGAGACCAAGGTTTTCGCCAAGAAAATCAACGATCTCGGCTGCGACTATCTTGACGCGCCGGTGTCGGGCGGCGAGGTCGGCGCAAAGGCGGCGTCGCTGACCATCATGGTCGGCGGCGAGGACAAGGCGTTCGAGCGCGCCAAGCCCGTGTTCGAAAAGATGGGCAAGAACATCACGCTTGTCGGCCCGAACGGCGTCGGCCAGACCACCAAGGTTGCCAACCAGATCGTCGTGGCCCTGACCATCGAGGCGATCGCCGAGGCGCTGGTCTTTGCCACAAAAGCCGGCGCCGACCCCGCCAAGGTCCGGCAGGCGCTGATGGGCGGGCTGGCGGCATCGCGCATCCTCGAGGTGCATGGCGAGCGCATGATAAAGCGCACCTTCGCGCCGGGCTTCCGCATCGAACTGCACCAGAAGGATCTCAGCCTGGCGCTGGAAGGCGCCAAGGCGCTCGGCGTCTCATTGCCCAACACCTCGACGACGCAGCAGCTGTTCAACTCGTGCGCGGCGAATGGCGGGGCGAAAGAGGATCATTCGGCGCTGGTGCGGGCGCTGGAGCGGATGGCGGGGCATGAAGTGGGTGAATAGTGAACGGTGACGGTAAGAACGCTTTCCATTCAGCATTCACTATTCACTTTCCAAGGAACTTCCGTGCCGCATAAAGGCTCACCGCCGCGGCGTTCGACACGTTGAGCGAGCGGATGGCGCCGGGCATGTCAAGGCGGGCGAGTGTCGTCACCGTCTCGCGCGTCTTCTGGCGCAGGCCCTTGCCTTCGGCGCCAAGCACCAGCGCGATCTTCTCGCCTGAAAAACCCGTTTCGAGTTCGGCCGGCCCGTTCGAATCGAGGCCGATGGTCTGGAAGCCGGCTTCGTGCAGCTGTTCCAGCGCGTCGGCGAGGTTCTTCACCTCGATCTGGTCGATATGTTCCAGCGCGCCGGAGGCGGATTTGGCCAGCACGCCGGATTCCTGCGGGCTGTGGCGGGCCGTGGTGATCAGCGCACCGGCGCCGAAGGCGACCGCCGAGCGCAGGATGGCGCCGACATTGTGCGGGTCGGTGACCTGGTCGAGCACCAGCACCAGTTTGGTATCGCCGAGCGCGTCAAGGCGCTTGGGCTTCAGCGGCTCGGCCTCGATCAGCACGCCCTGGTGGACGGCGTCCGAACCGGTGATCTTGTCGATGTCCTTCGGCTCGACCAGTTCGGCCTTGAACGGCAAAGCGGCGAGGTCGGCCATCGCCAGCCGCTCGGCGGCATTGCGCGTCACCAACATCTTTCTGATCCGCCGGCGCGGATTGTCGAGCGCGGCGCGCACCGTGTGCAGGCCATAAAGCCGCACCAGCCCGTCGGCGGCGTTGTCGCCCGGCGGCACCGGCTGGCGCGGCCGGAAGGCAGGCGCGCCGCCGGCCTTCTCGTCGCGATGGGCGCGACGCAGCTTGGCGTAGTGGGTGTCTTTGGCGGTCTTGGGCGTGTTGTCATTGCTCATGGCCGGCTTCTATAGCCGCGTCGCCGGGCCATGGATACAGGCAGAAAGCCGGCTTGCCGGGTGAGCTGTCAAAATCAGCGCATTTTGCCTTGCGGTGCGGTTGACACCCACTGGCCTTGCCGCCATAAGGCGCTTCGCTGATTTCGGACAAAACCCCGGTTTCGACCTGATCGGCGAGAATGCCTCGTTGCAAGGCTTCGACGGCAGGCTGGAGAGGTGCCCGAGTGGTTAAAGGGGACGGACTGTAAATCCGTTAGCTTAGCTTACGTTGGTTCGAATCCAACCCTCTCCACCACTGCCAGCCCGCGAACCTTGAGGACGATGCGGGTATAGCTCAGTGGTAGAGCAGCAGCCTTCCAAGCTGAATATGCGGGTTCGATTCCCGCTACCCGCTCCAAACACTCATCAGATCTCTGCGAATATCTCGACAACGTTGCCATCCGGATCGCGGAAGAACACTGTCCTGTGGCCCCATTCCTGGTCGGTGAGCGGCAGGACCGGCTGCACGCCCTTGGCCTGAAGCGCCTCGGCGCAGGCAGCGACCATCTCCGGCGCCACCCGGAATGCCAGCTGCAGCGACAGCGCATCCCGCTGCTGCGGCGTGTCGTTGAACATCATGCCGAGGCTGGTCAAGGCCAGCGTGTTCAGGCCGACTCGGTATTCGATCCAGCGTTCGCTAAGCTCGCGCTTCAGCTCAAATTCCATCACATCCCCGTAGAAGTGCCGCATGGCGGACATGTCGCGGGCGAAGATGACGGTGTAGTCGATCTGACGGATTTCATTGAGCGCGTTCATTGGTGGTGTCCTTTGGGTTGCGTTGTGGGCCTCGATGGCCCACGCCTTTCCGGACACGACGCAAGTGACGGCGAGCGGAAACAGCCAGCGTCGGGTGAGGTGCATGGGCGATCCTTTCAGGCGATCGCCCGCAATCTAGCTTGCCTTTAAAGGGGTACAAGACTACCGCTTATACTGGTATTGACGGTGACAGAATGACGTATGACGGCCCACGGCGCGACGAGCTTGCCCGCTTCCTGCGCGAGCGGCGGGACCGCTTCCCGCGGATCGATGGCGCCAATGGCCGCCGCCGGGCACCGGGCCTCAGGCGCGAAGAGGTCGCCGCCGAGGTGGGGATCAGCACCACCTGGTACACCTGGCTCGAGCAGGGACGGGAGGTGAACGCGTCGCCGCAGGTGCTTCGCTCGCTAGCGCGGGTGCTGAAGCTGAGCCGGTCCGAGCAGGCCTATCTGTTCCAATTGGCGCGGCCCGATCTCGACTGGCGAAACCGGCTCGGCGAGCAAGGCCTGCCCAGCGCGCCGTTGCTCAGCCTGCTCGACGGGCTGGCGCCGCACCCGGCATATGTCGTCAATCGCTATTGGCAGGTCGTCGCCTGGAACCACCCCGCGGCGGTGCTGCTCGGGGATTTCGAGACGGATGATGAGTGGTCCGGCAGCCTGCTCGCCCGGCTGTTTCTCGACCTGGAATGGCGGCAGCGCTTTGTCGACTGGCCGGAGGTTTCGCGCTCGGCGGTCGCGCAGTTCCGGCTTGCCACTGTTGCCATGACTCGCGATCCGGTGCTGGCCGCCCTGGTTTCGTCACTGGAAGCGGCAAGCGAAGCGTTCGCCACGTGCTGGAACAGCCACGACATCGCCGAGCCACCGATCTGGCGGAAATCCATCCGGCACCCTCTCGTCGGCGCAATGGCGTTCGATTTCGCCACGCTGCAGCCGGGCGGCCGCGACAGTGATTTCTCGGTTTCCCTCTACACGCCGGTCGATGCGTCGACTGCCAGGCGGTTCGCGGCGCTGGTCGAAGCAACGCCCGACAGCCGCAAGGCGGTGCCGGGCGTGTTTGCGCGTGATGCAGGCGCAGAAGTCTAGCTGTTGAAGGCGGACGCGACCTGGTGTTGCTGCGGCACCTGTCCGTTCGGCGTCAGTCTGTCGACAATGCCGGGCAGGGCTGTGGACAATTGCTTGAGCAACTCCTGCTCGTCCAGTCCGGTCCTTTGCGCGATCTCTCGAATGACCTGCGGGCCGATCGCCTTGCCGAGATCATTGGCGTTGATCGGCTGGTTCTGTCCGGTGCCGACCCAGGAGTCAGCGACATTGCCTTGGCCGGCAGTCTTGAGCTTGTCGAGCAGTCCGCCCAGTCCGCCAAGCAGGCCGCCATCCCCTGAGGCCGTGGTTCCGGTGGGGGCTGGCGTTTGAGGCTGGGCGGGCTCGCCCGTCTCTTCGGCACTCGTCTGTTCGGCGCTTCTGCCGCTCAGCATCTTTCCCACCAGCAGCGCGCCGAGCGCGATCATCAGCGGTTTGGTGATGTTGCCGCCAGGTACGGCGTTGTCAAAAAGTCCCATAGGTCAATCCTCCATAACGACCAAGCCCGTCCCGCCGGCTACAATGGAGCATGCGGGCGGAAATTCAAGTTGGCTTGAGCTTTTGACAATCATGTGACCATGATCGGCCGGCGGGGGAATGGAGAGGAAAAATGGGCATTATCAGTTGGATCATCCTCGGCGTCATCGCCGGCTTTATCGGCAGCAAGATCGTCAACAAGACCGGCCAGGGCCTGATCATGGATATCGTGCTCGGCATTGTCGGCGCCATCGTCGGCGGGCTGATCTTCAGCGCCTTTGGCGCCACGGGCGTGACCGGCCTCAACATCTGGAGCCTGATCGTCGCCGTCATCGGCGCGGTGGTCGTGCTGTGGGCCTATCACCAGTTCTCCGGCAAGCGAACGCTTTAGGCACCAGTCTGCCGACTGGCTGACCGCAGGACGGCCAAACCTGCTTCGACGCGTTGACTTGAAGGTCAGGCGACGACGGTCAGCCTGCGTTTGCGTTCATCAAGCGAGACGATGGTCAGCCCGCTCGCGACCACCAGCAGGATGCCGCAGACCGCCAGGGCATTCGGGAACTGCCCGAATACCAGCACGCCTGAGATGACCGCCCAGACGGTAAAGCAGTAGTAGAACGGCGCCACCACGCCGGTCGGACCGACGCGATAGGCCATGAAGATGAAGAAATGGCCGAAGATCAGGAAGAATCCGGCGCCGGCCATGAGCAGCAGGTGCCGGGCTTCCGGCATCACCCAGCGCTCGGAAACGAGATGCGCGGCGCCCGCGCCGATCAGCACCACCACGACGGCGGAAATGGCGACGATCATGCCCGGCACTTCGGCCGCGACCCGCCTGCCGGCAAGATCGCGCGCCGCCGCCAATGCCGCGTTGCCGAGCGCCAGCAACGCATAGACCGAGATGCCCTGCATGGTCGGCTGGGCCACCATAAGCGCACCGATGAAGCCGAGCCCGATCAGCGCCATGCGCACGCCGCCGATCCGTTCGCCGAACAGGATGGAGGAGCCGACCAGCATCAAAAGCGGGGTGATCTGCCCGAGCGCGGTCGAATCGGCGATCTGCATGTTGGCCAGCGCCACGACGTAGCAAAGGATGGCCGCCAGCTCGAGCAGGTTGCGGCGCAGCACGCGTTTGTCGAAGATCAAAGGGATCTGCCTGCCATAGCCCAGCAGGAACAGCAGCGGCATGCCCCATAGCGTGGCCGCGACCCCGCGCAGGAACAGCACTTCATAGGACGGCAATCCCGCTGTGGCGAGCTTCATCATCGTGTCGTTGACGAGGTACGACCCCGTCGAAACGATCATGAACAGCGGGCCGCGTATGGAGGTCGGTATGAATTGCATGGGGCAACCAAATCAGACCGCCGCCGCAGCGGCAATGGGCCAGGCGCCGGCTGCACATCCGGCAGGCAAAGGCCAGGACATGGGCGGGACAGGACATGGGCGGGAATAGCAAACAGGTGCTGGAGCCCGCAGCCCCCATTTCATTTCCGTTCGCGCGTTCCTATATCAGCGCCACATCCCCGCAATCGGATCATCGGTTCGCACCGAGTGGACAGCGCACCCGGCCACAAGGCACTTGTGTTTTTCGGCCGTAGTCGCTAATCGCCCCGCATTCGACTGAACTGAAGGTCAAGGCCGTCCAAGGAAAGAGACTATGGCAAAAGGTAAATTCGAGCGTAACAAGCCTCATGTGAACATTGGCACGATTGGCCACGTCGATCATGGCAAGACGTCGCTGA
>NZ_JAMYSB010000052.1:0-6419 GCF_040321695.1 Mesorhizobium sp. M0292
AGGCTCTCGTCCAGCCGCTTGTTGATGGCCGAGATCGACGAGGCCGAGAAGGCATGGCCGCACAGTTCTTCCGTGATCGCCTTCATCTTGCGGGTCGACACGCCCT
This sequence comes from Mesorhizobium sp. M0292, assembly GCF_040321695.1. Classification (NCBI taxonomy): domain Bacteria; kingdom Pseudomonadati; phylum Pseudomonadota; class Alphaproteobacteria; order Hyphomicrobiales; family Phyllobacteriaceae; genus Mesorhizobium; species Mesorhizobium sp. M0292. The sequence goes on from NZ_JAMYSB010000052.1 coordinate 107, forward strand.
GCACATACCTCCGCCAGCGTCGCCACCAATGCCCGCTGCGCCGCGAGGAGGGCAGGGCGCTGAACAGCCGCGCTTCGAAGGCGAGGCCGCGTTCGAGTCGCATCGAGCACCCTAGTGCGATGGCATCAGCAAAAATCAAGATCGCTCGGCTGCGCCTCTCGTTGCGTTTCATGATTGGAATCGCACTGGCCACGTGCAACTCACCATTAGCTCGCCGGCGGCGTTGGTCCAATTGATACGCACCGCATGATGGCCGAGGGCACGTCAGTGTGCGTGAAGCCCTTGAGAAGTGGCGCGAAGTCACGCCTTGGCATAGTCGGGTCGGACGGCATGGGCGCCAAATGTACGCGCGGGATCTCCTCGATGCGCTCCTCAATCTGATCGTTCAGCTCGGCCCTTGCGTAGCGCGGATGAAGGTCCGCTCGCAGTTGGATCACCATGCCAGAGACCGCGTACTGCCCCAGTCGAACACGATCGGGGTTCCACAGAGGAAGCCGCCCGAAACCCGATGCGGTGAATTGGGCGTCAACCGCTGTCCCAACCTGATCGCCGTAGTCGAGGGGAGTAGTCATATCTTTCTTGAGGAACTCGCCAAGCGTCAGCTTCGCAGCCAATTGAACTGCCTCGGCTGGCAAGCCCAGTCCCTCGCTGTCGCGCAAATCAAGGAGCATCGGCTCGCGCCCATGACTGCTCCAGCTGGAGAATTCCCCGATCATCTGGAACAGCGGGTTGATGTCGGGCAGCTTGTCGTCGTTGACGTCCGCCTTGTTGCGCTCGATCCGGACCCGCACGCGCGCGTAGCGCCAGGGTTCGTCCAGCACAACCACCCTCAGCACAAGCGATCCTGCGGCTTTGGATCGGCATCGAGATCCATGATTTCGGCGGCCAGCACCGCGCCAATCCCTTGCGGCCATTGATTCTCGAGCCGCTGCGCGGCATCCGATTTGCTGGGGCGTGAAGCCGGCCACGACAGTCGTGCTGTTACCCTTCTGCGATGCTCGCTTGCCGGAGTCCACGACCGGCGGCGCCGGGACCAGGAGCCCATCGTCGGCAGTCGTTGGGGCCAGCCAGTCGCGGAGCTGCTTCTCAAGGTTAGCACGCGAGATCTTGGCGGGCTTCGGGATCACGCCGCTTGGTTTGCGACCCGCAGACGCTGGTATGCGAACAGTCGCCGAGTTCACCCTCGACGGCGTATGTCTTTGGCGCGACGGCATCCTCGTCCACGAACGGGCTGTCGCCAATCTCGACCTCGATGCGGATGCGGTCATTGTGGAATGGGCCTTCGGAGCCCGAGGACTCCTCGTCACCCTCCAGCACGAAATAGTGCTCGGAGGCATAGCTCTCGAGATGCCACCAGCCGGGCGCGGCTAGCCCATTGCTGTCGGCTGGATCAGCCCTGTCAGGGTTGGATTGCGGCGCTTCGCTCTTAGCCCTGTGCCGCCCGAGCCGAAGGCCACCATCTTCTTATCATCGAGACGACCTTTCAGGAGGTCGGCCAGCTGATCGTTCAGGGGCCGCATGGGCGTTGTCAGATTCACCGGCAGCGGCGCGCGAGGCGGTCCGCTGTCGGCGCTGGGCTTCTGCTTCACTGGCGTCGCGGGCCGACGTCGCGAGGGCAGCAGGTAGAAGCGCCGGGTGTTCGGGGCGACCGGTTCGGTCCAGTTCGGGTTCCAATGCACGACATCGGCTTCGATCTGGCGGGCCGGGGCGAGGCCATCGTCGAAGCGATTATGCTGCTCGATGACGTCCTCGCCGCTGCGCGCTTGGGCATCGCCGCGCTGGCGCAGTTTCGCGCCGCCCGACCCAAGCACAACGCCAGGTCCGCCGCGTGTCCACAGCGGCCGCGGCGGGTCAAAAACGCTCCCATCGATCTCGAACTCGTCATCATATCGGGCGTCGTCGAGTATATCGACAACGTAACGCCCCGCCACAGCGTTGTGGAACAGAGGAAAGAGGAAACGGTCGACATCAAAGCGCGACGGGTCGCTAGCGGTCTCGCCTGGCGCGGGTGCGGGATGGATCTGCTTACGCAATTGCAAGGAGTAGAGCCGTTGGGTACAGGAATCGGGTTCGAAGATCGCCACTCCGAAGCCCTTGGTCGTGGCGAAGAGCCCCGGGGTATGATGAGCAGGCTCTTCAGCGTCATCGAAAGATGGCCGGCCAGCTCTGCCGAAAGGTCCTTGACGTGTTCGAACAGCGCGTCGGTACCCGAAGCTGGGTCGTCATTGTGCACATAGGTCACCAGCGCGGCCATGCGTGCGGCCACGTCGGGCAGGAGAGCCCGCACGGTGTTGCGCAGGCCAAAGGCGTCGGCGGGCGAGTCGGAGCGGCGAGCGCAGCGCGGGCGCGGCCCGGATCGCACGCAGCCAGTCGAGGCGTTCGCGCAGTGAGGTCTTCATGCTGGCCGAGACATATTTGCCCAGCTCTGTGGCCGCCCCGTCATGCAGATCGGCAAAGGTGTCGCCTTGCAGTTCCGGTTAGATGGCGACCTCGTTCTTGTCGACTGCAAGGCCAAATCCAGGCGTGGCCTGCGGCCGCATTGGGTCGGCAATGCCCGCCGGCACCACCGCATCGCTCGGGGGCTCCAGGCGAAGGCCGAGGCGCAGCACGTCGCTGCCGTCAGTGACAGGGCTTGCGGAGCCCAGTCCGCTCCATCCAGCCGGGCACGGTATCGTGATCGTCAGCCAGTCGTCTTTCACGCCAGAGGCGAAGACCTTGACGGCGGCTTGGAACTTGTCGAGCGGCTGGCGCAGCAAGTCCCGAAGGATCTTGAATTCATTAGGTGAATCAGACGCTTTTAGCGCGCGCTTGTGTGTTCCAACCTTTGCCACGTTTGCGGTGAGGGCGCCGCTCTGCGACGGCACGCCCCCGCGCGGGCATCGGCCTCATAGGCCCAGCGCTGCAACACCAGTTCGGCGCTGCCGCGGTCCACGGCCAGAATCAGGTCCGCCAGCGGCTCATAAATGGAGCGGAGCGCGGTTGGCCTTGCCTCGCCATTGTCAGCCGGCGCCAGAGCCTTCTTGAGGTATTGCCGCAAGAAACCAAGTTCGAAGTGCGCAGGCGAGAGATAGAACCGCCAGCCCATCAGCGGCAGTTCGCTGCCATGGTCGTCCCGCAGCGCAGCTGTGGCAGGGGTTTGGATATCGGTTGCAAGCGGCAACATCACCGTCGGGGCCGTCAACGGGTAGCGCTGCGTGTATTGATGTTGCAGGTATCCGTCGAGCGTCCAAGCCAATTGCGGGGTCAGGTAATTCATGAAGCGCAGCGTTTCGCTCGCCAGCCGCTCCGTCTCGGCGTCGCGCTCCTCGCCGCGGGCGTCCTGTGTGAAGAATGCGACAGGAAATAGCCAAAGAACCGCCCGCTCGGAGGAGGCGCTGCGACCAGCCAAGGCGCCGTGGCGGGCAGGTGGCCCGCGGAAGGCATCGGCACCGCCGCATCGGGATAAGTGAGGAAGGTCACGACACGTCCGGAACGGCTCAGTTTGGGCGCGCGGGCGATGACTTCGGGATCGTCGCTCGCCGGCGCAAGCTTCAGCTGGTTGAAGTCACTCAGCTGTGCGAGCACGGGCCGGTTTGCAGGTGCATTATACGGGGAGGGCGTGTAGGCGACTTCAAAGCGGTCGAGCACGCGATCGGTCGAGGCGCTCCATCGGCTGGTAAACGCGCCTTTCAAGATGCAGATCGGGGCTCGTTCCGCGCCACCGGTTTTGAGGGGCGCCAGTCCCCCCAGGATCCGATTGAAGAGCGGATCCGTCACGCTTGCCACCGGCAACACCAAATCGACGCTGGCGCCCTGGTCAAGGAGGTCCTTGCCCCCCGGCGTCGGCGCGAAGAGCCGCTTGAGGGCCCGGAGCCGGCCGGACGCTCGCAGCGTCGACGCATCCGGCGAGCCGACGAGATTGGCGTAGTTGGTCGATTCCCAGTCATCGGCGTCCGGGGCCTCGTAAACGTCGTTCAGGGTGCCGTAGCGCGAAGTGATGGGCAGCGGCGCCTGTGGCCCATTGCTAAAAAAGATCTAGATTCGAGCCCAACGGAACGGACTGACATAGCGCAAGGACCCAGGCGGGCGCGGTGGGTAGGGTTGGTTGTTATCAGTATGGGATTGTGCCTTTGCAGACCACGAAATTTCGAGAGGCCCGGCTGCCTTGGTACACTATCTATCCGGCTGTGTCGGAGTTCTCCGGGGCGGTCGGCGCCGAGGCTTATGAGGCATGGCTCAGGAACCTGCCGGCTGAGGATCCGGTGTCACTCTATCTGCACGTTCCGTTCTGCCGATCAGCCTGCTGGTATTGCGGCTTCCCAACCACCATCACCCGCCATGATGCGCCCATCCTCAACTATCTGGCGGCGCTGCGTGACGAGATCCGTCTGGTTTGTGAGCGAGTGCCGAAGACGCTGCCCGTGAGCGACATACATTTCGGCGGCGGAACGCCGTCTCTCATCGGACCAGCCGAGTTCCTCGCTCTGATGGAGTTCCTGCGATGCCGCTTCGCCATCTCGAAAACAGCTACGGTCGCCATCGAGATCGATCCACGCACGCTCACGCCCGAGATGGCGGAAGGCTTGGGAGCGGCCGGCGTGAACCGCGCGAGCCTGGGCGTACAGAGCTTCGATCCCATTGTTCAAAAAGCGATCAACCGAATCCAGAGCGAGGCCCAGACGTCGGCTGCCGTGGAAATGCTGCGCCGGCATGGAGTAAACCGGATCAACTTCGACCTCATCTACGGCCTGCCGCGTCAAACGGTGGAGTCGTGCGTCGAGACGGCGAGGGCGGCGGTCGCCATGCGCCCCGACCGGCTTGCCTTGTTCGGCTACTCGCATATCCCATCCCAAATAAAGAACCAGCGCCTCATCGAGGCGGAATTTCTTCCCCACAGCGCTGCCCGCGCTGAACAGCATGCGGCTGCCGCCGTGACGCTGGTTGCCGCCGGCTACCGAGAGATCGGGCTCGACCATTTCGCCTTGCCGCACGACGAGCTCGTGCTGGCACAGGAAACAGGTCGCCTGCGACGTAACTCGTTGGGCTACTCTGCCGATACCTGCAGAACCCTGATCGGTTTCGGCGCGTCGGCTATCGGCCGCTTTGGCCAGGGGTACGTTCAAAACGAAGTTACACGGGATTTCTACATCCGGCACATCGCAGCTGGCCGACTGGCGACATCGAAGGGCCATCGCCTCACAGACGACGACCGCCTGCGAGCCGCAATCATCGAGCGATTAATGTGCGATTTCGAGGCTGACGTGCCGGCAATCTGTGTCGCCCACGGATCTGATTTGATCCGTCTTCGCGGTTCAGATGAGCGTTTGGCGATGCTGGCCAAGGTCGGAATAGTGGACTTCGAAAACGGTTTTGTCCGCGTACGGCGGGAGCATCGCTTTGGGATTCGCGCTGTCGCTGCCGCATTCGATGCTTTTAGGGATGGCCTTCCGTATCCCGCAGGTGAGGGCAAGCACACAACACGGAAGCTAACACAGGGAGTATCTTTGCCGGAGAGAACGAGCTGCCATCGTGCGGTGCCCGTTAGTAGTGAAGCGCCCTAAAATGTCGACATAGGCGTTGGTGAACTGGACCGAACCACGAGAACAGCCTATCCAGTTTGTTGTCGGCAGTTAGTTCGAAAACAAGGGCTTCTAAGCGGTAAACACATGCTAATCCATTTGATTTACGGGCCGACCTGCAGCGGCAAGACAGACGTTTCAATTTAAATTGCACGAGAGGCCGGACGGCCGGTCATTGCGTTGGATCGTGTACAATGCTGTCCTCAAATCGCTACGGGCAGCGGGCGTGCCTCGGATCCCGAACTGCAATCTACCCAGCGGGTTTACTTGGATACGCCTCCTGACCGCGGGCACATCCACGCCGTGACTGCCCGTCGTAAGCTGATCATGCACGTGGGTGAGCTTAGATCTTAGCCTGGGCTCACTCGAAGCCGGCTCGATCTCCCTTCTTAATTCACATGGCGCGAGTCAGCATCGGGCTGGCGCTTTCAGTGGCATGTAAGGCGGTTGCGGCTCGGCAACTCCGATGCCTTTGTAGAGAGAGCAAAGCGGGTTGTGTGCGTCAAGTCCTGCAAAATGGGGCGGCCATATGCTGGTCATGCGGCTTGGCGCAGAGTGAGCTTCTTGTGCTCGCGCAGGTCGTCCATGTTGATGTATCGGTTGGCCTCCATCCAGTTTTCATTTGGTCTCGACGGCCAAGGCCCTGACCAGGCGCAGGCAGCTTTCGGTGTTGGGGAAGATGCGCACGACATAGGTGCGCCGGCGGATTTCCTCGTTGAGCCGCTCCAGCATGTTGGTGGATTTGAGATGCTTGT
>NZ_JAMYSB010000053.1:2500-6228 GCF_040321695.1 Mesorhizobium sp. M0292
TCGTGTCGCGCGATCCGCAGGATCGTCGCCTTGAAGTGTGTCGAGTGAGGGTGGTGAAAAAAGTCATTCGTATAAAGGTTTGTGGTGAGCTTCTTGGCTTGCCGCTTGTTCTGTTTTGACATCGTAAAGAGAAGATTTGTTCGAACTTCATGAGCCGAAAGGTTCGTGATTTGTCGCGGGAGACGCTCAATCTCCCGCATATGATGGGTTTGCCTAACCGCACCCTCGAACCGATCTCGAGAAGCTGGTCTTTTTGTGCCAATGACATCGAATGTGGATCCCGCACAGGATCCGGTTCAGGCGACAATTCCTTTGGAATTGCGCGGACGCCAACCCCGCAAGGGAGAGGCTGAAGCGACAATCCTTCGGATTGCGCGGATGGGCATTGGCAATGAGAACGATCAAGTGTCTTAAGGGCAATTGGTGGATGCCTTGGCATGCACAGGCGATGAAGGACGTGATACGCTGCGATAAGCTACGGGGAGGTGCGAATACCCTTTGATCCGTAGATTTCCGAATGGGGAAACCCACCTAAGGTACTTGGAAAATCAGAGTAGCAGAGCGATCTGCTACTGTGGTTTCCAAGTATCGATAATAGGTAACTTATCCTGAATACATAGGGATAAAGTGGCGAACGCGGGGAACTGAAACATCTAAGTACCCGTAGGAAAGGACATCAACCGAGACTCCGGAAGTAGTGGCGAGCGAACCCGGACCAGGCCAGTGGCGATTGAGAGACAAGCGGAACCTTCTGGAAAGTAGGGCCATAGTGGGTGACAGCCCCGTACGCGTAATGCGATCAATCGTCCTCGAGTAAGGCGGGACACGTGAAATCCTGTCTGAAATTGGGAGGACCACCTTCCAAGCCTAAGTACTCGTGCATGACCGATAGCGAACTAGTACCGTGAGGGAAAGGTGAAAAGCACCCCGACAAGGGGAGTGAAAGAGTACCTGAAACCGATTGCCTACAAACAGTGGGAGCCCGCAAGGGTCACCACGTACCTTTTGTATAATGGGTCAGCGACTTAGTGTGACGAGCAAGCTTAAACCGCTAGGTGTAGGCGCAGCGAAAGCGAGTCTGAACAGGGCGTTCAGTTCGTCGCATTAGACCCGAAACCGAGTGATCTAGCCATGAGCAGGTTGAAGGTAAGGTAACACTTACTGGAGGACCGAACCCATAACTGTTGCAATAGTTCGGGATGACTTGTGGCTAGGGGTGAAAGGCCAATCAAACTCGGAAATAGCTGGTTCTCCGCGAAATCTATTTAGGTAGAGCGTCGACCGAATACCCCAGGGGGTAGAGCACTGGATGGGCTAGGGGTCCTCACCGGATTACCAAACCTAACCAAACTCCGAATACCTGGGAGTACTAGTCGGCAGACACACGGCGGGTGCTAACGTCCGTCGTGAAAAGGGAAACAACCCTGACCTACAGCTAAGGTCCCCAAGTTATGGCTAAGTGGGAAAGGATGTGAGGATCCCAAAACAACCAGGATGTTGGCTTAGAAGCAGCCATCATTTAAAGAAAGCGTAACAGCTCACTGGTCTAAATAAGGGTCTTTGCGCCGAAAATGTAACGGGGCTAAAGCCATACACCGAAGCTTAGGGTTTGGTCCGCAAGGGCCAAGCGGTAGCGGAGCGTTCTGTAAGCTGACGAAGCCATACCCGTGAGGGGTGGTGGAGGTATCAGAAGTGCGAATGCTGACATGAGTAACGTAAGGGGAGTGAGAGACTCCCCCGCCGAAAGACCAAGGGTTCCTGCTTAAAGCTAATCTGAGCAGGGTTAGCCGGCCCCTAAGACGAGGCGGAAACGCGTAGTCGATGGGAACCACGTTAATATTCGTGGGCTTGGAGGTAGTGACGGATCGCACAAGTTGTCCAATCTTATCGGATTGAACGGGCAGCGGAGCGGTTCCAGGAAATAGCTCCTCCTTATAAACCGTACCCGAAACCGACACTGGTGGTCAGGTAGAGTATACCAAGGCGCTTGAGAGAACTATGCTGAAGGAACTCGGCAAATTGCACGCGTAACTTCGGAAGAAGCGTGACCCTTTTCTACGCAAGTAGAGGAGGGTGGCACAGACCAGGGGGTAGCGACTGTTTATCAAAAACACAGGGCTCTGCGAAGTCGCAAGACGACGTATAGGGTCTGACGCCTGCCCGGTGCTGGAAGGTTAAGAGGAGGGGTGCAAGCTCTGAATCGAAGCCCCAGTAAACGGCGGCCGTAACTATAACGGTCCTAAGGTAGCGAAATTCCTTGTCGGGTAAGTTCCGACCTGCACGAATGGCGTAACGACTTCCCCGCTGTCTCCAGCATAGACTCAGTGAAATTGAATTCCCCGTGAAGATGCGGGGTTCCTGCGGTTAGACGGAAAGACCCCGTGCACCTTTACTATAGCTTTACATTGGCATTCGTAGTGGCATGTGTAGGATAGGTGGTAGGCTTTGAAACCTGGGCGCCAGCTCAGGTGGAGCCACCCTTGAAATACCACCCTTATTACTATGGATGTCTAACCGCGGCCCGTTATCCGGGTCCGGGACAATGTATGGTGGGTAGTTTGACTGGGGCGGTCGCCTCCTAAAGAGTAACGGAGGCGCGCGATGGTGGGCTCAGAACGGTCGGAAATCGTTCGCTGAGTGCAATGGCATAAGCCTGCCTGACTGCGAGACTGACAAGTCGAGCAGAGACGAAAGTCGGTCATAGTGATCCGGTGGTCCCGCGTGGAAGGGCCATCGCTCAACGGATAAAAGGTACGCCGGGGATAACAGGCTGATGACCCCCAAGAGTCCATATCGACGGGGTTGTTTGGCACCTCGATGTCGACTCATCGCATCCTGGGGCTGGAGCAGGTCCCAAGGGTATGGCTGTTCGCCATTTAAAGCGGTACGTGAGTTGGGTTCAGAACGTCGTGAGACAGTTCGGTCCCTATCTGCCGTGGGTGTAGGAATATTGAAAGGATCTGTCCCTAGTACGAGAGGACCGGGATGGACGGATCTCTGGTGGACCTGTTGTGGCGCCAGCCGCATAGCAGGGTAGCTATATCCGGACGGGATAACCGCTGAAGGCATCTAAGCGGGAAACCCACCTTAAAACGAGTATTCCCTGAGAACCGTGGAAGACGACCACGTTGATAGGCCGGGTGTGGAAGAGCGGCAACGCTTGAAGCTTACCGGTACTAATAGTTCGATCGGCTTGATCGTTCTCATTCCTTATGCTCATCGTGAACACGATGATCTGACCAGCGCTCACGCATGAGCGGCCCTTAACAGGGCCTATGCTCCGCGAGGGCGCCGGAAAACCGGCGACGCGCAGTCGCGCTTGCGGACTTTGTCCGTTAGCTAGACACAAACGTCGCCTTGGCACGAAAAAACAGCTTCTCGATATAACGTGCGTTTTGCCGACCTGGTGGTTATGGCGGAGCGGCTGCACCCGATCCCATTCCGAACTCGGCCGTGAAACGCTCCAGCGCTGATGGTACTTCGTCTCAAGACGCGGGAGAGTAGGTCGCTGCCAGGTCTGCAAAACGCACGTTGAACTCTCATCCGCAAACCGGATGAAACTGAATCTTCTCTCTACGAAAAGGCCCGCCAAGGGATCACGGGCCGCGCAAGCGGCCCTTTCATTTGGTCAGCCATATACCTATCTGTAAGCCATCCTGTTCATAGGCCCAGGCTTACGTCCAGATAAGCAAGCAAACGCTTGCTTCAGATCCGGAGCAGGCAAGAGC
>NZ_JAMYSB010000054.1:0-4089 GCF_040321695.1 Mesorhizobium sp. M0292
GGCATGCATCGTGAGATACTCGGCGATGAGGCGCCGCATTGCGGCATCATCGTCAATGACAAGAACATGTTTCAACGGCACACCTGGTTTTGGGGGTTGCGCCCCGATCAGGGTTGCATTACCTGAATCTGCAAGCAAAAGGCTGTATTAGTGATGACATTACTTGAAATTGAACAACTGGTTCTCAAAACCCTCAACGCTCTAGTTGCCGAAAAAGTAGAGGTGTCGATGACAACCAGAATGCGGGATCTCGGCCTCGACAGCCTCGACTATAACGAGCTTGCTACGGCGATCGAGAGCCGACTTGGCTGGTTTGTCGACGATTACAAGCTCTGGCAATACGAGTCCGTAAGGCATGTCGCCGACGCCGTCGCCAGTCAGGAGTTGCGCACCGCGGAACCACCAGCAGTGCGACAAGTGCTGGAGTAGTGCTGTAGGCACAGGTTACGGTGAGGGCAGCTTGGGCGGCGGTAGCTATTGCCATTGCTCCGCTGTGGTTTCTATTCGTGACTGGTGTGTTTGAGAACTGTTGGGTCAGCCCGGTCCATGTCGCAGTGCCGATGCCCCTTTGGTGGCGTTGCCCGCAATTGCGATCGCTGCGCCCAGGGCACCAATGCTGACGGTCGTTGTCAGGCCACCCGTTGAATTGTTGTCAGAGGCAACAGTGCCCACCACACCATCCCAATTGGTGGTCGTATAGACCGACATGTAGTCACGGAACACGCTCTCACTATACGTGGTCACGATCGTTGCCGTCGTACCGGTTGGCACGAGGGCCGACCACACTGACAGATAGACCACACCAGAATTGAAGATGCTTTCCACCTGAGCGAGAAGGGTGGCAGCCACACCCCCAATCGTCATACTGTTGACGGTCACTGCACTTTCGGTGTCAGTTGTCACGATGACACGACGATTAGCGTGTGGCGCGACAAGAAGCGGAATGCTGGTGTGGGTGTAAACGGTCGTGGCAGTCGAGTCTTCGTGAGTGCCATTGAAGACCAGATCTATCGGGAACATTTTCTCCCAGACGCCCGAGCTGCGCACATAGACCTGTCGAGCCTTGGTCCAGAGGCTTGAGATTTTCACCCATACGGCGCTAGCCGCCCCCCAGACCCCGGAGGCTTTGACGTAAAGGGCCATTACGGCTGCACCCAGAAATCACCGTCCACGCCGCCAGAAGGGGCAGCGGCCGAGATCGTGACGCTGCGATTTGCCATCGTGCCGACGCCGAGAAGCGCCTTGGTCTGGGCAATGGACTGCGGTCGACGATAATTGTCCCCGGTGCCGTCACTCGACACGCGACCGACGAAGCTCGTCACAGCGTCGGCACCTGTGGCGTAGGTCGAGCGGTACAAACGCGTCGTGATATCACCAGCGCCATCGCGCTGAGGCGATGAACATGTATGGCGAGAGCAGAACGTTTGGGGCGGGACGAAGAGGTTGCGGAGGGCTGACAAGGTCGAGACGAAGCGTTGCAGGCCTCCCGGCGATCGGACCTCTGCATCATCCGCTCCCGTTTTCGCGGCGGCACATGGGAATTCTCCGCTCCGTTGTTCAACCCCTTGTGCGACCGGTGCTTGACGTCCGGCATCACCTGTCGCTTTGCCGCTCCATACGAGCGCAGCTAGTCGGTGATCATGCGCTTCGGCGCGAGCCCCTGCTTCTTCAACGGCCGCGTCAGCAAGCGCTTGGCGGCCTTGGTGTTGCGGCGGTTTTGCACGATTTCGTCCAGCACATATCCATCCTGGTCGACGGCGCGCCACAACCAAAGCTTTTTGCCGGGCGATGGTGACGACCACTTCGTTCAGGTACCAGACATCATTCCGGCACGGCGGCTTGCGGCGCAAGCAGCGAGCGCAGTCCAGCCCGAACTTAGATGCCCCACCGGCGACTTGTCTCATACGAAACCACGATGCCGCGTTCCAGCAGCATTTCCTCAACCAGGCGCAGGCTCAGCGGAAACCGGAAATAAAGCCAGAGCGCGTGGGCGATAATAGGCGGCGGAAATCGGGGGGCGTGTAGCTGACGGCGGGCGTATTCATGCCCCCCGGCGTCCATGTCGCAAATCTTGACGATTGCTTTGTGTGTCAAGCCCGCCGCAGGTCTCAACGCGTTCATATGCAGACATTGTGAAAATCGCCCTATTCCGCCTTTTTTTACCGCCCCTTAAGTCCCCCGCTCGCATGCTTGTCGATGCATTGAACTCATAGCCATCGGCCAAGGATTTTGGAAAATATGGTTCCGCTCGCAGCAGAAAACGTGAGAGTCGCTGTAGGCCTAACGTCAAGGGGAGAGAGCGGTTTGATTGGACGAAATGGGTACCGGAGTACCGAGTCATGAAGCCACGAGGTAATCTGGTCCGACTGAAGCAATTTCAGGTGAATGAGAAGCGGCGACAGTTGCACCAGCTAGACATCATGATTGCCGATTTCGAACGCATGGCGCGAGAACTGGACTTCCAGATAAACGCCGAGGAAACGAAGGGCGGCATCTCCGATGTCAATCATTTCGCTTATCCGACGTTCGCCAAGGCCGCTCGCCTACGTCGTGACAACGTCAAGAATTCGCAATCGGACCTTCTGCGGCAGAGAACCGCAGCCGAGCCATGCCTCGCCGAGGCTGAAGCAGAGCTCTCCAAGGCGCAATTGCTAGAATCGCGCAGCGGCAGAGGCCACGACCTCGAACCCGGCAACCGAAGCGCCATGATCGGCTGAGCCGGACGGCTTCAGCGCGCCTCAATTCGCGACACCGACTGGCCGTTGGCGCGCGAGAGGCGTGCGGGCACTGTAAAGATATCAGCGTCTTGATGCAGCGATAGCTGGTCGGGACGGCTGTCATGCTGCGGCGACATACGCGATTTTGTCCAGATTTGCATAGCGGCGTTACGCAGGTATGGGGGAAAGTGGAATTGGTTGGCAATCGGATCATCGGTGGAGACGAACCGCTGCCGGCGGACCGGCGCCTGGCGGCAACGCCTGGCGCTTTCGGCGGCGGCGGTAACGGCAAAGCAGGCTGGCCGCGTCGAGGATGAAGCGGCCCCTGCGTGATGCCGTTCTGCTCACGGCCGGGAGACGGGGTCGGCCCCGCCGGCCGGATGCTGCTCGCTTGGCGCGGCACCGTAAAGTCAACCGACAGCTTATGAAGATGTGCTTACATTGGGCCATGTCAGAAGTTGCTCGTGGTCCGCTCTATGGTCGCCACCGCTTTCCCCCGAGATCATTGCGCACGCGGTATGGCTCTACTTTCGCTTTCCGCTCAGCCTGCGCATGGTTGAGGACATGCTGGCGGCCCGCGGCATCATCGTCACGCATCAGACCGTTCGAAGCTGCGCGGAGAAATTCGGACGGCATTTCGCCCAGGAGATCAATATCAGCCGGCTGCCTGGGCGACAAATGGCATCTCGACGAATGTGTCGTGGCTATCAGTGCAAGAAGCAGTGGCTCTGGCGTGCCGTCGATCAGGACGGCTTCGTCCTCGAAGTGCTGGTACAAAGCCGCCGAAATGCCAAGGCGGCAAAGCGTCTGATGCGCAAGTTGCTGAAAGCTCAAGGGCGGACACCACGGATCATGATCACCGACAAGCTCCGATCCTATGATGCCGCCATGCGCGACCTCATGCCCGGCGTCGAACACCGGTCGCACACAGGCCTGAATAATCGAGCGGAAAATTCGCACCAGCCGACCCGACGACGCCAAAGGATCATGAAACGCTTCAAGTCGGCACGCCAGCTTCAGCGGTTCGTTTCCATCCATGATCCGATTGCCGACCTGCTCACTTTCCCTGCAATGCGCTGTCATCGGCTCAACATCGAGACCTGCGTAACGCTCCCATGCAAATCTGAACAAAATCGCGTGTGTCGCCACAGCGTGACAGCCGTCCCGGCCAGCTATCGCTGCATCAAGCCGCTGAAACTTACAGTGCCGGGCGCGCTGCTACCTGAATTTCCTTAACGCTCATTCAATGTGACAGCACCGATTCTTCTCAACCGCGGCATGCCCTAAATCGCCACCTGCGTGCCGATCTCGACCACACGTCCGGTCGGGATCTGGAAATACTCCGTCGCATCGGCCGCCGAGCGGGCGAGCC
>NZ_JAMYSB010000055.1:0-3247 GCF_040321695.1 Mesorhizobium sp. M0292
GCCACCCGGCGAAAGCCGATCGCTTCAACACGCACATCCTTACCCCCACCGCGGGGCGCATCCCCCCCCCCGTGGGGCCCCAACGGGGAAATTCAACTAACCCGGGGGGCGCGGGGCGAAAACCCCCGGGCGCCTTTGCCGTTTCAAGCTTCAGGGATTTCGCCATGACCGCTTCATCAAGCCCGCAAGCCGGCCCGCTCGATTTCTTCTGGTTCATCCCGACGCATGGCGACGGCTCCTATCTCGGCTCCGAACAGCTGCAGCGGCCGCCGGAGTTCGCTTACTTCAAGGAGATCGCACAGGCCGTCGACCGGCTCGGCTTTCCCGGCGTGCTTTTGCCGACCGGGCAGAATTGCGAGGATTCCTGGATAACCGCTTCCGGACTAGCGGCGCTGACCGAAAAGCTCAAATTCCTGGTGGCGCTGCGGCCCGGCGTGACGCTGCCGACCTTCGCGGCGCGCCAGACCGCGGCGCTCGACCGGCTGAGCAATGGCCGCCTGCTGCTCAACGTCGTGGTCGGCGGCAACCGACCGAGCTTGCCGGCGACGGTGTCTTCCTGCCGCATGACGAGCGCTATGCCCAGGCGCAGGAGTTCCTAACCATCTGGCGCGCGCTGGTGTCGGGCCAAAGCGTCAATTTCAACGGCAAATATTACCGCGTCGACAATGGCCGCCTCGACCTGTTGCCGAGCCAGGAGCGGCCGCCGCTCTATTTCGGCGGCTCGTCGGATGCGGGCCAGGAGCTCGCCGCCGATCTGGTAGACATGTACCTGACCTGGGGCGAACCGCCGGCACAGGTGGCCGAGAAGCTCAGTGCTGCGCGCAAGAAAGCCGAACGGCGCGGCCGCAAACTGCGTTTCGGCATCAGGCTGCATTTCATCGTGCGCGAGACCGAGGAAGAGGCCTGGCGCGCCGCCGACCGGCTGATCAGCCACGTCACCGATGCCCAGATCGAAAATGCCCAGGCCCGCTTCACCAGGGAGATGGACTCTGTGGGACAGCGGCGCATGGCCGAACTGCATGGCGGCCGCCGCGACAGGCTGGTGGTTTCGCCCAATCTGTGGGCCGGCGTCGGCCTGGTGCGCGGCGGCGCCGGCACAGCTTTGGTCGGCTCGCCCGAGCAGATCGTCGAGCGCATCCGCGAGTATCAGGCGATCGGCATCGACACCATCATCGGCTCCGGCTACCCGCATCTCGAGGAAGCCTACCGCGTCGCCGAGCTTCTGTTCCCGCGTCTCGGCCTGGGCACCAGGCGGGCACGGGCGCATGAGCACATCGCCAATGAATTCGCCGTCGGGTTTCACGGCGCCAACCGCCTTCAGGCGTCGTCATGAGCCTGGCTCAACGGGTCAAACAGAACGGCATCGGCTGGCTGCTGCCGGCGTTGGTCATAATTGGCTGGGAAGCCGCCAGCCGCGCCGGCGTGATGCCCGCCAATGTGCTGCCGGCGCCGAGCGCGGTGGCCGAGGCCTTCTGGCGGCTGACGCTGTCGGGCGAGCTGATACAGAACATCGGCGTCAGCACGCTGCGCGCGCTGGCCGGCTTTGCCATCGGCGGCTCGATCGGCTTTGCACTCGGCCTTGCCAACGGGCTGTCGGCGCTCAGCCGCGGCCTGACCGACACGACGCTGCAGATGATCCGCAACATCCCGCATCTGGCGCTGATCCCGCTGGTCATCCTGTGGTTCGGCATCGACGAGGAAGCAAAACTGTTCCTGGTGGCGCTCGGCGTGTTCTTCCCGATCTACGTCAACACGCTGCTCGGCATCCAGAGCGTCGACCCGCATCTGGTCGAGATGGGCCGGGTCTACGGCATGGACCGCCGCGCGTTGTTTTTTCAGGTGATCCTGCCCGGCGCGCTGCCGGCGATCTTCGTCGGCCTGCGCTATGCGCTGGGCATCATGTGGCTGACGCTGATCGTTGCCGAAACCATCTCGGCCAGTTCCGGCCTCGGCTACATGGCCATGCAGGCACGCGAATTCCTGCTGATCGATGTGGTCGTGCTGTCGATCCTGATCTATGCGCTGCTCGGCAAGCTTGCCGACAGCTTCGCCTGCCTGCTCGAGCGGCTGTCGCTCGGCTGGCATCCCGCCTTCCAGAACGCCTGAGGGTTCGATGCCAACCGCCAGCCTGACCGCCATCCGTTCCTTCGTCGCCGCGCCGGAACCGTCACGGCCGGAGGAGGCCGTCGAAAGGCAGCGCGCCTTTGCCTTCAAGGGCATGGAAAAGCGCTTTGGCGACAAGGTCGTGCTCGACTGCATCGATCTCGACGTGCCGGTCGGGCAGTTCGTTGCCGTCATCGGCAAGAGCGGCTGCGGCAAGAGCACGCTTTTGCGCCTGCTGGCCGGGCTCGACCGGCCGACGGCAGGATCGCTGACATTCGGGCCGGAAGCCAAGGCCGGCGCTGGCGAAGAGAGCCGCTTCATGTTCCAGGAGCCGCGGCTGTTGCCCTGGGCCAGCGTGGTGAAAAACGTCGAGGTCGGGCTGACCGGGCTTGCCACCGGTGCGGAAGCCAGGCGGCGCGCGCTCGCCATCCTGGGTGAAGTCGGCCTCGCCGACCGAGCCGACGAATGGCCCTCGGTGCTCTCGGGCGGCCAGAAGCAGCGCGTGGCGCTGGCGCGTGCACTGATCGGACAGCCAAAGATTCTGGCGCTCGACGAGCCGCTCGGCGCGCTCGATGCGCTGACCCGCATCGAAATGCAGCAGCTTCTGGAACGCATCTGGCTGGAGCAAAAATTCACCGCCGTGCTGGTCACGCATGACGTCGCCGAGGCGGTTGCGCTCGCCGACCGGGTGGTGGTGATCGACGAGGGCCGCATCGCGCTCGATCTCGACGTGTCGGTGGCGCGGCCGCGCCGGCGTGGTTCGGTCGAGCTTGCCAGGCTGGAGGGCAGGATTCTGGATCAGCTGTTCGGGTAGAGCCTATCGCGGGCAGGGCATTCTATCCGAACCGGATAGATCGGTAACAGAATGGACCGGCAATATGGGTGGGGTTTTCTTGCTCGCCGGGTTGTGCCTGTTTGCGAAACTGCGGGTTTGACCAGCGCCTTCCCCCACTCCGTCACCGCTTCGCGGCGCCACCTCTCCCCCCTCCGGAGGGAGGGGAAGGGAGCCAGGCCGCATAAGTTCGCGCCCCTGCAAGGCTCGCGCCTTTCCTCTCCCCCGTCGATCGGGGGAGAGGTGTCGAGGGGGGGAGGAGCGGGGGGGGGGGGGTAGGGGTTGGGGGGGTTTTTGTTGCGAGAGAACCCC
>NZ_JAMYSB010000056.1:0-2827 GCF_040321695.1 Mesorhizobium sp. M0292
AACACCGTCCGGCTGAAGGTTTGGAAGGGATTCATCGTGGTCGGCCGCAAGGGCCTGAACAGGCTTCCGCCTCCACACCTTCAGGAGATTTCGGTCCACGACCAGCGCGACGCGCAGGGCTTCGTCACTGTACACGCTGACTGCTCCCAGGCGCCCCGGCCCATGGCAAGTAGCGGAAAAGGACGGGAAAGCGCCCGCCCGGGGGGGCGGGGCGGGCGCGGTTCCGCATGGGTTTTCTGGATCAAACGAAGGTGAAGTCCGACGCGGTCAGGCCTAGGTCGGCCACGGTGACTACACCGCCCAGGTGGGCGAACTCGTGCGCGCTGCCGTCGGCGGTGACATAGGCCAGAGTTGCAACTCTGTCAGTGTAGCTGCTTTGGTAGACAATGATGTCGCCGGCGTGCTCGCCGGAGATCGCACTCGCCGCCTCATTAGCAGAGTTGAAAGATTCACCAGTGATCACCACGACGTGTTCGCCGTTCGCACCCGACGCCGCACCGCTGTAGAAGCTGCTCACCGGGTAGCCGGACTGTATGCTGGCGTTGTTGACGAAGTTCGCGCCAAAACCGTCGTTGTAGAGGCCTACCGCATCGAAGGCGAACTTGTCCTCCGCCGGGTTGAAATCGGTGATAGTGGTAATGTCCGACGTCGACCCGACAACCCCAGGCACCGGATTGTGGAACTGGAACACGAACGTGTCACTGTCGCTGCCCCCGGTCAACGTGTCCTGGCCGTCACCCACGTAGAGGACATCCTGGCCGGGTCCGCCGCTGAGCCTGTCATTGTCCTCACCGGAGACGCGCGCGTTGAAGCGGCCGTTGTCGCCGGAGAGATCGTCCCAGCCATCTCCGCCGAAGATGCGGTCGTTACCCTCGCCGCCGATGGCTCGGTCACTGCCCGCGCCACCCGAGATCTCGTCGTTGCCGCCACGACCGTCAAGCCAGTCACCGCCCTGGTAACCCTCGATCCAGTCAACACCCTCGGTGCCGAGGAGTGTTTCGGAACCCGGGCCACCTTCGATAATCTTTGCCATTGAAAATACTCCTAATGATGCCCCTGCCTGAGTCGTTCATATTCGTCATCGGACAATTGGAGAAATCGATTGCTTGGATAGGCATACATTTACGAAATGGATGCATTCTCGTTCACTTCGCCCTTCTGCTGAGCAGTTGCGGGCTCGCAGGCGGCGGGGACACGCCCCAGGCAATCGGCCCGAACATTCACACTCAAAGAACGGTCCAGGAAAACTTGGCAACCGGTCGTCCTGGTTGGGCCGCCCTCGGAAGAACGGGCATGGGGCTGTGTTGCCGAGTCGCGCCGGCACTGCCCATTGCGAGCAATGGAACGTTAGGGAGCGCGTTCGCGCGAGCCGAGATCGGAACCGACAGGCGCACCAGGTAGTACGAAATGCCGGGTTCACCAGGATTTCTCCGACCACCCCGCTAGTCGGGTGCTGTATCTTCTCACTAGGAAACGACGACAAAGTGTCCGGACGCTACAACCGCACCGGAGAGATTCGTGAAGGTCGCCCAGGCTCCGGCTCCTCCCACAAAGATCACGCTCGCCAGAAGGCCCGCCACCAGGTGCCGGCGAATGGACTCGAAACGTCATTGTTCTGATGAATGCCGGACACCGGGATCCTCCATGTCAGCGCGCTCTGCCACGTGATCCTGTGTAGACTCGATGGCCTTCAGGACTTTGGAACGCGCACCGAATGATCGCTGCCGTCCACCTTCCATCACCAACACCAAATCGACGGCGCGGATGGCGCTCGGCCGATGGGCGACGACAACCGCAATGCCCTTGCGCTCGCGCACGGAGGCGATCGCATTAACGACTGCAGCTTCGCCTTCCGCGTCGAGATGGGCATTGGGTTCATCCAGCACGACAAGGAAAGGGTCTCGATAAAGGGCCCGGGCAAGACCGATAAGCTGACGCTGCCCGGCGGAAAGTGCCGATCCGGCCTCACCAATCGGAGTTTCGTATCCGTGCTCAAATCGGAGGATCAGTTCGTGCGTGCCCGCTGCTTTCGCCGCGGCGACAATAGCCTCAGGGTCAGGATCATCTTCAAAACGAGCGATGTTTTCGGCAATGGTGCCATCGAACAATTCAACACCTTGTGGCAGATAGCCGATGTGACGGCCTAGTGCTTCCCGGTCCCATTGATCGAGGCTTGCGCTGTCGATGCGAACCTTCCCGGCGACCGGCGTCCATGCGCCGACGATGGCGCGCGAGAGTGTCGACTTGCCCGAGCCCGACGGGCCGATGACCCCGAGTGCGCTTCCCGCCTGAATGGCAAACGCAAGGCCGGTCACCGTCGGCTTGCTTTCGCCGGGCGGAACGATTGTCACGCTTTCGAGGCGCAGTTCGCGTTCAGGTGCAGGCATTAGCATAACAGGAGCGGTTTCAGGAACCTTTTCCAAGAGGTCCTCCAGCCGCGCCCAACCCTGGCGCGCCATGAGGAAGGGTTTCCAGCTTGAAATGGCGAGGTCGACCGGAGCCAGCGCACGCCCCATCATGATCGAACTGGCAATCATGACCCCGGCCGTAGCCTCTTCCCTGACGACAAGGTACGCACCGACGGCAAGAATGGCCGATTGCAGCAGCACGCGCAGCGACTTTGAAATGGCACCCAGCCCACCTGCCACGTCCCCAGCTTTCCGGTTGGCGGCCAGACACTTGGCATTGGCCTTTTGCCATCGGGCAGCGATCCGCTTTCCAAGACCGAGAGCTTGCACGACCTCGGCATTGCAACGCGCTGCTTGCAGCAGACCATTGCGTGCCATGTTGTGGGCAACGGTATCGCTTATCGGCCCTTGCGAGAGAG
>NZ_JAMYSB010000057.1:0-2702 GCF_040321695.1 Mesorhizobium sp. M0292
GCGCGTCGACTTCATCTTTGGCCTCGCGCCCACCACGACCCTGCGCAAGCATGTGGCGGATCTGGAGGCCAGCACGACAGCACGCCTGGAAGCGTCGGCCAAGAGAGGCAAGGTCCGCATGTTCAAGGAGCTCATTGACGGCGCCCGCGGCGCGGCCGGGCCGGCAGCACTCAGGCGACTATAACGGGCGCAGAGCCGACCCTGCGGCTTCCAGACATTGTCGTGTACAGCTTCAGACCCTCAAGCCGAGCCCGCATGGCCTCGCTTACCTTTTACGGGGCGGCGGTACGTCCAAGCCGGTTCAACAGTTAAGAATTCCGCAAAGACGATACCCCCGGATCCTCGATCTTCCGCTGCCACTTCCCGCATTCGCCGAGGCGGTCAATGACCCGCCCTTCACAAGGTTATCCGGCAAGCATCTGGATGCGAGAGATAATGTTGCCGGAAGCATCTTTCATGGCTTCTACACCTGCCTGAACGCCAGAACCGCGTTCGTGCCGCCAAAGGCGAAGGAGTTGCTCAGTGCCACGCGCACCTTGCGCTCGCGTGCCACATTGGGCGTGACGTCGAGATCGCAATCGGGGTCCAGCTCACGATAATTGGCAGTCGGCGGGACGACGCTCTCGCGGATAGCCATCACGCAGGCGATCAACTCGAGCGCGCCGGACGCGCCGAGGCAATGCGCGTGCATGGACTTGGTAGAAGAAATGGACATTGAGAAGGCGTGCTGACCGAAGACGCGCTTGATCGCCGCCGTCTCGATCTGGTCGTTGGCCTTGGTGCCGGTGCCGTGCGCGTTGAGATAGTCGACATCCTCGGCGTCCAGCCTGGCATCGGCAAGGCAGGCCCGCATTGCTGCCTCCGGCCCCTCGACAGTCGGCGCGACGATGCCGGACGCATCGGCGGAAAGGCCGACACCGGCAATTTCGGCAAGGATGGTGGCGCCCCGAGCCAAGGCATGCTCGTAGCTTTCCAGCACCGCCATGCCGGCGCCTTCACCAAGCGACAGGCCCTGGCGATCGGCCGAGAATGGCCGGCAAGTATCGGGCGAAAGCACGCGGATCGCTTCCCATGCCTTCAGCACACCCCATATGAGCGGCGCTTCGCTGCCGCCGGCAAGCATCACGTCGGCCCGGCCGAGCCTGATCTGGTCCACCGCGCAGGCAATCGCATGGTTTGCCGAGGAACAGGCGGACGTGACGCCGAAGACCGGCCCGCGCAGGCCGAGACTCATGCTGACCTGGCCGGCAGCGGCACCCGGCATTGCCTTGGGTACAGTCAAGAGAGCGGCACGCTTACCGCCCAGAAGGATGGCGCGGTAGGTTTGCTCGATCGCATCCCACCCGCAGCCGCCCACGCCCACCGTCGCACCGAAGCGATAGCTATTTCCCTCTTTGGAGGAAAGTCCGGCCTGACGCATGGCTTCGCGCGCCGCAAGCACAGCGAGCAGGCTGAAGCGGTCCATGGAGATGAGTTGCTTGCTATCGATGTCATGCTCCGGCAGGGCCTTGATCTCGGCACCGATCCTGACCCTCAATTCATGGAACTCGGAGTTGACGATTGGGCCGATGGCGGAGCGGCCTTCTCGCATCTCTGTCCAAATGGCGGCGGCGTTGGTTCCAAGCCCGCAAATCCCGCCAATCCCAGTAATCACGACGCGCCTGTCCATTCACACCCCCGTAGGGAGCAAGCTGCGCACGGCTTCCACCATGCCCCCAACATTCTGGAGATCCGACCATGCCTCGGCCGTATTCATCTCGATCTCGATGCCGTAGGCCTGCTCCAGGTCCCAGAGAACGTCCGCCAATCCCAGTGAATCGATACCGAGCGAAGTCAGTCCCGTGGCAGCCGTTATTTCGCCGCCCGTGGCAGGCGCTATGCCGCCCTCCGACGCGGCGCGCTTCTTGATCATTGCGATTATTTCGTTGGCGAGTTGATCTGCCATCTTGTTCCTTTCCAGCTTGCGTTTTCAGCGTCGTTCAAAACCCGAGTCGCGTCGCGTTGCCAAAATTGCCCCTCATAGAGCCTGTGCGCCGACCAAGCCCAATGCCCATAGGAACCGGACGAGTTCCGGCTTCTGCGGCGTCAGCCCGATGACGAAGAAAAGTCGCCGGCCTCCCGCTTTTGCGCCAGCACATCAAGAATCTGCGTGTAAATGGATAGGAACCGTCGTCAAACGTCAGCTAAACGCTGCGACGGTGGGTGCTGTCAGCGTATTCACTCGGCACCTCATATGTAATCGAGATGTTTCATAGCTCCGGACCAGTTGCGATCAACTATGTACCGGTCGCCATTCGTCGGAGAGTTCGACATGATTTGGAGCGCTGCCTCTCATTCCCAGTACAATCTCCACCGCACGCGACAGATTTCCTCTTTCGGGCTCTTCTCAAGGGACTCGCCACGCGATAGAGGCAGTGATCGGCGCACGTGAGGTCCTGCCAGGTCCATGCGACATTCCGGAAAATTGGTAAAATCGTTTGTTTCAATCAAATTCATCCACGCTATGGATAGCTAAGACATGCGTTTCAAAGGGCTCGATCTGAATCTTCTCGTCGTTCTCGACGCGCTGCTTAGCGAGCGCGGCCTCACGGCGGCGGCACGCAGCATCAACCTAACCAAATTCATGGGGGTTGGTGGATGTGGCGCAAGCCCGTTGAAATGACGTAGGATTTGGTTGCTTAAGCCGATCCGAAATTTCCCGG
>NZ_JAMYSB010000058.1:0-1279 GCF_040321695.1 Mesorhizobium sp. M0292
GCCGCCAGCGGCGCACCGCCCTCGTTCGTGAGGCGTATATAGTCGCCACCAACCAGAACTGTCAACAGTCATCGACGATGTTTTTTCGATTTCTCGTGGAGATATCCACGGGGCGGAAATTCGTGAGCTGGCTTGGCTGAAATTGTGAGTGGTGTTCCGCTGAGGATCACTCTTCTACCAAGCGCCCACCTCTAGGCGGCGGCAGGTGCGTGCCATCGGCCTGAGAATCGCCTCCTGGCGAGTGTCGATCCCCACGCCAGCCTAAGCAGCGCTTCAGAGCCGGCCTTCCAGCAATTCCGCCGTGATGTTGCTGCCGGCGAAAAAATACCCAGGACCAGACCCGTTCGGCATCGACTGCGAAAGCAATGCTGACGGCACGTCGCCAGCCGATGATCCGCGGACCAGGCATGATCTCGACCCGCTCTGTGCCGCACTGTGGAAAAGTCGACACGCTCAGGCAATGGTCGCGGATGCCGACAACGAAATTCCAAGCGATCGCCGGCGACGCACGGGTCGCTATGTCGTCATAGAGCTGGTCGAGTTCAGTTTCCGCCTTGGGGTGAAAGACAATGCGGTGCTCCATTGCCTACTTTATGCCTATTTGGCTTTCGCCTGCTTCGCGTGATGACGCGCCTCGAGTCGCGAAAAAACCGTCTCGACAGGGATGCCCTTAGCCGGATCCTGCCGGAGCTCGGTCAGGCGCGCCGGAACCTCCTCGCGCAGCCATCTCTCCCGCTCCGCCTCGAAATCCTCGAGCATACGCAGGCCGGCGCGAACAATCTCACTGGCACTGTTAGCGGCCTGGTTCGAGCTGCTTCCTGATGAAGCTCTCATAGTGGTCGTTCAGAGCGTAGTCGGGCACGGCACCCTCCTGGAAGATTATGGCGCCGGTCAAAGCCCGGTAACAATGATTGGAAGCGCACGATCACGGTTCGTTTTCCAAGATCTGATGGCGAGAGAATGGTTCGTCGCCTGGTTTTGCAGGGTCCAAAGCGTCCGGTCACGATCGCGCCGGCGCGTGGCGGTTGCCGCGCTGACAGAGCCGGGAGCCAACCGGCTTCGCGCGGGCAAAGGTGCCGAATACAAAAAGGCCTGCGAGCTGCGGGCTTTGAATTGGTTGGGGCCATGATTTGGCTTTTCTGTCCCACGGCGTCGGCTTCGCCTGCTTGCGGGCCCCCGATGCAGGTTAAAATCGCCATCGATCACGGTCCGAACGCAAAAAGCCCGCGTGAAGCGGGCTTTTTTTGTTGGTTGCGGGGACAGGATTTGAACCTGTGAC
>NZ_JAMYSB010000059.1:0-1172 GCF_040321695.1 Mesorhizobium sp. M0292
GGGCCCGTTGCGTTATAGGCTTTGGGCGTGGAGAGAGACGGCAAGGGCAAATGCGAGGTGGTTTTCCGGCGCTGGTTTGTGGCCAGATGGGGTAGGAGTTGGCGTATTCGGCGGATTTCGGGCGCAGTGCGACCCTAGATCAGGTCGCCAGCGTCACCCAGCGACGCATGTTGAAGGCCATGGCGGCGATGAGAACCTGTCCTGCCGCCTTGGCCAGACCGCGATAGCGGATGGCGCAAAGTCGCATGCGGTTCTTCAAGGTGGCGAAGGTCGTCTCGACGGCAAAACGTTGCCGGGCGATCAGTTGGTTGAACTGCTTCAGGCGCGCCGGCAGGCGCGGATGATGCTTGTTGGCCCGCCGCATCAGCCGCGGCTTGATCCCGCGCTGCCTCAGCGACAGCTCGCGCGCCTTGGTGTGATAGGCCGCATCCGCCAGCACCGCGCCTTCGTCGCCACAGATCAGATGATCCGCCTCGACCGTGTCGTTGACGTTGGCTGCTGTCGTCCTCACCCGGCGGATCAGACCAGAACCCTGGTCGACGCCGACATGGGCCTTGTAGCCGTAGGAGGAGCCAGGCTTGCCCTGCCGGCGTGTAAAGCCGGCATCGGGATCGCCGGCATCGCCCGCTTCGTGCGCGGCCCCACTGGGCGGCCGTGCCGCCGCCGTCTCGATCACCGTGGCATCGAGCATCGTGCCGCGCCGCAGGATCAGCCCGGCCTTGTCCAGTTGATGGTCCAGTTCGCCAAACAGCTTCTCCAGAAGCCCGGCCTCCACGAGAAGATTGCGAAAGCGGTTGAGCGTGGTGTGGTCGGGCACCGTCTCCTCGAGCGTCAGTCCAACGAAGCGGCGGAACGACAGCCGATCGGCGAGCGCCTCCTCCAGTTCGTTGTCCGACAGCCCATACAAGGATTGCAGCAGAAGCGCCTTGAACATCACCAGCGAATTGTACGCAGGCCGCCCCGGCCCAGTTGGCGAGCGCAGCCGCGCCAGGATCTTCTCGAAGCGATACCACTTCACCAGCGACGACAACCGGTCCAGTCGTCCGCTCCGACCAAGACCCTGCGGCAGCAGAGCCTCTACAAAACTGAACTGACCGCTCGGCTTTGTCGTCATCGCAAAATCCCCGTTTCAAAAACAGGGAATCACATCCACCCAATTTTGCAACAGTCCC
>NZ_JAMYSB010000060.1:0-679 GCF_040321695.1 Mesorhizobium sp. M0292
CACCATGAACGATCTTGCGCTGCCGCTGAGCGGTTTGTCATCAGTCGGCGGCTAGTCCGTCGTCGCCCGTTTCGACGGCGGCATGCTGTCGTCCAACAGCGGCGTTCTGGCCTTGGCCGAGGTGGAAAAGCGGTTGCGGGTGGCCGAGCGTCTGGCGCGTTGCATCGACGATCCGCGCTGCCCGGACCAGGTCGTCCACAGCCTGGCGGACATGATCGACTTTCGCATGAAGATGATCGGCGCCGGCTACGAGGACGGCAACGACGCCAACCGGCTGCGCCGCGATCCGGTCTTCAAGATGGCCCAGGATGCGCTGCCGTCGGGTCGGGATCTGGCGTCGCAATCGACGCTGTGCCGGCTGGAGAACCTACCCGGGGTGCGGGAGCTGGTCGCGATGGGACGGGCGATGGTCGATCTCTATTGCGCCTCGTTCCGGCAAGTGCCGAAGCGGATCGTACTCGACATTGACGACACCTTCGACGCTGTGCACGGAGGCCAACAGCTTCGCCTGTTCAATGCCCACCATACGAGTACGGCTTCCAGCCGATCGTCGTGTTCGATGGTGCGGGACGGTTCGTCAGCGCGATCCTGCGACCGGCCAAGCGGCCGAGTGGGGCTGAGATCCGCCCCCACCTGCGCCGTCTGGTGCGGGCGATCCGGATCAACTGGCCGAACATTC
>NZ_JAMYSB010000061.1:0-664 GCF_040321695.1 Mesorhizobium sp. M0292
AAACGCTCTCGAACACCGTGAAGGCATAGGCTTCCTTGGTAGTCGACAACGCCTCGCAGGCGATGAGATAGCGGCTGGCGAAGTCGGTGATCGTCAGCGGGTAGCAATAGCGCCGATCGGCGAGCATGAACTCGCCTTTGTAGTCGGCACACCACAGATCGTTGGGCCGATAGCCGTTTGAAAGTGGTGTTCCCATCGCCCTGTTGCGCCTTCGCTTGCGGCGCTCGACCAGGCCATGGCGGTCGAGAACCGCATGCACCGTCGAGATCGCAGGCCGGTGAACGTCAGGATACAGCCGGGCCAACCGTTCGCGTATCTTTGGCGCACCCCAGGTCGGCTTGTCTTGCTTGAGGCGCACAATCAGCTTCTCGATTTGAAACGGAAGCTGATTGGCGTGGCGGTAGGGTCGGCGTGATCGATCCGTCAGCCCCTCAAGGCCACTGTCATTGTAGCGTGTGAGGATCTTGTAGCCGGTCTTGCGCGAGATATCGAACTCACGGCAAAGCACCGCCATCTTCTCGCCGTCCAGCAGCCGGGCAATGAACTTCAGCCGCTCTTCCATGACGTTACACTCCTTCCAAGGCACCTTGCTCTCCTTGCAAAGGGCCGAAAGTGTAACCCATGTCTCCGGAATGAACTGTCACCCATCTCTCGGGAAGGGCAG
>NZ_JAMYSB010000062.1:0-602 GCF_040321695.1 Mesorhizobium sp. M0292
ACATTCTCGTTGACGCGCACCATCCCGGAACGCAGCTCGGCCTCGCGGGTGTAGCGGTCGCTGTTGAGGCGGATCAGCGGCCGCCCGACCAGCCAGCTCAGCCAGGAGGCGATGCCGGCATAGAGGAACGCGGCCCAGACCATGTAGCCCGGTATCGCCAGCGACCAGCCGTTGATGTGGAAGACGAAGCCCGACGAGAGTTGCCAAAGCACGCCGACGAACGACACCAGCAGGATGAAGGATTGCAGCAGGCCGACGCCGAGGTCCGTCGACAGATCGGACAGATGCGCGGCATCCTGCTGCATGCGCTGGTCGGGATTGACGCCGATGGCGCCGGCATTGGCGAGCCGGAAGGCCCGCGCCGGCCGCATCCATTGGTCGATCAGGTCGAGCGTCAGCGCCTCGCGCAGCTTCAGCCGGATCATCTGGTTGAGCCAGGTCTGAGCGATGTTGAGCAGGAGCAGCGTGCCGGCAATCACGGCAAAGATCATCAGCTGATGCAGGAAGGCCGCCATGTCGCGACGCGCCAGCGCATCGTAGAAAGGCTGGTTCCAGCGGTTGAGCAGAACCTGGCCGATCGACGTGGCGACGATGACCGCCAT
>NZ_JAMYSB010000063.1:0-589 GCF_040321695.1 Mesorhizobium sp. M0292
GGCGTTCCCTTTGCCAGCCCAAACGCGCTGTTCAATCTCAGCAAACTGTCGGTCTGGTGGCTGCGCCTGGGCATCGACATCGAGCGCATCCAGCCGGGCTGTCCGCAGCAGAACGGGCGCCATGAGCGCATGCACCTGACTCTCAAGAAGGAAACCACCAAACCGGCTGGCGCCAATTTCCTGCAGCAGCAGGCCAGGTTCGATGACTTCATCAATGAGTTCAACTCAGAACGCCCACATCAGGCGCTCGACATGGCCTGTCCAGCCGAGCGCTACACGCCGTCACCGCGCATCTATGCCGGCCTGCCGGATCTCGATTATCCGTTTCACGACAAGGCCGTCACCGTCACCACCTGCGGCCGCATCTGCTACAATCGCAAGAAGATCAACCTCAGCCTCGTCTTTGCCGGCCAGACCGTCGGCATCAAACAGGTCGAGGACCATATCTGGCTGGCTTCCTTCATGGATTATGATTTGGGCTACTTCGATGATGAGACATGCAGGCTCGAACCACTCCAAAACCCCTTCGGGCCAAAAGTGTTACCCATGTCTCCGATATAAACCGTAACCTATGTGTCCGGAATGGACC